>CAYNNP010000229.1:0-10415 GCA_964398215.1 uncultured Pirellulaceae bacterium | reverse complement strand
AATAACCGGGCTATCGTCTTGCCGCTCACAAAACAAAAAACTCGCAGCCCTCTCCGGCCCAATACAGGACATTAGCTTCAACCCTAGCACCATCTGTCCGCTCGCCGACGCAAGCATGTACAATGTTGGGTTGTTGAATGAATGCTTCCTACCTTTTGAATCCTAGCCATGATTTTCTCAAAAAGCTTTCTTCGCGGGGTCACCGCAACCTTTGCCATTGCGATCGCCCTTGGTTCCAACTCGTACGGTGATCATCACACATTGGTGTTGGAACCTGCGGATGGTAAAGCCGTTAAGCATGTTGTTTTGGTTGCAGGTGACGAAGAATATCGCACCGAAGAATCCATGCCGATGCTCGGCAAGATCCTGAGTCAAAAGCATGGCTTTAAATGTACCGTGATATTTTCTTGGTCCGCAGACAAGAAGTACATCGACCCTAACAACCAAGCTGGTTTGTGGGGGTTGGATGCTCTGGATACAGCCGACCTGATGATCATCGGGACGCGGTTTCGCCGACCTGGTCCCGAAGAAGCAAAGCACATCACCGAGTTCTTGGACGCAGGCAAACCGGTCATCGGCATTCGAACAGCCACGCACGCGTTCAACGGAAGTGACAAGTTTGGTGGAAAATTGAGTTTTGGCCAGTTCGGTCGCAAAATCCTTGGTGAGCAATGGGTCAACCACCACGGCGCACACAAACGTCAGGGCTGCCGCGGCGTGACCGTGCCGGCCAAATCAAAACACCCGATTTTGAATTCAGTCAAAGACGTTTTTGCACTGAGCGATGTCTATGGTGTGGTTCATCTGACCGACGACGACGAGATTCTGATGCGAGCGGCAGTGACTGATTCTTTGAAGCCATCATCAAAGAACATTGAGGGCAAAAAAAATGATCCCATGCAGCCGTTCGGTTGGTTGCACTCTTATACCTCGCCGGGCGGCAAAAAAGGAACTTCATTCTGCACGACGGGAGGAGCTTCTGTTGACTTGTTGAACGAAGGTTTGCGGCGAATGATTGTCAATGCGTCGTACCATTTGACTGGCCAAGAAGTACCAGAGAAAGCGGATGTCGCTTTTGTCGACCCATACCATCCGAGTTTCTACGGATTCATCCGCGACAAAAACTGGTGGTCGGATGCCGACATGCAACCAGCCGATTGGGGATTGGGCAAAGCACCAAAACGACCTGATCCAGCGGGAACACCCGAATGGAAGTTTTGATTCCGCTGCATTAAAAAGTCGCCAGCCCGATCGCTCTTGAGCCAACGAACTCCTGCTCCCAGCACTGATGACTGGCAATGATCAAACGCCCCGTCGTGTACAACGAGACCAGTTCAGCCTGCGAGCGATGTTGGTTGTGGTGACGATTGTCGCATTGTCCGTTGGCTTAGTCTCGACGATGCGACGGTTGCATGGGGTACAGGCAGAGCTTGAAAAACTACGATTGGAAACAGGGCATTTACAACCAACAACCGATGATCAGATTGCAGCGGTGCGTATTCCGAGTGAACAGCCGCTGACTTATCAATTGCGAATTCGTGTTCCCAATAGCCCGAAGTTTCGCATCGCCTACAGCTCCATCTGGGAGCAATCCGTCCAGCATCCGCATTGGTTTGCCGCGATTGATGTACCATCAGGTGAATCCGTCGTGACTGTACGCGTCATGGAAGACCCTCGCGATGACCGCTGGAAGATCACAACCCTGGTGCGTTCACGTCGCGGCACCAAGCGAATGGCGACGACTTTACCACCGGATCACGTTACCATTTTTCGAGGTTCGCACGATGCGATCAGCATGGGTGTAAAACGCGAGCCAGTCACATCGCCAGCAAATCAATCGCTGCGTTTACTGGATGAACGGTGGCTAACTGGCGAAGGCGGTTTGTTGCTGTATGGAAACAAACCGCCAGATTCAGATCAGATTGGAATCTATGCGGAGTTGCAGCAAGATATTGGCGGGCTTTGAAGTAAGCCGAGCAGACTTGTTAGTCTTTCTTTCGCCAGTTTGGTTTTTTGCGGCGTGCTTTAGGATGATGAGTCACAATGCGAAAAGTTGCGTCGCGGCCAGAGAGTTTTTGTCCGGCAGGCCGTTTTGTTGGACGAACTATTTTGGCCCGTAGTTTCTTTTCGGTTGAAAAGATCTCGTCGTCGATCTCGAATTCAACGTGCGTATCAACCAGTTCTTCAGAAAGTCCAGTTGGTCTTGGGCGTCGATAGCCCATGTTTGGTGAGGACTCTGTGGCCTTGTCATCTTGGTCGGGCTGCCAAACGGTTCGATGAAAGAAGACATCGTCGCGAAAATCCTCGGCCTCGATAAATCCGAACTCACCGTCCTCGCGCACAAACTTGATCGTTCCCAAACGCTTGCGTTGGATCAGAAATCGTTTTTTTGGTTGTTCGTCGTCGGAATCAGGCACGGAGCGGGATCAAAGAAGAGGATGGCATAGGAACCGTCATCCTATCTGGATCCGATCGTAAAATGAAGGACTAGATTCGTCGATCATTGATTAGTTCAATGTGCAGGCGCTGGGTGTATCCGTTGCGCCGATCCAACTGGCTACCGAACTTGCCGTGGCCCGCCGAATCAGCCTAGCCCACATTTCGTTGTCGTCATGGTTCAGAACGGCTTCGCTGGCTGGAATGACATGCCACATGCCTGCGCTAAGTTGTTCATCAAGAGTGGCGTGGTCCCACCCGACATGACCGATGATCAGGCGATAGGGGCTGGAACGTTCCCGCACGATTGCTTCTACGTGTTGCTTTTGCGCCGCGACGTAGATCCCGCTGCCCATTTCTGCTTCGCCATGTTGGCTGGATCCGTGAACGGCGACCACGGGCCCGGAGTTGGGACCACCAAAATGCACAGCTCCGATTTGGTTCGTCGCTCCAGCAAGAACTTTTTCCGATTCTGGCAAACGATTTCCGGACTTGGAATTGCCCAGCATTTCCAGTGAGTTTGGCGCCAATGGTTGCATTGGACGATTGAGCATCACTCCGATCACGTTATCTTCGTCTTGGTGAACAATTAAGCAAACTGCCTGAGAAAAAATCGGTTCTTCTACTAATGTGCTAGCCACCAAAAGAGTGCCGACGAATGAATCAGTCATTGTTTTCACCAACGAGTGTATTAAAACCTGCCATTTAGACAGTCGGCAACGATTGCCGTATTTAGGAAAAGCAAGCGGCGCGCCAAACCGACCACTTGCGACTAGAAAACCGCGAATTGCGTGAAATGAATAGGCTGGAGCGTGGTCGCTACAGAATCGTCATCACAGGTTTGAATTGGAGTAACGAGAGTGTCTTTGGAAGAAATGCGGCTTTCCTATACCCGCGGAAGCCTTGATATCAGTGACGTAAATTCGGACCCAATGGTTCAGTTTCTAGCTTGGTTTCATCAGGCCAAGGAATCGGCGCCGGATTGGTTTGAGCCAAACGCGATGACTCTTTCAACGACAAACGGTGCCGGCGAGCTTTCGTCGCGAGTGGTGTTGTTGAAAGGAATCGATGGCGGGCAACTGTTCTTTTACACCAACTATGGTTCGACCAAGGGACAACAAATTCACGCGTGCTCGGCAGTTTCACTTTGTTTCTTTTGGCCACACCTACAGCGACAAGTTCGCATCCAGGGCAACGCAACCAAAACGTCTCGCGAACAGTCTGAAGCCTATTTTGGAAAACGGCCACGTGATAGCCAACTGGGCGCGTTGGCCAGCCAGCAGTCGGCGGAAGTGGAAAGCCGTAGCTGGCTAGAGGATCGAATGACAGATTTGTCCAACAGCCTGCGGAACAAAGACGTACCATGTCCAGAGAATTGGGGCGGGTACTCCGTGTCGCCTAACATGATCGAATTTTGGCAAGGACGAGAGAGTCGATTGCATGACAGGATCGTCTATCGGGGCAGGGCAGGGCAGGGCAGTGGTTGGGAGCTTGTCCGCCTCTCGCCGTAGGTTCAAGCTCAAGATCAAGTTGCCTGGATCGCGAATCCGGGCACCCCGTTTGCCGGGCAACGATCGCGCGAACTTGGGAGACAATTCGGCGCAAATAGCACCGCTCCTGCTTGCTTTTTCGATAAACCGCGTCGATTAATCTCAGAATCCGGCGACTCGCTGCGTTTTGCGTCAAGCCCTGGCAAACTTTCGGCTGACAGACAATTGATAAGCAAGTATACTTGTAAGTCCTTCCTTGCCTGCTTTATCCCACCTCGCAGGTACACCCCGCCTCGCATGGGCCATTCCCCACAAAGTGATGGTTTTGACTTCTTCCAATCTGATTCGGTCTCGAACTCGTTCAGGATCGATTGAATCCACCGTGATATTCGGCGGTGGCATCTTGCTGATTGCTGGATTCGTTGCTCATTTTTTCGTGGGCGGAATCACAGGATTGTTCGGCGACTTCTTTGAAGAAAAGTCGACGGTCGAGTTTCTGACTGCTCAGGTTACCGAAGGCCCCTTTGAGTACCGAGTCCTTGAACGCGGCGAGATCGAAAGTTCTAGCAATATCGAAGTACGCAGTAGAGTGCGAGGCAGAACGAGCAGCACGGGTGTCAACATCCTGGAGATTGTCGACGAAGGCTCGTGGGTGGAGAAAGGCGATTTCTTGGTGCGTCTTGATGATTCAATGTTACAAACTCAATTGATTCAGCAACAAATCGCATGCAGCAATAGCGAAGCCGCAACGATCGAGGCGAAATCGGATGTCGACAACGCTAGGCTCACATTGAAGGAGTATGACGAAGGCACGTTTGCTGAGCAGATGGAGCAACAACAGAGTGCCGTTTTCGTTGCCGAAGAAAACAAACGTCGGGCCGAAGAGTATCTGGCGTACAGCAAGCGATTGGCCGAGCGTGGATACATCCCAGAGGCGCAGCTGGAGGCTGACACGTTCGCTCTGGAGAAAGCCAAGAAAGAGCTTGGTGTTGCGAACACAAAATTGGAAGTGTTAAGCAAGTTCACTCGCGAAAAAATGTTGAACCAGTACACAGCCAATATCAAGACAGCTGAAGCGAAATTGAATTCGCGAGAGAAGACTTGGGAATTGGATAAACTTCAACTCGCTCAAATCGAAGACCAACTTTCAAAGTGCAAGATTGTTGCTCCTGTTGCAGGCCAAGTCGTCTATGCGAATGATCGAACTCGGTCATCAAGTACAACGTTGATTGAAGAAGGTTTGCCAGTCCGCGAACGCCAAATCATCATCAACTTGCCTGACCCCAAAAAGATGCAAGTCGTCGCCAAGGTTCATGAGTCGCGGATCGGTTACGTACAGAAAGGGCAGATCGCGGCGTTGCGATTGGACGCTCTACCCGAACTGCCACTGGTTGGGATGGTGACCGACGTCAGCGAATACCCGTTGCCTGCGATCAGTGCTTACATGTCGCACGTGAAAGAATATGAAGTGCAGATTCAAATCGAGGATCCACCGTCTGACTTGCGGCCTGGCATGACTGCCGAAGTGAATGTGTTGGTGGAAGAATTAGCGTCTGCGATTCAGATTCCCATCGAGGCGGTGATTGAACGCGAAGATCGGTTCTATTGCGCGATTCCTGGCGAATCTGGAATGGTCGAAACTCGCGAGCTAGAAGTTGGCAGTGCGAATGAAACTCATTTGGTTGTCAAATCGGGTTTGACCGTGGGCGAAGAAGTCGTTTTGAATATTACCGATGCTGAGGTGTTGGAATTGCTCACTTTGCCAGCGGAATCTTAAACCGAGAGTTCGCGTGTTAAAGAAAGCGACTGAATCAGAGCCGCCTGCTGATCAGGTCGAAGCCCAAGCGAACAGCGTTGCTTTACACATTCGCGATCTTTGCAAGAACTATCAGCTTGGAAACGAGGCTGTCAAAGTTCTTAAAGGCATCAATCTGGATGTTCCGCATGGGGACTACGTTGCCATCATGGGGCCATCGGGCTCTGGCAAAAGTACATTGTTGAATTTGCTTGGAGGGCTGGATATTCCGACCTCTGGGACTTATCAGATCGGTGAATGTGACGTCTCGAAACTAAAAGACGATGAGCTCTCTCGGATCCGCGCCGAGCGAATCGGTTTCGTTTTCCAAGCTTACAATTTGTTGCCACAATTGGATGTGAAGGGGAACGTTGAGGTCCCGCTTGCGTATAGCGGCGGGATGACGAAAGCGGATCGAGAACGCACCCGCGAACTGACCAAACTGGTTGGCTTGGATGACCGGTCTGGTCACCGACCCACTCAGCTTTCTGGCGGCCAACAGCAACGAGCTGGAATTGCGCGTAGTTTGATCAATCAGCCTGAGTTCATTCTGGCGGATGAAGCGACTGGGAATCTGGACACGGTTACGACGAACGAAATCCTTGAGCTGTTTGATGACTTGAATCAGCAAGGGACAACGATCGTGATGGTCACGCATGAGGAGGAAGTTGCCGATCGGGCGCGTCGCATCGTACGGCTTCGTGATGGCGTGATTGAGTCTGACGAGCGTTTGAAGCCTCCCGCCGAATATCAACCAAAGCCCGAAGGGACTCGGCGAAAGAACCCGTCAACGATCCGGTTGCGACTGCGCGACGTCCGCGTTGGTATGAAAACGCTGTTGATGCATCCTTTGCGCTCGATGCTAACTGTGCTGGGGATTTTTATTGGTGTGGCCAGCGTGATTTGGCTGTTGGCCATTAGCGAAGGAATCGCGTCCAAAGCTAATGCGCAGATCAAAGAGTTGGGCGCCAATAATATCATCGTCACGACGGTCAGACCGCCAACCGACGATACTCAAGGCAAACGTGTTTACTTCTACGGTCTGACGGAAGAGGACTGTTGGCACTTGGAGCAGAATATTCCGTCCGCCGATTTGGTCATTCCATTTTATCGCAGGACGGGGCGCGAGGTCCGTTATCGAGATCGACGGGCTGAATGCGAAATCAACGCGTGTACGCAAAAATACAAAGAGTTGTATTCGCTGAATGTCGTCAATGGTCGCTTTCTGTTGGACAGTGACAATGCCCAAAAATCCAACGTCTGTGTTCTGTCAACGCATGTCGCAAAGTCATTATTCAAACACGAAGACCCTGTTGGTAAATCGGTCAAGATCAACGATGACTTCTTTTGCGTTGTGGGGGTGATTGCCCCGCGCGAAGAAATGAAAAGCGTGAAAAACACCAGTCGAAGCCAAGACTTTGCCGACAATGTCTACATTCCACTGGAAACTTATTGGATACGCTTTGGTGAATCGACGTCCGTTGG
The DNA here is from genome assembly GCA_964398215.1 of uncultured Pirellulaceae bacterium. Lineage (GTDB taxonomy): Bacteria > Planctomycetota > Planctomycetia > Pirellulales > Pirellulaceae > CAYNNP01. The sequence goes on along the minus strand of CAYNNP010000229.1, from coordinate 3,209 downwards.
CAACAACGGTGGCCGCGCTGTGTCGCAGATCACCATTCGCCTGAAAAATCAGGAAGACGCAGAAGCCACTGGCAAGGCGGTTCAGCAAGCGCTTTCGCGAACCCATCTGTTCGAGGATTTTCGCATCGGTGTGCCATTGAAATTGCTGGAGCAGGCTCGAAATACGCGTTTGATGTTCATGGCGATGATGGGGTTGTTGGCAGGGATATCGCTCCTTGTCGGTGGCATTGGCATCATGAATATCATGTTGGCAACGGTTACCGAAAGAACGCGAGAGATTGGGATTCGACGCGCGTTGGGAGCGAGGCGAAAGGACATCACTCGGCAGTTCTTGATCGAAACAGTACTGTTGTCTGTTGCTGGCGGTGGGTTAGGAATTATTGGCGGCCTGACCTGTGGCAAAGCCGTTGATTTCTTGCGTTTTGGTTTGAATAAAACGATTCCTGATTTGATGAATTCGTTACCAGAAACCGTCCAGTCGATGCAGCCAATCATCATTCCCTGGTCGATCCCAATCGCTTTCGGGATCTCAGTCGCGGTAGGAATCGTATTCGGGCTGTACCCAGCGATCCGCGCTGCTGCGATGAACCCAATCGACGCGCTGCGGCACACAGGTTAGAGGTCATTTGGCAGCTCCGCATTGTGACAGCGAGATTGCTTGGTGATTTCAAATGTCATCGTGGCAAATTCGGTCGCTTAGATCTGTTTTGTGAAATGTGCAGAAAAGTCTGCATATTATGGTTGACGTGGCTCGCTGATGTGCAGTAATATCTGCACATCAGCCATTAGGAGCCCGACAAAATGCCAACACGTTTGACCTCTGCCGAATTGGAAGTGATGCAAATTCTTTGGGCGCGAGGTGAGTCGAAGCCAGCAGAGATTCTCGCTGATTTTCCTCGTGAAATAAAAAATCCGGCGTTGCGTTCGATCTTGGCAATCTTGATTGAAAAGGGGCATGTTGTTCGCCGCAAAGAAGGGAAGGCGTATTTTTACAAAGCAAGGACGCGGCGGCAGTCAGTTTTTCGCTCGATGGTTCGCGAAGTAACCGACGTTTTTTGTCAGGGTTCAACGGAAGCGCTGCTGATGAACTTGATTAGCTCTCAGAAGCTAAGCGAGAAAGAGTTGCTGGCGCTGAAGAAGTTAGCGGATCAGTCCAATTCCAAGAAAGACTCTAAGAAGGGTTCCAAGTCATGATCGATGCACCGTTTTGGTTACGGCAGTATTTAGAGTTTTCTGTCCTGACATGGATGTTGATCAAATGGACTGCGATTCTGGCGGCAGCGTGGGGTTGGCATTTCGTTCTGTACCGTAGCAATCCGCGCTGGCGAGTGTTGGTTTGGCGGGCGGCGGCACTGTTGTTGATAGTGTTGCCTGTTCTTCATTTCGCGTTGCCATCTGCATTTCGTTCGACTGTGTTGACTTCTCCGGCACTGGCGAACAAAGGCGTGGCAATTCCAAGTCAACGGGTGGATGATCTGAACGCGATTGTTGTCGAAAATGTTGCTAATTCGGCTGCATCAAGCACAGTGGAAATCGAATCGGCCTTGGAAAGTGAGTCTCATAGAGCAGTCAGTTTGGGTAGTTGGATTTTGCTTGCCTACGTTGCGGTGTGCCTTTTCTTGATTGCCAGAATCATTTTGTCTTGGCGGCGAGTCGTTGGATTGATTGATTGTGCGACCGTTCCAACAGAGCGTTTGGCTTTGTTGTGGGCAGAGGCATGTGCAAGCCAAGGAGTTGCGGCCAACAATATTCAGTTGCGAGTCAGCCACGAAATGACAACGCCATCGATTTTCGGCGGACGCGGTGGGACTTTGTTGTTGCCAGCAGACCTCGCAGACCCAGAATTTGAATCAGAATTGCCGTCAGTATTCTTGCATGAGATTGCGCATTTTCGCTCAAATGATTTGTTATGGAACCACCTGCTGATCGCACTTGGCACGTTGCTTTGGTTTCATCCACTTGTTTGGTTGATGCGGCGCGTCCATGCAGCGGCATGCGAAAGGGTTAGTGATGCGGTTGCTGCACAGGAAGTCGGCAGCGTTGAAAGCTACACACGAACGCTAGCGAAGGTGGCGTTAGCCTCGCATGGTGCACCCGGTTTTGGTTTTGCGATGGCGCGGAGTTCGAGTATCAGCTCGCGGATTCGGTTTCTTGCCAACTGCCATTACGATTCACAATTGAATACTCGCCGCGTCGTATTGGCGAGCTGCCTAGCGTGCTTTTTGGTGTTTGGACTCGGAAGCGTTCAGTTGCGAAGCGCGAGTGCTCAGGATGGGCCAAGCGAAAAGGTTGAACCAGGAAAACCAAAAGACCCGATCGTTGATTTGGTCACACCGAAAACACTGCAGCAAGTTGAGCTTGGGCTTCAGTTTTTGGCTTCGCGCCAAAATGCAGATGGTTCGATTGGTACAAACGTTCCCGACAAGCGGATCGCGTCGACCGCGATAGGTGGCCTTGCATTCTTGGCCTCTGGCAGCAAGTTAAGCAGCGGGAAATACAAGAAGGAATTGCGTAAATGCGTGAACTATGTGATTGGCCAGGTCAAAGTAACTGGGATGGTGGGTGGCCAGATGTATGTTCACGCTTACGCGTTGCAGTTTCTATCGAGAGTGCAAATCGCCTCGCCTGACCCATCGATTAAGGTCGCGATCACCAAAATGACTACTTTGGCCGAGAAGGCTCAGAACGAGTTAAACGGGTGGAGATACTCACCTGTGGCAACCAGTGCCGATGTCTCCATTACTTCCTGCATGTTGGTTGGACTTCAGGAGGCTCAGCGTGCTGGTGTCACGGTCAATCCAAAAACGATTCAGCGAGCAATCAGCTACATCAGTTCTTGCCAAGTTGACGGTGGCGGATTTTGCTATGTCGCTAACACACCCGGTTCCGCTTTAGCTCGGAGTGCCGCAGCAATGGCTGCATTGTCGTTGTCGAAAGTGGAGAATGAAGAGCTGACAGAAAATGGATTTGACTATGTCATTGGTGAAAATGTTGACCTAGGATCAAAAACGATTCCATTCTTCTTTTACACACAGTACTACGCCAGCATAGCAATGCGATATCGTCAGCCAGATGACTTCACACTTTGGTACAAGAGTGTTCATAAGCACTTGTTGAAAATCCAAAGGGCGGATGGATCGTGGACTGACAAAACCGGAGACGAGTACGCTACCGCAAACTCCTGTGTTGTATTGCTCTCACCGCTAAGT
>CAYNNP010000228.1:0-10531 GCA_964398215.1 uncultured Pirellulaceae bacterium | reverse complement strand
GGGCTATCGCCCATCGGCTCATTTGCGCTGGCACTGGAAGCTGGATACGGCTTACGTCAAAACGGAAATTGTTCGTCGATTTCTTCGTTTGCCAACTGCACCAAGAATTCTGACAGCCGTTGAACGATCACATCCATCAATTGTTTTCCTTTCTCGGCTGTGGCTGGGTGCGGATTGCCGGACCCTGTGTTGGTTGTTAACAAATGCCACGGCCTGGTGATGCTAACCCAGCCTTCGTTGATCGCTGGGAACCTGGTCTTTGCAACGCTTCCGGCATCGGCTGCGATCTTACCGTCGGAATTTTTCAAAACCAGGTCGTTAAAGAACGCAAGACCGAGGGCTGTTTCCATTTCGCCGGCATGGTCACCCGCGTCGTCAAAAATCTCCGTCTGCACGTCCTTGGTAATGTTGCGAAACCAATCGCACAGAAAAATCTGAACCTTGGTTGTTCCATGAAGCTCGCGCAGCAACGGTTTGAATTCATTGCCACCGTGGCTATTCAAAATCACCAGTTTATGAATGCCGTGTCCTTGCAATGAAGCCACGATGTCTTTGATAATCGCGCCAAGTGTACTTGGGTTGACATTCATTGACAGATTGCACTTGGTTTGATTCGTTTCGGTCCCATAAGGAATCGTCGGCAACAGAATCACTTTCGCACCAGCTTCCCAGGCCTTGCCGCAAACGTGTTCGCCAATGATCTGGGATTGCAACGAGTCCGTGCCGTAGGGCAAATGAAGGTTGTGCGGTTCAGTGGCTCCCATCGGAAGAACGGCGACGGAGTAATCACAGTCTTTGACTTGCGAGTAGTTGGTTTCTTGCAAAATGAAAGGACGCATGTTGGTCTGGCTTCAGGGAATAGGTTTGGTGTGCTTGGTCAAACTGTACGCGGGCGTGCCTTGTGTACTTACCGCGCATAAAAAAACACGGTGCGAAATCGCACCGTGTTACATAAGTTGCGTTTGCAAAAAACGAGCTTACTTATCCTTGTCCATTGCGTCGCCCGCTTTGTCCATCGCGTCGCCAGCTGCACCCTTGGCGGCGTCCATCGCATCGCCAGCTGCACCCTTGGCAGCGTCCATTGCATCGCCAGCTGCACCCTTGGCAGCGTCCATCGCATCGCCAGCTGCACCCTTGGCTTTGTCCATTGCATCGCCAGCTGCGCCTGCAGCGCCATCAGCAGCTTTGTTAGCTGCGTCTTTAGCTTTGTCACAACCAACTGCAAACAACATAAGTGCAGCTGCACTCGTCAACAAAAAGTTCTTCATCTCTGTCTCATAAATATTCGAGAAACAATTTTTTTACCGGTGACCCTCACCTTATTTTAGTCTAATCCACTCGGAACGCTCCGTTGGGAAGACCACCGCCTGAACACCGTCCGCGGTTGGCCACACAGGACCACATTGGTTTTTTACGCAAAAACAAGCCTCTTGGGGAGGGGCCATTATGAAAAACAATCTTCGTTTCAATAACCACAGCTAGGGCTTTTCGGCGCAGTCAGCTGGGCTGGACTCAAATGTTGGTAAACCGGGCGCGATAGTGGGTTTGTGTGGATTTTATTTCTAAAAACTGTAGATATCCTGGTCCTCAGTTGCCAAGATCGCATCGCGAATGACGAATTGGGTACCCTTTTGACGATCGGTCAGCAGATTTCTGCTTCACTGATGATCTAACTAGACACTTGCTGCACAGAGTCCTTTGTGGACACGATTATTGATATACGAAATGTCACGAAAACCTATCGCGACATCAACGCACTCAGCAGTGTTGCGCTGCGGGTGGAACCAGGTGTTACTGGATTGCTGGGCCCCAATGGTTCAGGAAAAAGTACGCTCATTAAAGGCCTTTTGGGGCTGGTGCAGGTCCAATCGGGCGAAGGCCAAATATTGGGCTACGGCTGGCCAGCCGAGGTTCGCGAGATTCGTGACAACATCGGTTATCTACCGGAAGACGATTGTTACATCGCAGGATTGGTTGGCATCGAGTCGGTCACCTTCATGGCTCGGCTGTCTGGTTTGCCGGGTGTTGAAGCACTGCGACGCGCTCATGAGATCATGGATTTCTGTGACATGGGCGAAGAACGCTATCGCGCAGTCGAAACGTATTCGACAGGAATGCGTCAAAAGCTCAAGTTTGCACAGGCATTGGTGCACGATCCAAAACTCTTGATCTTGGATGAGCCAACGACGGGTTTGGATCCGGATCAACGGTATTCGATGCTGCAGCGGATCAAGAACCTGGCGCGTGATCACGGCAAAAGCATCATCTTGTCGACGCATATTTTGCAGGACGTCAATCAAGTTTGTGACAATATTGTGATTCTGTACAAAGGCATGATGCGCACGAGCGGTACTTTGCAGTCGCTGACCGAATTGAATAATCCAACATTTCAAGTCAAAGTCTTTGGTGCGAGTGACGCGTTTGAAGCAAGGTGCCAACAAGCTGGGTTTTCCGTCACAACTGGCTCCAATAATTCGCTGCTGATCGAAATGGATGGTGACCAAGAGATCCAGGCGATTTGGGAGTTTGCTTCACAGACGGATACGGCGATCCAAAGTTGCACGCGCGCAAAACGATCACTGGAAGAAATCTTTGTCGAAGCCGCAGGAGTAGGTAGCTAACGAGATGACGAAGAATAACTTGGGCTATCGAGGATGGATTGGCAGGAAAAAATCACGGCTGATGCAACCGTGGGTAGTCGCGAAAAGCGGCATTGCCCTGGTGTGGCGAAGAAAATGGCTACGGACTCTGATCATGCTCGCGTGGCTACCGGTCTTGGTTCCAGCGTCAGTGATTTTTGGTTTTGAACAGTCGGTTCAGGATCCACGCTTGAGGGAAATGGCAGCGCGGATGATTGTAGAATTTTCGATTGGGTCGGCTGACCTACCCGAGAAAATCATGTCAGACCCGTCCTCGTGTCGAAACGAAGCTTGGTCGTCAATCATCTTTATGTTTTTTCGCTGGCCGCAGGCAATGTCGATGGTTGTGCTGGTGGGGGTGATCGCGCCGTTGCTAGTCACCTACGATCTGCGCAGCAAAGCCTATCTGATGTATTTCTCACGCCCATTGCGACCCAGAGACTACATCCTTGGAAAATCCGCTGTCATCTGGTTTTATATCTCGCTCATTTCAGCACTGCCTGCGTTGCTTGTGTTTCTAGCGGCAACCATGCTTTCACCAGATCTATCGGTGCTACGAGAAACCTGGGACATACCGCTGAAGATATTGCTGGGGGCGATCGTTTTGGTTGTGCCAGCAACTTCGTTGGCGTTGTGTTATGCGGCACACACGAATGAAAGCCGATATGCAATTTTTCTTTGGTTTGCAACTTGGGCGATTGGGTTCGTTTCGTATTGGATGCTGACTGGAGCGACTGCGGCCCGTAACGCCCAGCAAGCTGATTATCCAGGAGATCGATCTCAAGCTTTTGGTGGCTTGGTCGATTTGGATACTTGGTCGCTGGTGTCGCTTCACGAAATATTGGGGAACGTTCATGCATGGATTTTTGGGGTCGACGACGGTTCGTCTTGGGCATTCATTCCGTCAGTCCTGGTTTTGGTATTCGTCAGCGTTGGCGGTTGGTGGCTGATTCGCAAACGAATCGTTGCGAGGCTTAGTATCTGATGATTGATCTAACGAACGTTAGCAAACTGTACGGAAACGTGATCGGGCTGAATGACGTATCACTGAATTTTGAATCAGGTGCCTATGGCCTGGTGGGGCCAAATGGCGCTGGTAAAACAACGTTTATCAATTTGCTGATTGGCCAACTGAGACCCACGATCGGCACGGTCAAAGTATTAGGAAAGGATCCGTGGCGGCAGCGAAGCGTGCTGCGCCGGATTGGCCTGTGCCCAGCCACGGATGTTTTGTACCCGAACGTTTCGGCTCGCGAGTTTGTTTGGTACCAAGTTCGGCTGCACGGTCTTAGTCATGCTGAGTGCAACCGCCGAACCGAACTGGCACTTGAGCGCGTCGGAATGACCGAATCAATGAACCGTCCAATGGGTTCATATTCGCTTGGGATGCGGCAACGGACCAAGATCGCGCAGGCAATCGCTCATGAACCTGACTTTCTGATCTTGGACGAGCCCTACAACGGTTTGGACCCGGTAGGCCGATTTCAAATGGCGGAATTGTTAAAGCAGTGGACTGCCGAGGGAAAAGGCCTGCTGTTTGCAAGTCATGTTTTGCACGAGATCGAGGCAATCACATCGGCATTTGCATTGATCTATGGTGGCCGGTTACTGGCGTCGGGAACCGCCGGTGAGATTGAAAGTGTTCTGGCCGAAACGCCACAGGAAGTATGTTTTTTCGGAAGTGATGTATCGCGACTGCTGCGCCGACTTGCTGATGTCGACTGGGTCACGTCATTGAATCTTTCGGCAGACCGCAGGGAACTGAGGGTTGGTTTGACGGACCCGTCGGCTCTATTTCAACGGCTGGCAAAGTGGATTGACGAAGACGGTTTGACCATTGATCAATTCCAATCCGCAGAGGGTAACTTGACGGCTGTGTTTGATTCTTTGCTCAAGCATCATCGAGGAGAGTTGTAGTGAATTTTTTTCTCATTCTTGATGTCATGCGTTTTGAGTTTCGTCGTTCCGTCACAAAGGGCCGATTGTTCATTTGGATCGGATTGATTTTGTTTCCAGTGATCATTTTTGGGATCATGAACACTGTCTTGGGCCCAAAGATTGAGCGGACGCAGCGTGATCGCGAACGACAAGCTGAATTCCAAGCACAGCCTGCTCCGTTCAATGCACCATCTGAGGGTGAGATTGAACGCGGTGGTAATCCCAGAGCGCAGGTGATTGCGCAATCACAAGAGGCGCGGCCGTTTGATGAAGACTGGTCGCGTCGCCGTGGGCGGCGGGGCGGCTTTCGGAATCCGCGCCCGCAGAGACGACGGGTTGAGTTCCAGCCAGAGACGTTTCAGGGGCCACTGTATTTGATGACCGTCGAAGTGATGTGCATGTTGGGGCTGTTGCTATGGGCCAGTTCCACAATCAGCACGGAGATCGAAGGTCAGACGTGGATCTATTTGGCGATGCGAAGTTCTGGACGGACGGCTGTCTTGTGCGGCAAGTATTTGAATGCTGTGTTCTGGTCGTTTTCAGGGGCCGTGATTGCCATCAGCCTTTGTGTTGTACTTTTCGAACGGTCGGGTGGTTTTCGTCTCTGGGCAGTCCTCTGCACGTTGGCGTTTCTGTCCTGTGTCATGCACGCAGCAATGTACGTTTTGATAGGAGTTATTTTTCATCGACGCACGATGGCAATGGCCTTGGTCTATACGGTCATATTCGAGTATGGCATTGCCTTGCTTCCAGCAGTCGCTGGCAAGTTCACTGGAAACCTGCACTTGCGTTCGTTGTTCATTAAGTGGATGAATTGGGATTTCCCGGACGCCCCGATCTTGCGGAACCTCCAGCCTAGCAGTGTTTCGTTTCACATCGGGTGTCTGATTGGATTGACCGCAATTGCGTTGGCCGCATCGCTATGGCGATTGGGAACTGCGGAGTATCCCACGCAGCAAGATGGCTGATCATTAGATTTGGATGCCGGAACTGCGGTCGAACATTGTGAATTCATTGTAATGGTGGGGGCACTTTTCTAGTGGATTGGTTTGCAGAGCTACGGCAGTTTTTTATCGACCTTGGGTATTCTTGCCCGATTCAAATCGTTTTTTGGTTCAGTCGGGCAGGAGTGCCCAACCTACTTTGGCGAAGTGATTTGCGCTGCCTTTCGTTACGGTAAGGAATTGTTGGCCGTCTACTCAGCGGGGCAGGCTTCACTACAATTTGGCCTGCTACAAACGTTGCTGAACAAACTCATTCCATTCATCTATGAAACCAAGCATGGCATCTATCACTCCTGAAAATACTCGCGTTGGTTGGATCGGTACTGGCGTCATGGGCCGAAGCATGTGTGGTCACTTGATGGATGCTGGTTACGCTGCAACGATCTTTAACCGAACGGCATCCAAGGCAGACGATTTGGTGGCCAAGGGTGCGACGCTGGTCCAGTCGCCAAAACAAGTTGCTGAAAACAGCGATGTCGTGTTCACAATTGTTGGCTTTCCCCATGACGTTGAAAGCGTGATATTGGGCGCTGACGGAGTGCTGGCGGGCTGCCAATCCGGAATGACGATCGTCGACATGACGACCAGCAAACCTTCGCTTGCTGAGCAGATTGCCAAATCAGCAAACGAACTGGGCGTCGCTTCGATCGATGCGCCCGTTAGCGGGGGAGACACGGGAGCTAGAAATGCAGCTCTTTCGATCATGATTGGCGGTGATGCTGACGCGGTTGCCAGAATCCATCCGCTGCTTGATTTGATGGGAAAGACGATCGTTCATCAAGGCGGGCCGGGATCTGGGCAGCACACCAAAATGGTCAACCAAACGTTGATCGCCAGCGGTATGATCGCGGTTTGCGAGGGCCTGCTGTATGCTCAGAAAGTCGGCTTGGATTTGCCAACGGTGATGAAGAGCGTGGCGTCTGGAGCAGCCGGAAGTTGGTCTTTGTCGAATTTGGCGCCGCGAATGATCGATAACGATTTTGATCCAGGGTTCTTTGTTGAACACTTTATCAAAGACATGCGAATCGCGCTGGATGAAGCAGCAGCGATGAAGCTTTGTTTGCCTGGTCTTGCTCTCGCGCACCAACTGTATCAGGCCGTGGTCGCACAAGGCCATGAAAGGGACGGTACACAAGCTCTGTTGTTGGCACTTGCCAAAATCAATGAAGTTGATTGGCGGAATCAATAGAGATTCCGCTGTGATGATTAACGGACAAGGCTCGTGTAGAAACTGAACACCCTGGTGTTGTCGTTGGGAGCTTCGCTGACCGGGAATGCCCAGTCGAACGCCAGTGGAGCCGGGCCCAACAGTGGAATTGCTACTCGCAGTCCAACACCTGGAGCGACACGGAAATTGTCACTGTTGATCTCGATGTCTTGTTCGACCGTTCCAAAGTCACAGAAAGCTACGCCTCGGAATGCGTCGTCGTTCGTGATTGGAAACATGTACTCAACGGAGTTCAACCACTGAAAACGACCGCCCAGTTCGACCAATGATGCTGAATCAATGGGGCTTGCACCGCGGAAATCGAAACCACGAATGGTTGCGAAACCGCCAGCAAAGAAGTTTTCAAAGATCGGTGTTTCTCTGCCGCTGAATCCAAGTTGCGTCGAGAATGAAATTGTTTGCTTTCCGGAGCCGTCTGGTCGTTCTCTAACCTGCCAATATTTCCGGTACTCCAATTCTCCACGACCGTAGTCAAAATCACCGAACGCTTGTTCGTAGGAGGCTTCAAAGTAATGGCCGCCACTCGGTTGGATGGGACTGTTGCGAGTATCGTGTCGCAGGTTCACACTACCAGAAAACAGGGAGTTGTCGCCAACGACTTCGGCTAGTTCGGGCGGTGTCAATGCACCACCGCGTGGATCAGAAATTTCAACATTCTGTCCGCTCACGCCTAGTGACAATGAAAGGCTTGGCGTCAGTCGATAACCAAAGCTGACTCGGGCACCAAGTCGGTTTTCGTTCCAGTCGTTGAACTGTCTGTCGAACAAGAAACCACCCAACGTCATACTGATTGGCTGACTGCGAAACAGATTGGGATTTGTAAAGTTCACGATGTAGCGGTCAAACTCGCTTCCAGGTACCGCTTCGATACGCAGTGTTTGGCCAGCACCTTTGAACGCGTTGCCACCAAACAGGTCTTGGAACGATCGCGGAAAACGGGTGATGTCAAAGTTTCTTTCATCGATTGTGATTTGGCCGGTCACTCCTGCATCACTATTAACGGCAGCACCAAACATGATGCGTCCGGTACGTGCAGGGAACCCGTTGATGATCAAATCGGCTTGGCGGATCGTCGGTGAAAAGACTGGGTCGGTGCCAATCGGCGGAAACGCAGTTCCTGCACCCGGCGCGATTCCTTGACCAAGTCCTGTGACATTGCCAATCGATCTTCGCGGATTGTTATTGAACTGGCCAACCGGTGGCCCTGGCTGCAACCCAGGTTGCTGAAACTGCACGGGAGCGGTCGGTTGTGTGTAGGATGGCCCGCTGATCGTCGGAGCGTTTTGGAAACCCGGAGCGGATTGATACGGTCCTGGCTGATATTGGACAGGTGGAGGCTGGGGCAACTGGGTGCCGCCTGCGATACCACTGGGCACTGTGAAATTGCCGCCGGCGTTATCGGGTGGCAGAGGAACTTGCCTGGCGACGTAAGTCGGTTCTTCGTGCGCCACCTGACGAATGGGTGAGGTGCGCGGATCTAAGCCGCGTGTATTCAGCCGAACTCGAGAATCGTTCTGAGTCAGGTCCGGTCCGTTTGGTGGAACGAAATCGTCGTCGACGGGAACGTCTACTGACGGGTCATTCATCAGTCTGCGGAATGGATCACGGTTTAGGAACGTCGAGCATCCTAGTGCCGATGAAACCAGCAAACAAATCAACCCGCTAAGCAGCGATTTCGTTCGTGTGGGATTCCAAAAGGTCATGCGGGTGATTTTCGATTCGAATAGGAGGTTCAAATTGGTTCGGTCGGCGTGGGTCATGCAATCAGCCCCGGTTACGATCCGTCCCGAGGGACGACTTTGATGTCTGGAGGATCCGCGACTTGTGGATTGCTCTCAAGAAGCTGGCTGCGTTGTAGAACATTTTTTCCAGTCTCCAGGGCGGCCCGGTTGATGTAATCGCCTTCACGCATGTTCAACATATTCAGCAATGTGGTTTCACGCATGAGATGTGGTTCGCCTTCGATGTTGACCAGGATCTCGCCAATCTTCCAGCGGTCCCCTTCTTCGATTTTGAATACCAGGTCGACTGAGTTCGCGTCGTCTCGAATGATCGTTTGTGGATCAACTTCGGCGTAGATAAAACCAAGCTCACCGTAGCCGTAGATGATTTCTCCGACATCAACACGTAGTTTTGTGCCGTGAAAAGTATCACCTGGTTTGATTGCTAATTTGGCTTGGATCGATTCTGAGGTCACAAATCGATTTCCAACAAACTGAATGCTGTTAATGGTGAACCGTGGGCCTTCCCTAACAACGAATGTCAGATCAATCCATTTACCACTTTCGTCGTACGACAAACGACGACCAACAGTTGCGGTCAAGTAGCCAAGGTTATGGTACATCGATTCCAGGATTTTGACATCTTCGTTGATTTTAGCCATGTCTGCTTTGTTGTTCACATAGCTAACAACGCCAAGAATGGATCCGCGACTCTTGATGACATTTTTTAGCCGACCCTCGCTAAGAATCGTGCTGCCAACGATATTGATTTTGTGAATGCGTTCTTTCTGGCCTTCATTGATCCGAAAGACCACAAGCCCTGGTTCTGTCTTGGTCCCAATTTGGGTCAGGACACTCGCCTGATTGAATCCTTCTTCGTGGTAGTAGTCCAGCACTCGCCGGCGCGAGGTTTCAATCGAAAATTCACTAAGCGGATCATGTGGTGCGACTCCGGCTCGGCCTGCGAGTTCACGATCGTTCAACGCTCGGTTGCCGTGGTAGACAACACCCTGAATGATTGGGCGTTCGCTAACAATGAAGCTTACAATCGTGCCGTTGTTGGTGTCTTGGGTTTTGAAACTGACCCGATCAAATGATCCCAGGTCGTTCAACCTGCGGACGTCACCAAGCACAGTTTCGTAGTCGTAAAAGCGTCCTTTACGAGTCAATATTTGCTGAATAATGTGGTTGGTGCTGATGTATTTATTGCCCACAACGCGAACATCCGCGATGATCTTGTCACCGCTTTCGCGACGCGAAGGCAGGCCATCCAATGAATGGATGTGATCACGAAATTTTGGTTTGGCAGCTGCGGGTGGGGCTTGCGCGCCTCCCAGGCCTCCGCCTGGACCTCCACCACCACCTAGTCCACCGCCGCCGCCACCAAGCTGAGCATGCGCGTTGGTCGAAGCGTGCGCGACAAAGAATGCCGCAACACCTAGCAGCAAATGGAAATAGGATTTGATTGGACGAAACCGCATATTTGCAGACCGTTTGTGACAGTCAGTTTTTGAAAATCGTTCGGGTCATCGATCAAGGATGATTCAGCCGCAAGGGCAGCACGATGACTTGTCGTCGTAACTACCAATCCAAGCCAGAATCCCACAAGATGATTTGGTCGGCAAACTGAAGTAAAACTGCGGAGTTTTTCAGATCTTCTTTCGTGAAACTCAATTGCGGCCGGCACGAGTATCAAAGAACCGAAAGTCTTGAGGGTTTGTCGTTTAACCGGTAGCCGAAGGCGCACGTTTTGAAGTCGCGCTTTTCTGGTAACCCGAAGCGTTAGCGAGGGACAAGCAATATTGACTCGGTCCCTCGCTCACGTTTTTTTGTTGTTGAATGCAACATACCAGTTGCGCTCTTGCCGGGTGTTCAGTTTTTCAACACCACAAATAGCGGTGGCCCCGCAAACGAGTGTCCGTTTAGAAACTGATGTTGCACCACCGTTCGCCAGCCACGAAGTGGCGACAGCATATAGCCTTGGGCGTTAGCCCTTGTCTT
>CAYNNP010000227.1:0-10550 GCA_964398215.1 uncultured Pirellulaceae bacterium | reverse complement strand
CGGCTATCGCCTTGCCGCTCATAAAACAAAAGCTCCTTGTCCGGTCCTCAGCTAAAACACGAAAGAGGGCTGGTGACCGAATTATTCGCCAAGCCCTTGACGAGTTCCCCTACCCCAAAATTCAGACCAACTTGCTCCCCCTACGCACTTGGCGGGGATTAGGCGACAATTCGTGAAACGATTTCTTTGTCTTGAGACCAAAAACGATTGCCATGCGAGTTTTGTCGGGAATTCAGCCCACCGGTCGACCCCATTGGGGCAACTACTTTGGCGCAGTCCGTCAGTACATCGATCTGCAAGAAGAGAACGATGGGTTTTACTTCATCGCCGATCTTCATGCGCTGACAACGGTTCGCGATGCCGAGACGCTTCGTCAGAATACGATCGATACGGCGCTGGATCTGTTGGCATTGGGTTTAGATCCAAACAAAGCAACTTTGTTTGTCCAATCGCACGTTCCCGAAGTCAGTGAACTGTGTTGGTTGCTGCTGAGCGGTACCCCAATGGGTTTGTTGCAGCGATGCGTTGCCTACAAAGAGAAAGTTGATCGGGGCCTGCCTACCGAAGCGGGGTTGTTTACCTATCCGGTTTTGCAGGCGGCGGACATTTTGGCTTATGACAGTCAGCTTGTTCCCGTGGGGGCGGACCAAGTCCAACATATCGAAGTTTGCCGTGACATCGGAGCCAAGTTCAACCATCAATTCGGCGAAACCTTTGTGATGCCGAAAGCCAAGACGCTGGACGATAGCGCAAAAGTGCCGGGGACCGATGGCGAAAAGATGAGCAAGAGCTATGACAACACGTTGCCATTGTTCGGCCAGGTAAAACAGATTCGCAAACAGATCATGCGAATCGAAACCGATAGCCGCCCGATGGAAGATCCCAAAGAACCTGACGAAGATCATTTGTTCTTGCTGTTCCGGCTTTTCGCAAGCGACGCTGAAATCGAAGAGATGGCAGCGACGTACCGCAAAGGTGGCTTTGGCTATGGCGACGTAAAGAAAGCAATCGCCGAAGCGAGCGAAAGTTATTTTGAACAGGCCCGCGCTCGCCGTACCGATTTAGAATCGAATCTGGATTTCGTGCATGAGACCCTGAAGAAAGGTGCGGACCGTGCACGCGAAGTTGCCGGCGAAGTGCTTTCTCGTGCCCAGAAAAACTGTGGGCTCAGGTAGCGTTTTTGATCGTTAGCTCAAATTGGCGATGAAGGACGGCTTTATGTGGCGTGCTTGAGCAGATTGTGTTGGTGTCCAATTGGATTGCGCGGTGACTATATTGTAGACGCCTGTTTTGCCTCTCCTTCCAATGCAACGATCTGTTATGAATCGATCTCTCGCTACTTGTTGGTTTCTTGTTTGCGTTGCCTTGGTCGCTTGTTCGGCGGTGGCACAAGAATTTGACGCCAAAGTTGTTCAGGGTCTTGTTGAACAATCCGCTGCGAAAGGCAATCCAGCAAGGGGAGCGGTGATTTATGCATCGCCCACCAGCGCCTGCATTTCCTGTCACAAGGTCGGCCAACATGGCGGCAGTGTTGGTCCCGACTTGAGCAAGATTGCGATCAATCAAAAACTGACACATATCGTCGAATCATTGCTGTACCCGAAAAAGGTCGTGGCCAAAGAATATCAAGCCGTGGGTGTCTTGACTGACGACGGCGCGATAACACGCGGATACTTGGTTGCCGAAACAGCCGAAACGATTCAACTCCGCGACTCTGCCACAAACA
Organism: uncultured Pirellulaceae bacterium; assembly: GCA_964398215.1. GTDB lineage: Bacteria > Planctomycetota > Planctomycetia > Pirellulales > Pirellulaceae > CAYNNP01. The sequence goes on along the minus strand of CAYNNP010000227.1, from coordinate 8,824 downwards.
CAGTGAAACGAATCGCACAGGAGAATGTTGAAGCTGTTCAGCAAATCGGCTCACTGATGCCCGGTGGCTTGATGGCTAACCTTTCGCCACAAGACAAATGGGACTTGATCGCTTTTCTAAGTGATCTTGGGAAACATAAATTGCTGCAGCCTGAAGCGATCGATTCGCTGCTGGCGCATTCGCATGGGCACCACGCCGCTACCTTCGAAGTGACGCCTGAACCGCTTGATCCAAAGCGATATCCCAGCTGGCAAGCAAATGTGAATCGCAATCGCACCTACCAGTTCTACGGCAAACAGGCTCGCCACTTTCGTAGTAAGAAGCCAACGCCGCATTTGCTTGCCGAGTACCCTGGGCTTGACGGTGGAACGCTTGGCCATTGGGGGAACCAAAGTGATGCGGATTGGGCGGACGGTCGCTGGAACGAATCGGATCTTGGGAGTCTGTTGTCCGGTGTGTTCCATGGCGACAAAGCAAATGTTGGGCGCGGAATCTGCGTTCAACTTCGCGACGGCGATTCCAAAATGTCCGTTTGCTTTGATCCGGATACGCTTTCCTATCGTCGTGCATGGACGGGTGGCTTTGTAAAGTTCACCGATGTGCGCCGTGGGTTCATGCAGGGGCTGAATCAAGATGGCTCAACCGTCGCAATCAAAAATCACAAACACCCAAAGGGCACGCAGCAATACCAAGGGCTGTATCGAAACGGCGATCGTGTGATTTTTGCGTACAGGATCGGTGATACTGAATTCTTAGACGCACCGAAATTGATCGACGGCAAGTTGCAGCATGTGATCGCACCTCGCGACCAGCACCCTGATCGTGAATTGTGCACAGGCGGTAAGCCACAATGGCCGCAAGAATTTGTCGTCAAAGGAATACTGGGTGATACCCAACCGTATGCCTGTGACAAAATTCCTATGCCTATCCAAAATCCGTGGAAGACATTGCTGTATGGCAGCGGCATTGCGTTTCTGTCCGACGGGTCAGCGATCTATACCACCATGCAAGGCGATGTCTGGAAGGTTACGGGTTTAGACAAAACGTTGGCAAACGTCTCGTGGCGACGCATTGCTTCGGGTTTGCACCAACCGCTGGGAGTCGTCACGGAGGCGGACAAGATTTTTATCATTGGGCGCGACCAGATAACTCGGCTTCATGATTTGAACTCTGATGGTGAAATGGATTTTTATGAGTGCTTTAGCCAAGCCATTGAAACCTCGCGCGGCGGTCATGATTTCACTTGCGGATTGGTACGTGACCAGCAAGGGAATTTTTTCACAGCGACAGGGAAACAGGGCGTGATGCGTGTCTCGGCGGATGGCAAGTACGCCGAGTCGATTGCAACGGGGCTACGAAACTCGGATGGCATTGGGTTGTATCCTGATGGGATGGTGACGGTGCCGAGTAGCGAAGGTGACTGGATGCCGGCTTCGATGATCGCTGCCGTCGTGCCCGGAAAAACCTTGAACCGTTTGGTGTGTGAACCACCGATTGATCGTAGACTTCCGTTCTTTGGCCGCCCGGGCAAAAACCTGAAAGGCCCACCGGAGCTACCAATGGTCTACTTGCCGCGTGGTTTGGATAACTCCAGCGGCGGTCAGGTGTTCGTTGCTGATGAACGTTGGGGGCCAGCAAAAGGAAACATGGTTCACTTGTCGTTTGGCGCGGGGACCGGGTTTATTTTGCTGCGTGACCAGTTCGACGATTGGGTCCAAGGCGCTGTGGTTCCACTTGGCGTTGAATTTGCATCCGGCGCGCACCGTGGCGAATTCAATCCGATCGATGGCCAATTGTACGTTGCCGGCATGGGCGGCTGGGGAACCTACACGACAGATGACGGATGCTTGCAGCGTGTTCGAATCAATCAACAGGCTGCGCAATTGCCAACTGGTTTTCACGTTCATCGCAATGGTGTTTTGGTCAAATTTTCGCAGGTGCTTGACGCGTCTGTTGTCAACGATCCGGATTCTCACTTCGCCCAGTGTTGGAATTATCGTTACAGCGGAGCGTATGGTTCGCCAGAATTTTCGTCCCGCCAAATGGGGCTTCGTGGTCACGATGTTCTGGCGATTTCGTCGGCAACTGTGGTTGGCGATGGGCGATCATTGTTTCTTGAGATTCCCGATTTGCAGCCGGTCAATCAATTGCACTTATTGATCAAAACGAGTGAAAGTACCGATCAAGACCTATTCATGACGGTCAACCATTTGGACAACGACTTTACGGACTATGACCAATACGCACGCATCGAAAAAGCACGATTGCCTCATCCGATGATGACCGATTTCTATCGGCCCAAGACCATGAAGCGAAATCCCAATCGAAAAGCGATCAAGGATGCTCGTGAAATTCAAATTTCTGCGGCTAAGAATTTGATGTTTGATAAAACCGTCATTCGCGTGAAAGCAGGCGAACCGATTCGATTGACGTTCAACAATCCGGATGCCGTTCCACATAATTGGGCATTGGTCAAACCTGGCACGCTCAAGAAAGTGGGGCAACAATGCAACCAGCTGATTGCTGATCCACAAGCTGCAACGAATCACTACGTCCCGCAAACCGATGATGTGTTGGTCTATGTGGACGTGGTGGAGCCGAATGGGAAATTCACGGTGTACTTCAACGCCCCGGCAAAGCCCGGCAGTTACCCGTACCTGTGCACGTTTCCTGGGCACTGGATGATCATGAACGGGCAGTTGATTGTAGAATAAGATCCACCGCGCAAGTCACGTATTACGACGTCGACGTTTGCCGAGCGCTTTCGTAGGCTTTGTGACTTGCTTCACTAGCGACTTCGCCAACCGCCCAAAGTCCACCGGCAACCAGGATCCCGATGGGCCCGCCCAACGCGCCGCACGCTAATGCGGTCGCGCCACCAACAGCGCGTCCAGCTTGCTTTCGCTGCTTGGGATTTGTCAGTCCAACATGATGTCCACCAATTTCGGTGCCCCACTGGGCCACATCAGCCAACAACATCAATGGACTCATTCCGCGAGTAAGTCGTTTGGCTACGACGCCGGACGCCATGCGAGCGCCACCGGCAAACATCGACTTGACACCCATTGCGGCAAGGCGTTCGAATGCAACTTGGACTTGGCGACTTTGGCTTTCGTCCAAGACGCACCAACATGCAAAGTGCTCGCAGTTATCAAAAACCAAGTGGTAACCTTTGTCACCAATTCGGCTGGCCGCGCGCTGCACGACCACATCGGCTGGCAATTGATCGGAATGCTGGACAACATGGATTTCATCGCGCCCATCCCGGGTCACACTCGTGATCGGCGTGCGAGCAACGACAAAGTCAGCGTTGGAGGCTCCCGGTTGCGCGACACCACCGTTGCCGTCTGTGAAGTGAACTGCGGTCGAATCGCCCATGTCGATCGCATGATGCTGGAAGGGAACTCCCTTGTGGGTTCGCCAAACGAAAAAATGGTCGCCTTTTGCCATGCATACTCCTAAAGAAAACGGGTCTCATTCCATTTTAACACTGGTAGTTCGGTTGCTTGCCCGCGATCTTGGTAACAGAGCCCTTTGGCCGGCAAACCACACGTGTTTTTTGCGGGCACAAATTTGAGCGGTCACAGGTAGATCGAAATTTACTAACTGTCTAGGCTCAAAACATGGTGAAAACTGGCGCTTCAATCTGCGCGATCCGTCTTGTACAATCGATCAAGTATTCAACTTTGCCTCCTCAAAAGAATCATGGACGAGAACACTGAGTCGGTCATTGCGGTCGTTGGACATCCGATCGCTGGAAACCCTTCGCAATTTGCGATCGAAAAAGCATTTCAATCAATGGATTTGGATTGGCGTGTCTTTTCCTTTGACGTTGCGCCTGAAAATTTGACAACGGCAATCAAGGGGCTGCATGTGCTGGGAGTGCGCGGTGTTCTGCTAGACAACAATCTTGCGACCCATCAGCTAGACCAGTTAGGCGAAGACAGTCAACAGAGTTCGCCTGAGGCCCTATCTCGGATCGACTACTATCACCGCGACGCCGAAGGGAAATTGACGGGTGCAGAATGCCAAGTTCAAACGATTGTTGAATTGGTCGAAACTCAATTTGCATCTGACTCAACACCCGAAGAGGCGCGACTCATCTTTGGCACTGGCGATTTGATTGACGGCAACTTAATCGACCAGTTCAGCAAGCGTGGTTTTCGGCTAGAGATGCTGCCGTCTGATTTGGAGCAAATTCCCGATGCGGTAGCAGTTTTAGTCGGCGCGACGGGCGACCAAACCGTAACACTCGATACCGAGGAATGGCCAACGACCAGTGCCGACCTGCCAGTGTTTGATTTGGGCGGCATCGGAGACGAAGGCCTTGCCTTGGTTGTAAAGGGCTATCGGTTGATCGCGTCGGAGGTATTGTGGGCACACGCTTTGGGGCAATGTTTTTCCAAATGGACTGGAGAACAAGCGCCCTATGACGTGTTGAAGGATGCCATTGAAGAGTACTTGAGCGTCTAACCTTGGCAAAAAATGACATCGTCAACACAAGCATATTTCACAGACACACTCACGTTGCGAGACGATCGTGTCGTTTCGACCATTGGCAAGCTTCATTGCCGAATCCAAGAGCGATTTCCGGATGCAAATCTTGCCCAGCTCTGCGGCAAACTTCAGGACGTTGCAAAGCAGGCCGCCCAGCGATCAGAATGGATAGAGAGTCCGATCAAGTGGATACGTGTGGTTGCAGTACTGCTTGCGTCCACGGTCTTAGTGATTCTTTTCGCCCTTGGGCTTGCAGCTTTTCAGTCGGGTGCCAAACAAGATCAGAATCTGTCGTTCACAGAGTTCATTGCTGCTTTTGAGTCGGGTATCAACGAAGCAATTTTTGTCGCCGCAGCAATCTACTTTCTGTTTGGTTTAGAAAACCGCATCAAACGACAGCGTGCACTCGGTGCGGTCCATGAACTGCGGTCAATCGCTCATATCATCGATATGCACCAACTGACCAAAGCACCTGAAAAGGCGATGCGCAAGGGACCGGCGACGGAAAACTCGCCGAAAATTAGCATGACGCCTTTTGAACTCAATCGCTACTTGGATTACTGCAGCGAGATGCTTTCGTTGACCGGAAAAATCGCAGCGATCTACGTACGAAAGTTTGACGATCCAGTTGCGGTCGCCGCGGTCAGCGAAGTCGAACAACTGACCACAGGACTGAGCCGAAAGATCTGGCAAAAAATCATGATACTGAGACAGTACGAAAACGCAAAAAAGCAGTAGTCTCAATTCCTATCACCACCAATACTTGGTCAATCGCAAAAGTCCTGTATCGTTCGTGCAGCGATTTTTAGGCGCCAGGCTGAATTCTGAGTACGCCATTAACGCGTCTTTGTAGTCTTTTCTTGCAACGATGGGCCATCTTCGATTAACTTATGCAGGTCTGGAGTTTCTTCCACAAGGTGACCATTCATGATTCGATTAACACTTAGTTTCTTACTTTTAGCGGTCATTTCGGTCGGCACATTTGCCGCCGATAGTGAATCGGTTGACTTGCGATACCGCAGTTACCGAAACTGGACCGTTCAACTGCCGACCGAACAGTGGTTTCCAGTCAACGATGGAATCCAAATCGGCGAATACGGCGACGATTTCTTTTTTGCCGTCGCAATGGATGGCAATCAACTGAAGTTTGATACCGACGGCGACAGCAAATTGGATCGTACCATCAAGCCTTTGGTTGATCCAAAAACAAACGTCTCTACGACTCGCGTGATTTTGTCAGGCAAGAAAAATTCTGGCGAGGTATTCAAGTATGCCGCGCGACTGCGGCGCGATGCCAAGGGATGGGAGTGGGCTCCAGGCGGTGCAATGGCCGGAACTGTGAACAGTCCAGCAGGACCAGTTCCTATCCGCATCATTGATCAAAACGGAAATGGAAAATTCGACGACTGGGGCAGCGATGCAATGATTGTTGGCAACAGCGACTTTGCAACACTTCTGTCGAAAACGATTTACGTTGGTGGAGAATTGCGAAGTGTCAGCTTTGGGAAAAGCAAAAAGTCGATCGTGCTTGCAAAGTACGATGGGCCCACTGCGACCATCGACATGAAGTCCAACTTTGAATCCAAAGCGGTATTGTTGTCGTCGATTATCGCATCCAATGACAACCAACATTCGTTTGATGTCGGCGCTATCGAAGGATCTGTAAAAGTCCCTGCGGGTAAGTACCGAATTGTCAGTGGAACGGTTGGCTTGGGGCAGCAGCGTGCGACGATCGATGCTGGGAAAATGAAATCGATTGATCTACCTGCTGGCAAGCAAAGAGAACTCAATTGGGGTGGCCCGATTCGATCCGAATTCCGATTCGCACGTGCTGGTGGCCAGATCGAGTTTTCTCCCGACCAGATTTGGTTCTATGGCAAAGCAGGCGAGCAATACGCTGGCTGGACTCCGGTAGGAAAATCACCTGAGTTCAAGATATTGAATGCGGACACGGGTGCGGTGATCGAAGTAGCGATCTTACCGGGCTCGTGCTGAGGCCGCGGCTTTGAACCGGTCGCCGTGAGCGTACCATCTGCAGCAAACATCAAAGTAGAAATGATCGCCGACACCTTTGCGTTTGGCAAAGTCGAAGGCACTGCCAAGAACTGACTTGCATTCAATCTGGAAACCCGCCCAAACGCTGACTCAAATCAGCGTTTGGTGACTGGGCTGGGCAAGGCATGAGTCAATTGCCAATGTGTTGGCTGACAAAGTCTCGCACGCTTTTTTCGTTGAGCACAGTGTTGTTGTTTTTCTTGCCCGTTTGAAAGTCGGGGTCCGAAACGACTCCGTGCAAGACGATTTTATCTTTGGGGCTACGATACTTTTTGTCACCGTCTCCATCGATGAGGCTGAAAACGAGGACAGCTGGTTTCTTGACCTTGGAATACTCGCCAGCGAATGAGATCAACAGATAGTTGGTCCCCCAAACTGCTCCTCGCGTAAGCTTGCCGGCTTTGGCCCCCATCGACTCAGCAAAAGCGAACGACTTGTTCTTGATCGGTGGCTTCTTGATTGCAAAATCATTGAACTTAGCTGCGTGGATGCTTAGTTTCAATTTCTCGCTAATTACGAACTGTGCTTTCTTTGCAGTCGGATCAACTCGCAAACGCATCACGGAAGATCCAGGAATTCGCCCAGCATTGCCAAACAATCGCAGCGTTGTGGCTCGGTTGGTGGGGCTAAGTGTTTTGTTGATGGGCCTGTTCTGTTCGGCATGTGCCCATGCTGTCACCAGTAACATTCTTTCATCATCCGATTGGATCGAAGCTGGAATGTTTTTGTTTTGAGAATTTGGTTTCTGCTTCACCGATCCATTGGGCTTTTGTGAATTAGCATCACTGGAATCACCCCCAAGACTTTTGAATTTGATCTTGCCAGCCAGCGACGACTTGGATTTGGAAGGTCGACGCACAGTCTTGCTACGACTGCTATTGCTGGGTGTTGCCGCTTTATTTGTACTCATGATTGACGGTGCACGAGAATCACGCGATTCGTCAATCTTGCCAACTTTGGCTGCGGAGCTTTTCCCATCGGATCGATTCACAAACCAAACCACGCCGACAATTCCAAGCAACACGGTGGCGGACGCTAGATGGATCTTGTATTCAGCCCATTTCGATTTTCGACGACGGCGGGCAGCTGCGAGACTTCTCTGCTCGGCTCGCTGCTCGTCAGTTAGTTCATCGGCTTGCTGTGATCCCGTTTGCTGACCAACCGTTGAGCTTGCCACAACGACGGGTGCAAGTGTTGGTTTCGGCTGTGTTGTTTCAACTGATGCATGCTGAGAATCCTGTGGCTGATACCACTCGCCAGTCTCCAGTTTGTGGTCGTAGTCAGCTTTCGAATCGGGGCTCAGCAGGACCCTTCGAGCGACCGCTATTTCGCCCATCAGTTTTTGTACTTCGGCGCGATCTGGCCCCGCTGCCATTTGGTGCAAATGAGTTGTGCGTTTTTTCGCCGCTTGCTCGATTACCGAAAAATCTTCTTCGTAGTTGTCAATTCCCAGCAACACGTAATGAGTCGGTGGCAAATCGTTTTCGGGTATTTGCAGCCATCTTCGGTATTTATCAAACTGATCCAAATCGCCACCTGTCACTTCAGGACTTTCAGGGTTCAGTTGCATCGCCAAGTAGTACGCGACACAATAATCAAGGTGTCCCAGCTAGAAGGGGACGTTCCGTCACGGTTTAATGTATACCGAAGGGTAACGACGTTGAATCAGTTAGCACGGAATTCGCCGACTTAGTCGTTGATTGTTTCTTCGATGTGGTGTCAAAAACGGCATCAGACCTCCCGTATTTTGCGTCTCAGGATAATTTTCACTATGTCTCGCGCGCCGAACAACCCTTTCGAACCGAACCACAGTCAAGAGGATGATGCTCCGCCCAAAGCCAAGAGTAGCCCCTGGCTTTGGGTTTTTGCGACGCTTGGTGTATTGGCCCTGGTGGGCGGATTGGTCTGCTGTGGCGGTGGCTACTTGCTGTTCAACAAAGCCATGGACGTTGTGGCCGACGAAGCAAAGAAGGAATTGAATGCCAGTCCGGTTGTGCGCGAACATTTAGGTGAAGTCGAATCCGTTGAGGTGAATTTTGCTGAATCAGCTAGACGTAGCAAAGGAAATCGGGTCATCGTTATGGACATCAAGGGCAAAAAGGATTCTGCGACAGCAGAAATGAATTTTGATCAGGATGAGAAAATGATCGAAAGTATAGATTTGATTCTAAGTGATGGAACACGCATCGAGGTATCACTCGATGAGATCGATCCAGAGTAGCCCGACTTTGTGTCGTCCAGTTTCTGGGGATTTGAATCGTAAGTTCGATCA
>CAYNNP010000226.1:3216-10713 GCA_964398215.1 uncultured Pirellulaceae bacterium | reverse complement strand
AATCGACTCCTCCCGGCGAAATGCTTGTCGAGCGAAAACGAGTTGAGGGCGTCGCTGTACCACTACGATTTGCTGCTGGTGGCGAAGAAGTGAAAGCCGAAAACTTGAAGTCGCCTGAATTCGGTGCTTCGCATCGTTACGCCAAACTGCGTCCAGAAGCGGACCAGAATCTGATGAGGACTGGTAGCGGTCAATTGTACTTGGGCTTTCGCCAAGACCCTGTGCTGGGCGCCGCCTGGAATAACCTCGCCGCTGCACCTAAGTACCGAATCATCGCTGATGGTGTAACAGTGACACCAGCGATGGCCGAAGCACCAAAAATTGACGTCGAGTCTGATACAGAACCGCGTGAGTTTTTGGTCGACGTACAGAATTGGGAAGCAGGCAAGCCGATCAAGGTTCAGATTCAATACTTTGCCTGCAACAAAAAGTTGGGCTGGTGCAAAGCGTTGGATCAGGAATTCACCATCTGGCTGGAACAAGATCGAACATCCGGAATGGTTAACGGTCGAAGTCACTTCCCCGGTAGTAGAGGCGGTGGCGGCCAAGCAGGTCGCGGTGGACAAGGCGGTCGCGGTGGCGGTGGTCAAGCCGGTCGCGGTGGTGGACAAGGCGGTCGCGGCGGCGGTGGCCAAGCTGGTCGCGGTGGCGGACAAGGCGGTCGCGGCGGCCAAGGTGGTGGAGGCGGTCGACCAGGAGGCGGTCGCCCTGGCCAATAAGTAACACGGCTCCGGCCTGCGGAACACCCGGCGCTTGCCAGGTGTTAAAAGAGAAGCATGGAGTCGTCAAGAATTTCGGCAATACCCAACTGATCCGAATTCTGGCGACTCCAGCTAAAAATCTAGCGATAACGCAGCACTGAGCTAAGACGGTTCTTTTAAAAAGTAATCGTTCAAGAACCGTTTACGGTCGTCCGTTTCAGCTGCTGCTAGTTGGACCATCGCATACAAACGCTGCTGGCCTCTTCGTTTCTTGTCCTCCAGCGACTCGCGATCCTGGAACACATCCAGCAAATCGGTTTGCACGTCAAAGCATTCGGGCGGTCGCGGACCTGCGACAACGCCATACCGATCGAACATCGCAATCGCTGTTGCCAATCGATGATCATGCTTGCTGCGGCGCTGCAATTTTGAATTCAACCATTCCAGTCCGAACGCACGGCATTGTTCATTGTGTTCGCACAACGTCGTATGCAATCGGTTGTAAAAATCGGCATCAGGATTCGACCACTCGATGAATTGCATCTGTGTCATCAGATCGCTTTGCAAATACAGCCAGAGGCAAAGACTCGGTTGGTTATCTCGGCCCGCTCGGCCAATTTCTTGATAGTATGATTCGATCGATCCTGGCGTTTCGGCGTGGATCACAATCCGAATATCTTCTTTGTCCACGCCCATACCGAATGCGTTGGTCGCCAAGACTAAATCGGCATCGCCAACCATGAATTCATCCTGAACACGCTTGCGGCGTTTTCGATCCAAGTCGCCGTGATAACAAATGTGATCAATCCCTTTGCTTAGCATGCTATCGCTGAACCGCTGCAACGTCTTGATGAGCGAAAAGTAGATGATGACGCTGCCGCCAGGATACGCAGCATCCTTCAGCACCTTTTCAACGGCATCGATCTTTTCAGTCTCGTCCCAAACGTCTTGGACACGCAGCTCCAAGTTCGGGCGATCAATGCCCTCGTGAAAAAGTCGAATGTGCTCTGGCTCGATCCCAAGCTGCCGATAAATATCTTGACGACACTCCGCGGTCGCGGTGGCTGTCAGCGCGATCGTGGTTGGATTGCCAAGCAGCTGACGTATCTCAGCAAGCCGACTGTAGTCTGGCCGAAAATCGTGACCCCACTGGCTGACGCAATGCGCCTCATCGACCGCCAACAGCTTCACGCGGCGACGACCGATGACTTCCAGGAATTCTGGTTTGCGAAAACGCTCGGGCGTCACGTACAGCAACTGAAAGCGTCCATCACTAATCTGTTTGTAGCGTTTTTCTCGAGCCTGTCGATCCAGCGACGAATTCACAAAAGCAGCATCCACTCCCTTTCTGCGCAAAGCATCAACTTGATCCTGCATTAGCGCGATCAGTGGCGAAAGCACCAGCACAATCTCATTGCCCTGATCGTTATCAGTCGACAGCAAGGCTGGGATCTGATAGCACAGCGATTTCCCCATTCCAGTTGGCATGACCACCATTGCATGCTGATCCGACAGCACATGATCAATCACGGCGGATTGTGAAGCTCGGAAACTCTGGTAGCCAAAGACACTTTGTAAAGCGTCCAGGGGGGCTGCAAAAACGGGCGATTCGCTGTTTTCAGTATCAGTCATCTCGGTATGCTGCCGACATTGGGGCAACATTGCAATAGGACCACCGTGGGCAACTTTCAGTGGTGTATCATTGAAAACACCAAGACCACTGTCACGGAACCTAAATCCTGAAATGCCGTCGATGAATTTGAATATGCACCTCAGAATCGGGCACCTTGCGTTTGCAATCTTCCTGCTCGGGATGGAATATTCAAATGCCGATCGCCCCAGTTTCCAACAGGAAGTTCGACCGATCCTTTCCGATCACTGCTTTGCCTGCCACGGACCTGATGCACAGCAGCGACAAGCTGATTTTCGGTTGGATCAGCACGACCCTGAATCGACAGTTGCAGAATCGGACTTGATTCAGCGGATCGAATCATCCGATCCAGACTCCATCATGCCGCCACCCGATCATGGCAAGCCACTTACGCCATCACAAATCGCAACGCTAAAGGCCTGGGTAGCTGCGGGCGCAGAGTACGAAAAACACTGGGCTTTCATCCCACCGACAAAGGCATCGGTTCCTGCCGAGCGTTCGGCGATCGATCATTTCATCGATTTGCAGCTCAAGCGAAATGGGCTTGTCGCCAACGGGCCCGCAGAAAAACACGAACTGCTGCGGCGCGTGTGCTTTGACTTGACCGGCCTGCCGCCCAGTCGTGATCAGATCAATCGTTTCTTATCCAATGATTCGCCACTAGCTTATGAGCGTTTGGTGGACGAACTGTTGTCGTCCGAATCCTTTGGCCAGCACGTTGGACGATTTTGGCTGGACCTCGTCAGGTATGGCGACACTCATGGAATGCACCTGGACAACTACCGCGAAATGTGGCCGTATCGTGATTGGGTCATCGATTCAATCAATGCCAATATGCCGTTCGATCAATTCGTTACCGAGCAGATCGCTGGTGACTTGCTGCCAAACGCAACCATCAAACAAAAGATTGCCAGCGGTTTCAATCGCTTGAACGTCACAACGAACGAAGGCGGTTCTATCTACGATGAAGTCTTTGCACGCAACGTGATGGATCGCACCGACGCATTTGGCACTGTCTTTTTAGGGCTAACGACCGGATGTGCTGTTTGCCACGATCACAAGTTCGATCCGATCACGATGAAAGACTACTATTCGTTGTACGCGTTCTTCAACAGTCTGGACGGTCGCGCGATGGACCAGAACGTCAAAAACCCAGCGCCGTTCATCCGTGTTGCCAACCAAGAACAACAAAAGGAAATCGCGGATTTCGATGAAGAATTGAAACGACATCGCGACGAACTCAACAAACCAATACCGACAGTCGACGCGGCACAACAGCAGTGGGAAAAGTCGCTTCAAAATGATGGCGAACCGACAAACGCTACGATCATCCCCACCAAAGTAAAATCTGCCAACAATGTCGCCTCGGAGATCGGCGAAGACGGCTCTGTCGTCGTGACTGGTAAGCCGGCTGCCAAAGATACGATGGTGATCGTTGGCCGGATTCCGAAAACCACTGGATGGCAAACGCTGCATCTTCAAGGCTTGGTTGACGATCCTACGCAACGAGTGGGTTTGTCCAAAAATGGCAACGTCGTGGTTAGTGAAGTGACGATCGAAACGGCAAGCGACGAAAAAGGCACGGAGTGGTTGCCTCTGAAGATCCACGGTGCTGTGGCCGACGTAGAGCAAAGCGATGGTCCGTTCGATATCGCAAAGGCGATCGATGGAAAAGTCAACAAGAACGAGGGATGGGCCGTTGCCGGGCACCAACAAACGGGCCCGCGGAATGCTTGGTTCGTGATTCCGGCCATCGCCGCAGAAATCGAAAACGAACACGCTTGGATTCGGGTCACGCTCAAGTATCAATCGGTTTTTGCTGCCCACCAGTTTCGCAAAATCCGATTGGCACTCAGTGATTCGGCGCCCGCGATCGCACAGGACCAGCGGGTCACCATCGGCGAACTTCATAGCACCGGGCCGCTACCGATCGAAACCCCATCGCTTGCTTATGGACGTAGATTTGGATCGGCAGGCAAGAAGTTTGACGCGAGCGAAGTCTTTCTTTATGAGGACAAAAAGTACCGCTGGGAGTCTCGCAAAGATCTACCCATTGGCTACTTGAATCAACTACCGACGCCAAAGACGATCGCTGGCGTTACGCTCTTACACCAAGAAATCCGATCGCCCAAACCGCAATCCATCACGTTGTTGCTGGGCACCGATAACGGACACGTCGTGTACTTGAACGGCAAAGAACTCGGCAGCAAACGGACCTTGGATCCGTTACCGCTACTGGGAATGTCGTACGATCTGAATCTAAAGAAGGGACTCAATCGTCTTTACATTCAGATTGTCAATCACGACGGCGATTCCAAATTTTCGTTTGCGTTTCGATCCCCGGCGGTGACACTCCCAGATTCGATTCTAGCTCTGGCAAGCGAATCCGATCGCTCCCAGGAACAATCCGCCGCTCTGCGTCAGTACTATCGCAAAGTCATCTGCTTGCATCCCGACTGGCTGGCCTTGCAAGACTACGAGCGAGGGATCCTGTCTGCAAAAAGTAAACTTGAAAATCAATTGCCCACAACGCTGGTATGGAAAGAACTGAAAAAGCCTCGCGAGGCCAAGATCTTGCTACGAGGTCAATACGATCAACCAGGTGATACAGTCTCGCGTCAGACTCCCGGGTTCTTGCCGCCGATGAAATCCCAATTCCCCGACGATCGTCGTGGGCTGGCTCAGTGGTTGACCGATCAGAGCAACCCACTCACCGCGCGTGTTGCCGTGAACCGATTTTGGCAGCAGTTCTTTGGAACCGGACTCGTCGCAACCAGTGAAGACTTTGGCAGCCAAGGCGAACCAGCCAGCCATCCCGAATTGCTAGATTGGCTGGCCGTCGATTTTCAAAACAGTGGATGGGACGTCAAACGATTCATGAAAAAGCTGGTCACTTCCCGCGCCTACCGCCGTTCCTCGCGTGTCGTGCCTCAGAATCACGAGCGCGACCCCGAGAACAGATTCTTGGCTCGCGGCCCGCGATTCCGATTGGATGCAGAAATGATTCGTGACCAATCTTTGGCTCTCTCCGGGCTCTTGAATTACAAATCTGGAGGCCGAAGCATCAAGCCGCCGCAGCCAGATGGATTGTGGGCTGCTGTTGCCTACACTCGCAGTGATACCAATCGATTCGTTGCCGACCAAGGCCCCGATATCTATCGGCGCAGCGTGTACGTTTTTTGGAAACGCACCAGCGCACCACCGCAAATGACGATCCTGGACGCGCCCAGTCGTGAAGCCTGTACGGCCAGGCGCGAACGCACCAATACGCCGCTTCAAGCGTTGATGTTGCTAAACGAAACACAAGCATTTGCATCAGCCAAAGCGCTTGGGAGTCTTGTGCTGAACAATCAACAAGTCACCGATGATGGCGATCGAGTGCAATGGATGTTCACAACCGTTACCGCCCGCGAACCGACAGAATTTGAATCCAACGAATTGTTGTCCTTGTTGGGTGAAATGCGAATTCATTTTCGCGAAAACCCTGAGGCGTGCAAACAGCTGGATGAAAGCGGATCTGCAGACGCGGTTGCCTGGACGATGCTGGCCAACACCGTATTGAACTTGGACGAGGTGTTAACGAAATGATTGATCATGCACACGAGCTGAAGATGAACATCGGCCGAAGATCTCTGCTTCGTCGGGGAATCATGGGTTTGGGCGCCGCAGCCTTGGCGTCTTTGGATCAAACTGCAACTGCCGGTGTTTCAGGACTGCCGGATTTGCCACACCACCGCCCTCGTGCCAAACGCGCGATCTACTTGTTCATGTCGGGCGCCCCAAGCCAGATGGAAATGTGGGACCCAAAACCAAAGATGGTGGATTTCTATGACAAAGAATTGCCGGATTCGATCCGTGCTGGTCAACGTCTGACAACCATGTCCAGCGGCCAAGCGCGGTTTCCGATCGCGCCCAGCAAGTTCAAGTTTTCCAAACATGGTGATTGCGGCACCGAAGCCAGTGAGCTGCTGCCGCACATGGCGAACAAAGTCGACGAGATTTCGTTGATCCGTTCGATGTACACCGAAGCGATCAATCACGACCCAGCCATCACGTACATTTGCACCGGAGACCAGTTGCCTGGCAAACCGAGCTTGGGGTCTTGGCTGAATTATGGCCTAGGAACTGAGAACGAAGAACTGCCTGCGTTCTTGGTGATGACCGCGTCTTGGTCAGGGCGTAAACAGGCTCAAGCGTTGTACAACCGATTGTGGGGCAACGGATTCTTGCCCAGTAAATATCAAGGGGTCTCGTTGCGAACCAAAGGCGATCCCGTTTTGTATTTGTCCAACCCGCAAGGCGTCGATGGCAAGGTTCGGCGACGCATGCTGGATTCGCTGAACCGGTTGAACCAGGTTACTGCCGAAAAGATCGGTGACCCTGAGACGCGAACACGTATCAGCCAGTACGAGATGGCTTTCAAGATGCAAACCAGCGTTCCGGAACTGACGGACCTAAGTGACGAACCGCAACACGTACTGGATCTGTACGGCCCCGATGTGACCAACCCCGGAACCTTTGCAAACTGTTGCTTGATGTCGCGCCGGATGGCCGAACGTGGCGTACGGTTCACACAGATTTTTCATCGTGGTTGGGATCAACACAACAATCTGCCCAAAGACTTGCCCAATCAAGTTCGTGATGTAGACCAGCCATCCGCTGGCCTGCTAACGGATCTTCGGCAGCGTGGAATGTTGGACGACACATTGGTCGTATGGGGCGGTGAATTCGGCCGGACGATGTATTGCCAAGGCAAGCTAACAAAAGACAACTACGGTCGCGATCACCATCCACGATGCTTTTCCATCTGGCTTGCCGGCGGCGGGGTGAAGCAAGGCGTGGTCCACGGAGCAACCGACGACTTTAGTTACAACATCACAGAATCGCCCGTCCATGTTCGCGATTTGAACGCCACGATTCTTCACCTGATGGGAATCGACGACCGAAAGCTGACGTATCCCTTCAAGGGTCTTGACCAACGATTAACAGGCGTCGAAGAATCGCACATCGTCAAAGAAATCATCAGTTAACAACCAAGTAGCGAACGTCGTGAAAGGGCTCGTTTTTGTGAGCCGCAGGGCGATAGCCCCGGTTTCGAGCGCAAACCAGACCGTCAAAAACCGGGGCTATCGCCCATCGGCTCAT
>CAYNNP010000226.1:0-3116 GCA_964398215.1 uncultured Pirellulaceae bacterium | reverse complement strand
TCGGCGCTGAGTTAACAGACTCTCAAGACTTTCGCTTGTCGTTGGGCCGTTGATCCCATTTGCGTAGAATTTCGCTTCAGCTACTTGCGCACTGAATTTGCGAATCGTCCGGCCAACCCGCCGGCGATCCGGCCTGGTATTTCGCCGTAGGGGATAAATGCACCTAGCTGGCCTCCCCACGACGCACCGTAGTTCGGATACAGAACATCTTTCGCAGCTGCCAACTGCTCTGGACGTTTATTGGAATACCAATCGATCGCCAACTGCGTTGCAACGGTTTCGTGCCTTAGCCCAAGCCCAGGGATTTCACTGATCGCTGCATAGGCACCAGGGTTAGCTCGCGACTGGATGTCTTGCGCGTATGCGGCTCGTGAAATCGCCAGTGGCGCGACATCGGAATACATATTCAGAGTCTGTGAATACGGATTGTACCAGTCGCCGCCCATGATTCGCCCCGGCAGCAAAGTGTATTTCAGCCAGTTGTAGCTCCCTACACTGAACTTCCATGCAGGGCGAATGTCTCTGTTGACGAAAGTTCGTTTCAGTTCGCCTAGCGGATCGTATTGATTGACACGCACCAGCACCGAATTCAACTGCTGATCTTGCAAGTATTGGACAACCTGATGTTCGGTCGCCGGTGAAATCGCATGATTGTCAACAAGACGGTTCCCCAACGCGAGTTGATTGGCAGTACCAAATAGTCTTCCAACTGCATCGACGACCGGCCTCGGTTTGCCCCGCGCAATCTGGACACCGTGCCCGTGGTTCCGGCTCGATATAGTTCCTGGGCGCTTTTGATCAAACACATTGAACGTCGAACATCCGCCAATTGTGCAAACCAGTAACAGCGCGGCGATTGTCGTGCTGCTGCGTACCGCAAGATTCATGATCAAAGTCCAAATGAGTGTGCCAAGATGGCTAGCCCTCATGCACTTCTATCGGTTTTCATCACTCAAAGCCAAGACATCTTGTGGCGCCCTGTTGAAAGCAACACAGTCGTTGCTTGATTCGTCTGTCAGCAGTACCGGTTTTGGCCGAGAAGACAGCAATTTCCATCCACCCATTTTGCCGACTCTGCTTATTTACTCAGCCGTGGGCTTCTCTTGTAACGCAATGATATCACCCGCGTGGCTACCAAAGTAAACGGTGCCCTGAATCGCAACTGGCGAAGTCCACACGTTAACACCTTGCTTGACCAAAAACCGCCATCTCTCGGTGCCGTCCGCGCGGTTGACCGCGTACATGTGCCCGTCCGATGAACCAACATAGATTGCCTTGTCGGTGACCGCTGGCGAGGAAAAGACTGCACCATTCAGGTTCACTTTCCATCGAACACTTCCATCGGCCGCGTCAAGCGAATACAGATGCCGATCATTGCTTCCGATGAAAATTGAATCGCCTAACATCGTGGGTGATGAAAAGATATCTCCGTCGGTTTTATGCTTCCAAACAATCGAGCCGTCTGCGATGTTCAATCCATAGACGTGTTTGTCATAGGATCCGAAAGTCACGATCTCGCTATTGGCAACAGGCGAAGCAAAAATGGGCCGGTCGTTTTCGTGAAACATCCAATTCTGTTTGCCGGTCTTTCGGTCAATGGAAAACAGCTTGCCCCCGTAGGTTCCAATGAACAATGCACTTGCAGTCACAGCTGGTGACGAAAGCATGCTTGCGCCTGCATCGAACTTCCAAATTTGCTTACCCGTTTTCGCATCCAAAGCGTAAACGAAGTTGTCGAAGGCTCCGAAGTACACGACGCCTTGATCGATTGTCGGCGACGATTGCTCGCCGCCTTCGCCCAAATCAAACGTCCACTTCTCGTCTCCCGTCTCAGCATCCAAAGCATAAAACTTGTTGTCGTCTGCGCCAAAGTAAACGATCCCATCGGCAACTGACGGAGTAGCCCGAACCCAGCCTCCAACATCAAACTTCCATTTCAATTTTCCGGATGCTTGATCAATTGCGTGCAGCCGTTTGGCGTGCCCGCCGACATAGACAACTCCACCGACTACCGCGGCCGACGATTCAATAATATCGCCTGTCGAGTACTTCCATTTAGCAACAGGAGATTGTATTTCGGTTGGGCCATAGGCACTGTTGCCACTTCCGTTGAGGCGAAAACGGGTCCAGTTACTGGGAGCAGCCGAGTCTTTGAGAAATTGCGACATGGGGATCAGGTCAATGTCCTTTCGCTTGCGCAGTTGTTCTTTGATGTAATACTTGTGCCACGATCCGAAAGTGATCAAAAATCGTTTGCCTTCGCCGCTGTGTTCGTTCAGCGCTTTTTCAATCAGTCCATAGTGGCCTGCGTTGATGTTGGTCCAACCGCCGTCGCCAATCAGATCATTGAAGTGACGATCGTAAGGCTCCATACCGACTTTGACAAAGTCATCGTACTGCTGAGAGTGGATTGTGACCGGGTCGTTCCGCTCGCCGAGTGCCGCGATGTTCTCGCTTGACCGTTGTTGAGCAGCGTTCATTTCGGCAGTTTGCTCTGCGTGTGTTTCCTGCAGCTTTTTCAGCGTCGCGCGACGGCTGTTATTCATGGTCTCGGTCCAAGCCGCGCAGGGCACAATCTTGAATGACATTTCTTTCGTCAGCGGAAAGAGAGCGTCGGTGTATTCAGGAAAGACACGAACGCGAGACTCTGTGATTTTGCCCGTTTTCTGAAACTGATCTGCGGCTTCATCAAGTCGATCTGGCGGGATTTCCGTCAGCACATAGTCCGGTTTGACTTTACGAATCAGATCTTTGACATGGTCCAGGTCATAGGGGCCAGCCTTGCGATGATTCCCATGAATCATGCCCATCACAACGACCGTATTCTTGGCGTTTGGCGAATCAGCGTTTTTTTCTCCATCCTGCCCGAGGACTTTAGAAACAGGAGTCAAACCAAAGGCAGTGCCAACACAAATTGCAATGAGCCCAAACCGGCAAAGAGAATTCATCAACTAAGTCCCAAAAATCCACGAGTAAAAAGATTGATGAGATTGTAGTCAATGGACCAGTACGATGTGGCCAAGGTAGAGATGCCCGAAGAAATGGTAGTCCGACGCGTGAGTTGGGTAGGCCGGACCGAGCAAACGCTGCAATTGCCGGAACTTCGGACGCAAGTA
>CAYNNP010000225.1:0-10779 GCA_964398215.1 uncultured Pirellulaceae bacterium | reverse complement strand
GGCCTGGGCTAGGCAAACGAATGGCCCGTTGGGCCGAAAACATTGCACTGCCCATCACTCAATACGCAAGTGATTTGCAGGATAAATAGGGCTAGAATCCTAGTCCACTCACAAAATCGCGTTGGGCACAATCATGACGACATTGGCAAACCAGAACGCGCGACACAGAATCGTGTGATCAAGCTATTCAAAGACGAGCTTGGCTATAAGCCCTATGGCAACTTTGAAGACCGCCTGGGCAACGACAATATCGAAGAGGAATACCTCACTAAGAACTTGCGCAAGCGTCGCTACTCGGACCCGCAAATCTCTGCTGCGATCTATCGACTGCGATTGGAAGCGACCAACACCAACCGCAGTTTGTACGAAAACAACAAGGCGGTTTATAGCTTGCTGCGATACGGTGTTGATGTCAAAACACAAGCCAGCGGTGTCAATGAAAAAGTTCACCTGATCGACTGGGAAAACCCCGAGAACAATGACTTTGGGTTGCAGAAGAAGTCACGCTGTTGAAAGGTGGGCACAACCGCCGCCCCGATCTGGTGCTGTATATCAACGGCATCGCCTTCGGTGTGATTGAACTGAAAAATAGTCGCGTCAGCATCGGCGACGGAATTCGTCAAAATCTGTCGAATCAGAAACCAGAGTTCAACGAATGGTTTTTCACAACCGTGCAAATTCTGTTCGCGGGCAATGACACCGAAGGACTGCGATATGGCACGATCCAGACACCAGAGAAGTTCTATCTGACTTGGAAAGAAGACGTTCAGGATAACGAGCGGCTGAAACTGGATAAGTATCTTCTGAAGATGTGCCGCAAGGAGCGAATCATCGAATTGATGCACGACTTTGTCTTGTTCGACGGCGGAGTCAAAAATGACTACGGCGCCTACAAAGAAGTCAAGAATGGATTCAAGGAGCTGGTTCGGCAGGACGAAATTGAAGAAGTCAAGAAGCTAGGTCTGCAACTCATGAAGGACGGCAGCTACCAAGTCGCATGTAGTGACGAAGGCCTGATGAGCTACGAAATCGAAGACTGCTTGAAAACTGCGATTCGTGGAGTGAATTCAAAAGCTCCGGGCGAATCACAGGATTGGGCCATCGAGATGAGGAATGCGGATCGCGTAGGTTTCATTTGCGAAGCCGCGTTGAAAAAACTAGCCGGGATGTAAGATCTGTAATCGCGGCGTCAAGCAAATGAATCAACAACCATGACAAACGACGCAGTCCTAACGACTCGGATCATCGAAGCCTTGCGGATTTTGGTCTTCATCCGATAATCGTAACGCCCAACAAAGAGATCGGCTTGTTGAAAAAACACACGCCTAAAGTCATCTGCGTCCAGCGTGAGAGGCCAGTCTTGCGTCAATTTCGTGGCAAAAGTTGGAAAAACTTGCAAACCCAAAATAGGAATAGCTAATTGCGATGAAGTTTCAAATACGTATGACATACAATCCAATGCCAGTTGATCCGAACGAGGTCATCATCTCGCATGAAATTGATGTTGTTTGCTACACAAAAAGCGATGAGGAAGTGACTGCAGGGCGAATCTCGCTTGATCATCTCGACATCGATCGTGCGCAAGAGTTGGGCCATCCCGTTTTGCATGTTTGCGATGCTGACTCAGCGAGTTGGGAACGTGTCTATTCGTCTGTGATCGAACCGAGTCACGATTTTGATGAAATCCGAAAAGACTTTGGGTTTGACGATCCGATCGGCGGCTTGCTGTATTTGCGCCAGAGTGTTTTCCATCCTTCGCTTCGCGACTGGCAGCGTCTGATTGTGGATCAAATCTGCAAGATGTTCTCTGAATTTACGGCAACGGTGATGAGCAAGAGCGAAACGGACATGAACGACAGGGAACGTGCAAGCCTTGGTTTTCGTATCGTCGCCGGGTCAGATTTACTGTTCCGCCCAAACATGATCAAGAATGAATACGAAGCCATCAACGATAATCGTGATCCGTTAGAACTGTTTGTTCCAGTCGACGCACAAGATTATGTGGACGAACGCTGGGATGCTGATTCGTTGTAGGGTGCAACTGTTTGACAATTGAAATGCGAGAAGGATCCTGCCATGGGCCGTTGTTGTTAGCGGCGGTCGTACCGCATGCAACCCTCTCGCTCGTCTAACTCCGCGACCTGGAAGCGACAGTAGAAGATCCTCCATAAACCGTCTTGATCCGTAACACAAGCCAATCGGTTGATCCAAGAAGGCCTCGCTGTATTCAAAATCGCCTGTCACTTCGACAAACGAACGCTCGCTGACCTGATAGCGGCTACTGGGAACCTCCATCTCCAATGCGTGATGAGGCCGCTGGTGGTTGTAAACACTGCGCCAAGGATCGAAAGTCACCGAGCGTCTCAAGAAGAAACTGCTCGTGCTTTACAAAGATGTTATGGCCGACGCACCGGACTGGTCTTGAATCTGATATTTCGCACATGCTCGTTGTGCTTGAAGTGGTCGAGGATGTCGATCTGCTCGCCGCCGATGGTGACATTATCGAAGGTCAGGTTCAGGATCTGCGCATCGGCCGCTCCCCAAAGTACATCTCGCTCTCCCAAAATGCTCGGAGCAGCAATCTCGATATCCTGAAAGAGGACGCCGGAAAGATCACCCGCTCCCCGCCTTGGTTGACCTTCTTTGGAATAGGGTTTCACACCCTGCATGGCGATCAGAAAGTGCTGTAGAGTCGGTCGCGGATCCTCGACCCGAATGTTCCGAAACACGACGCCCTCTCCGCAAGGACCATTTCCTTCACCTCGCATATTGAACAGACGCCCGCCACTCCAAGAATCCCAACCGGCTCGCGCATAGATGACGTCGCAGTCCTCCACAATTATCTTCCTGTTGGGCAGCGAACTGAGGACAAACGTTGATCCATTGAAGTCGTTCCAATAAGTGACCCTGCGAATGCCTCGACCATTGACGTACGTGGAATCGTCCTGCGTGCGAATAAAACAATCCTCGATCAGGCCGTTGCCGAATGGGTTGATGCCGTCCCCGTTTCTTCTCCATGTAAAGATCTTTATCCAACGCATGTCGGTTGGCGCGTCCGGCTCGTAACCGGTAACTAGCATCAATGAGTGATAGGCCGAATCGGCCAGCGTAATGCCCTCGACGGATGTGTTCGTAGCGCCAACGATGTGGATCGGATCGTGCAGTTCGGGCTCTTTCGGCTTGGGTGAGGCCAATTCTGGGTGGGTGATTTTGGATCCGGAGAGCACGCCGTACCCGAAAATCCTGATACCGTGACCATCGTTCCAGTTGCCATGATTGCTCATCGTGCCGTGAACAACCGCGTTACCGGGAATGTAGTAGTTCCTATTCGCGTGGACCGGAAACGCGACGCCTATATTGTGAACACCCGGCAAGAAATAGAGCGTCTTCCAATCCCCTTCGCTGGGTGCAGTCTCACCCGGCCTGACAGTGCGCACGTTTGGGTTATCAAGCTTTGGGCGGTTCTCAATTAATGGGTTTGCGAAGATGGTTAGTGTGTGGATTGGATCTCCGCGATATCCCTTCCCCGTATTCTGATCATCCATTTGGCCATCGACGTCTACCGCAATCAGGCACGGCTTCTCAATGACCACGTATGCTATCCCGTCACGAACAGTACATGACGCCGTCTTTCTTCTGGGATGAACGGCCGACTTCCGAATCGGTTCTCCGCTGACCTTGCGTATCGCGATTTCTACGGGACCATTCATCTCGAAATTGATGTAAGTGTTACTCCAGTTGCTCAAATGCGGGTAGTAGTTGTTCTTACCATCGATTGCCTTCTTGCACCGGGTAATGAATGCGAAGGGCCGTTGCCATGGGCCGTTGGAACCCAGTTTCCTGATCGCTAGGGCGTACTGGTCGGAGGCTTCAGCGCCAGGTACTTCGCTGTAGACGATCAGCTCTTGATCCTCCGCAGTTGTGAAACCACAGGAGAACGCTGCCGTTACAAGGAAAGCAATGATCGCTCTATTCATACCATTCATTCTCGAGGCACCTCAATTTACCGCTATGACGGTAACCTGGGTTTCCTATGTCTCCAGTCTATACTTTACCGCTGGCCACATTCTATTGCACGGCATAGCAACCGTACCGACTCGCCTACCGCCTTTTCGATGTGCTGAATGTTCAGCTTCAAAAAAACGCCAGTCGCCAAGCGGCGGCTAGGGAAAAAGAGGAGAAACCCGAGTAGCCGGGCAAGATTCGTTTAGCAACGATACCAATGAAGTCGGTTGTTGAGAGTGTTAGATTCATAAACAAGTGGAGTAGCGTCGGTTCCCTGTATAGACCGAAGACATAGGGAACAGTCGTGCCGGTACATGGGTAACACTTTTTATAGCTGATAATCGCTCAAAAAAAGAGCGATGATGAGCTGGAAGGAAAGTGAACGAGTGTCTGAACGATTAGAGTTTGTGAAGCTTGCTGCTGTCGAAGGTGCCAACATTGCGGCTTTCTGTCGACGCTTTGGTGTCTCGCGAAAGACTGGCTATAAATGGCTGCAACGCTTCGCGGCTGAAAAGATGTCCACGATCGCTTAGCGCCCGTGGTTTATCTGTGGTCGAACTATTAATCATCGCTTGACCTGTGAGACGTAATCGGAACAAACACTATGAAACCCATACTCACATTTTCTTGCTCCCTGCTGCTGGCTGCGTTTGCTTCGGGGGAAGTCATACGTCCCAACGTCGTCACCTTGCTTGTTGACGACCTCGGCTATCGCGACCTTGGCTGTTACGGTGGTCCGGTGAAGACACCTGTCCTCGATGGCTTGGCTGCGGGTGGCGTGCGGTTCACCGACTTCCATTCCGGGGCACCTGTCTGCTCGCCCTCGCGTGCCACCTTCCTTACCGGCCGCAACCACATCCGCGCCGGTGTCTGGTCCGTCCTCAGTGAACAGCGTCACAGAATGCATCTGCTGCGGAGTGAAACGACTCTCGCCGAAGTCCTGAATGACGAAGGCTACGCCACGGCTCATTTTGGCAAGTGGCACCTCGGCATGCCTGTCAACGGGCGCGATAATCCCACGCCTGCCGAGCATGGTTTTGACTACTGGTTTGGACTGGTCAATGGAGCGAACCCGAGTCACAAAGATCCCACCAACTTTCTGCGATATGATGGATTGCGCAAGGGCAAACCCGTCGGGCCAATGAAAGGCTACTCCTGTCAGATCGTCGTTGACGAAGCCATTGCTTGGCTTGACCAGAAACGCGCCGCCGACGCCCCTTTCTTTCTCAACCTCTGGTTCAATGAACCCCACGCGGTCATCGCAGCTCCCGATGAGATCGTCTCCCTGTATGGCGCTCTCAACGATCAGGCCGCGATCTACAACGGCACCATCGACAACACAGACCGCGCCATCGGACGCCTCGTTGCCAGGCTGGAAGAACTCGGCGAGCTCGACAACACCATCATCAGCTACTCCTCCGACAACGGCAGTTACCGCCAGGATCGGTGCGGAAAACTGCGTGGGAAAAAGGGATCGCACTTCGAAGGCGGGCACCGCGTCCCGGGAATCTTCTACTGGAAAGGAAAAATTCCCGGTGGCCGCGTCGAGGACGAACCGGCGGGAGCCGTCGATCTTCTTCCCACGACCTGCGGACTGCTGGGCATCGACAAACCCGAGGGAGTCCATCTCGACGGCTCCGATCTCACGCCTCTGCTCACCCGGACTGGTGCCTTCCAGCGCCACCAGCCTCTCTTCTGGATGAATGGCTCCACAATGGCGCTGCGGATGGGAAACTATACGCTCGTGGCGCCGAGTACAGCCAAGCTCCCGTTTGATCATGCAAAGGCGAACGGTTTGCTGCAGCAGACCAAGACAGCCCTTGGGAACGACCTTGAAAAGGAGCTGGGCGGATTGGATCTTCGCTCCCGCATGTTCAACGGCCGATTCGCCAATCCCGAGGCCAATCGGCTTCGCGATGAATTCCGGGCCATGTTCTACTTCAATGAAGCCCTGATCCCGCTGATGAAAAAAGGAGGTGTCGATCGTGTTCAACTCTACGATCTCGCAAGCGACCTGAGCCAGGAGCGAGACATCGCGGCCGAAAAGCCCGAGCTCGTCGCCCAAATGAAGAAGAAGGCCAACGCCATTTACCAAAGCGTCATGGCAGATGCGCCAGACTGGGGACATTCCCACCGGCCGAACACCATGAAACCGCCGGCAGGAACCGGCCCTGCGCGTGCTGGCGGCGATGATGTCGACTCAACGGACAAGAAACTGACTGACCTGTTGACGCGAATTGACCAGGGAGAACTTCCCGAGGGATACGACGCAAGCAACCATCAACCCTGGGTCGACCGACGAATGGAATCACTCAAGCCGGAGCAGCGCGGCCGCATTGGTAGGCTCTGGAAGGAGAAGCGACGACTGCAGCCGAAGATGAAGAACGCCGGCATGTCGTTCGTCCGGATTCTCGAATACGTGGCTCGCGGTGAGAGAGAATCCGGTAAGAATTCCAGCATCGAGGCGAAAACTCGGATCCACCGACTCGCGACCACAAGGCGATCCGCGTTCGACGCCTTTTCCTACGTGAATCGCATTCCAGAGAAACCGTATGACGACGAAACGGCGGAAGAGTTCGCCGGTCGCATCTTTGGCCGATTGGCCAATCAGGAGGGCCGTGTTTTGCTCAAGGCCCCTCCACGCATGGACCGTTTGGCATATGACGGTTTCAAGACGTTTCTGCGTTACGAGGGGAACGCGAGCGTTGGTAACTGCGCCGCCTGCCACACACCAGCAGACTTCACCGACGGAAAGTCATACGTGGTCAGCAAAGGCGGAACTGCCAAGCCGACGCCATCGCTACGCAACCTTGGCAAACATCGTGTCGACCTGCGGAAGACTCTCCTGCAAAAGCTCGAAACTTCCCGCCAGAAACGACTTGGTAAAGCGGATGAAGTTAGCGATGCGTACGCTGCAATGAAGCTAAGCGAACGCGATATTCGAGCACTCGTGGCGTTTCTGAAATTGCTAGAGGACGTGCCAGACGATCGGTTTCGAAAGCTCATTTTGGACGCAAAAGTACTCAATACGTCTGAAGAATAGAATTCGATATAATTCATGTCCAAGATTAAGGGGCGCTGCGGGTTTACTAGGTGGAAACAACCGACGCCAAGGGAGAACACTTGATGAGACACTTCGCGTTATTAACCGGATTTGCTTCGGCTCTCTTTCTACTTGGCGGAGCGGTGGACGCTGAGACGATTCGTGGCAAAGTAGTCGACCAAGCCGGCAATCCCGTTGAAGGCGCCATGGTGTCTGCCATCGATGATGAACATCGAAAATGGACGTCTGTGTTTACGCAGAAAGATGGTTCATTTGCGATTTCCGGATTGAGGAACGTTGATCACAACATTCGCACGCGGTTGATGGGGCTCGCGGATGATTGGAACAGTGACGTTGCCCCCAACACAGAGTTGGTGATCAAAACGCGCCCGGCTAAAGGCGAAGAGTTGGAATTGCAACGCCCGGCGAGCAGTGCGTTCAGCATGCTTGCGTTCGACAACGCTCGCGACAAGCTGAATTTCAAGATGATGTGCTCGTACTGTCACCAAGTCGGGACACTCGGGTTTCGCACGCCTGAAAAGCCGGTCGATTGGGAAACCATGTTGCGGCGGATGGATGGGTTTGGCGGACTTTACCCGCATACTCAGGAGACCATCATCCAGCGCCTGATGAACACCTACAAAGATGATGCGGTAGACAAATGGCCTGCCTTTGAGCCGCCACCGGCGCCGACCGGAATGGCGGCGGCCGCCACAATCACGATGTGGGAAATGGACAAACCGCTGGAAGGTTCCTTTCATGATCTGGAGCTTGGCCGAGACGGGCTTGTTTATGCGGTCAACATCAGTCGGGGGCGGATGATCGCATTGAATCCCAAGACTAGCGAACAGACAGCCATCAAGTTTCCACGCGGAGCCCACGCACCCCATTCCATTGAAACTGCCAATGACGGCAGCCTGTGGACGACGATGTGTGCCAGTGGTCACATGGCTCGCTACGACATCGAAACGGGTAAGTTCGATGTCTACAGCAGCGCCGAGGCGCCAAAGAAACGCGGTAATTATCCGCACACTCTACGAATCAATCCCAAAGATCCTGAAGGTCTGATCTGGTACACGGATGCGGGTTCTAATTCTTGTTTTTCCATTCATCCGAAAACGGGCTTCGTCAAGGAATACAAATTGTTGAATGCTGGGCAGGCGATTGGCGCGGGACGCGGCGAGTCGCGTGGGATTACACCCTACGGACTGGACTACTCGCCGGTTGACGGCATGATCTGGTATTCGAAGCTGAATGGTAATCGCATCGGTCGCATCGATCCGAACGTTGACGATGGCGACATCAAAGAATGGAACCCGCCGTTCCGTGGTCCCAGGCGGTTGCACGTGGCTCCCGACGGAATGGTCTGGGTTCCCGGTTTCGGCTCGGGGGTGCTTGGCAAGTTTGATCCAAACACCGAGTACTGGACGGTCTACGAGTTGCCGGACGCAGAAAATCAGATTCCTTACGCACTGAACGTCGACAAGGACGGGATCGTGTGGATCTGCGGAACTGGTAATGACACCATCAATCGCTTCGACCCGACAACAGAAACGCTGGTCGAGTTTCGTTTGCCAACCCGCGTTTCCTACACGCGCGAAATCGAATTCGACGACGACGGCAACGTGTGGACCAGCACGTCGGGGCCAGCTCGGCATATGGAGCGAAGTGTCGGGGCTGTGATCCGTATCTCGCTGCCAAAGACACTGCCCGAGGGCGGCGGCATCAAGCTCACACCAAGGAGGTACGATGGAGATCACGACATCGGCAACCTCGCCACCGCTCCGAAGGTGGAGCGCATCAAGGATAACGAGCGTGAGAAACTGTACGCGAAAATCGACGCTAATCCGCTGCCCGAATCGTACAAAAAGATGCCTCACCAAAAGTGGGTCGAATCACGCCTAGCCGCCTTGCCAAAACACAAACGCAACCTCGCGGGTTCGTTGTTCAATGAGTTCCGACAGACTCACCCGGACCGAAAAAACGACGGGCGGTTCTATGTGAAAATCATCGATTACATCATCAACAACGACACGCCTGTGCAGCGTCGCTTTGTAAAGAAGTGGCAGCATCACTGGTTCGGTAAGGCTCCGGATCGCCTAGGCAAACGAAATCTGGAACGAGGCCGGATGGTATTCGAACAAGCCACGTGTAATCGTTGCCACAACCTCGGCCCCGGCGAAAAGAAACTCGGTCCGGACCTGACGGAAATCACCAAGCGTTTCAAAGGCGCGAAGTTGTTGCAACAGATCGTGAAGCCATCGGCGGAGATCAACAAAGACTTTAAAACTCAATTGATTCTCGGCGACGACGGCAAGCTCCGCACGGGCTTGGTGATCAAAGAGACCGACGACAAGATTCACTTTATTCCCAACCTGCTGAAGCCAGACAAGGTCGAAGTGATGGCCAAATCATCGATCGAAGAACGCAAGACTGCCGACATTTCAACGATGCCGACCGGCTTGCTGGACACCTTCGGTCAGGAAGAGATCTTCGATTTGCTGGCCTATATTCAGTCGGTCAGTTCCAAGAACGAAAACAGGTCCGGCGAATGAGTGCCCATCGCGTCTTTCAGATGCCCGCGGCAAGTCGCGTTGGATCCATTGTCCTGCTACTGACGTGCGTTCAACCGACGAAGGCTGATGATGAACTCCAGCCACTGGTCGAATCTTCGTGCATCGCCTGTCACGACGAGAATACCGAAACTCGACTTGATTTCACCAAGCTCGGCCAGGATTTCGAGGACGCCGACATGAATGGACGGTGGGATTCCTCAGGCAGACCATTCGCCAATCCAATAAACCAAATCACCTGTAGGTCTTCATCTTCTGTGTCGTGCTTCCCAGCGCGTCCCCGAACAAAGTATTCTACTGTCATCGGTGCAAACCGTTAAACGATTGAAAAGTGCGTGAGAAAAAAATTCATCCATGGGATCAATGAGACGGAAAAGACGAAAGAAGTTGGCGGAGGCATGGGAGGAGTTTCAAACGAAACACGAACTGTCCGATGCCGAAGTCAAATTTGCCAGATCGATAGGTTATCCGTTGGATCGTTTTCTGGCAAAGTTGACGACCGAAGCGTTTTGTTCGCTTCCGATACGTCAGGCGATTTCACTGCTTCACTCGCAACACGAACAGAAGCTTGCCGAGCGACGCTCTGCAATCGAGGCAGGGCTGGAAAAACCAAAAGCCAAGAAAAAGAAAGGACTCAAACACGACCCGCAATGGGTCAAAGCGAAGAACCTCTGTCGTTTGAATCAGGACGACATTCGTAAAGCCAAAGAACTGGGGCTAGGCCCAAAATCCCTTATCAAGAACATCCCCAGCCCAAATCAACAATGGAAACAATCGGTTAAGGATTGGATCAACGAACTGTACGATGAACGGTTCGCTGATAAAGCCGATAGCAACCGTTAGTGCGACACGATCTGGGGATATGGGTTCTAATCCAGCAAGCCGCGTTTTCGTAGCGATGATTTCAGATGGTTTAGCGTTGGGTGCTTTTTGACGAGGTGCGCTGCGTGTTTGCGTGTGATTGTTTCGCCCTCTGCGCCGCCAATGGCTTCTTGCAGATCTGCCAGTATGTCTGCGGCGGCTTTTCATCGACGTCCCCGCCAAATTCGCTGTAGTGATATTCAACGGACATTTCCCACCGCGACAGGTCGGCTCGCGATGATTGTTGTTCAGCAAATTCGAACTGCTGATCATCAAGCGGCCGATCCGCTGCTCGAA
>CAYNNP010000224.1:0-10799 GCA_964398215.1 uncultured Pirellulaceae bacterium | reverse complement strand
TTTGCCCTCAGATGTAATTACCAAACGATCTTGTTAGCGTCAAAGATCGGACCTTCGACGCATGTTCGTTTATAGTCCCACTCTTCGGGACCATCCTGACGGACTTTCGCGACGCAAGAAAAACAAATGCCGATCCCGCATGCCATCGGCGTCTCCATGCTGACTTGGCAATCCACATTTTTCTCGGCGCAGATCTCGGCGACTTTTTCCATCATGATCTCAGGACCACAGGTCGCAACGCGGATCTTTTCACCTTCAGGCAACTCTGCAAGTCGATCAGCTAGTACAGCGGGTGTACGCTTGGCGACGCCGCGCGACCCGTCGTCGGTACAAAGATGCAATTGAAAACCTGCTCTCTGAAAGTCATCCACACCAGCCAGTAACGAAGCGTCTCTGGCGCCGTAGATCAGTTCCGTATTTTTGGCCCAGCCATTTTCGCGGGCGGGATTGCCGAAACTGGAGGCACCAAGTGCTTCCTTTCCCAGTAGCAACATCGGCGTTTGGCCGATCCCGCCAGCGACCATGATCAAACGATCGCAGGATCGATTGGAAAACCCATTTCCCAGCGGTCCCCAAATTGTCACATCAGTACCTGCAGGACTACTGGCAAGCGCCGTTGTCATCACACCTTTGCGGATGTAGACCAAGTCGATAAACGTTGGCATTCCCGTGTCGTTGGCGACCACATCGTAGACAGCAAGTGCGCGTCCGATCAGCGGGGCGTCAGTACCGCTGATGCGAATCATTACGAAATGACCAGGTACAACCTGAGCCGCGATATCCGGCGCCGCAACACGCAGACGAAAGGTCTCCGTTGCGATCATTTCTTGTTCGACGATCGGGGATTCGCACTGCACAAGATCATCGGCGCAGTATGGCGCGTGCAATTCGGACATAACTACCTGCGTCTTCCTTTCTTGCTGGTCTTTCGTGTCTTAGGCTTCGGAGTCCGGCCAGCTCCACGTCGTGGTTTGCTGGTCGGTTTCTTACTGCTCTTTTTCTTCTTTGTGGTACGCTTTTTTGTACCGCTTTTTTTCGTAACGCGTTTCTTCTTTGCGCCACCGCGTGCTGTGCTTCGTTTCTTAGTGGCACTTTTTTTGCGCCCGGTCGATGATCGACGTGGTCGCGGGGGTTCTTCATCGCTTGCATCAGCACCGATCACGGCACCTGGCTTAGTCGGGCTTTCCAGGCCGACGTCGAAGACCGACATATTCGGATCGTCATCAGCTGCAAAATCAGACTCCAGTTGCGGCTGGATACGTTGCTTTGGTTTGGCGACGCCGATCTTCTTTTTCGGTCCAGATCGCTTCTTCGAAGTCTTCTGTTGCTTCGGTTTGCTCTGCGTGTCATCAGCAGTCAATTCAGTCGAAGATTGCTCGCGCAGTTTCTTTATTTCTGTCGAAGTCAATCGGCGGTGGGCGCCCGCTGGCATGTCACCCAAACGCAAGGGACCGATCGCGATCCGACGAAGATGCTGGACTTTGTTGCCGAGCCTTGCCAGAATCCGGCGAATCTCTCGGTTCTTGCCCTCGCGAAGTGTGATTTCAAGTTCAGTTGACCGCGATCGAGACTTCAGGACCTTTGCGCCTTCTACTTTGACATGTCCGTCAGAGATATAGATTCCGCGGCGCATCTGCTTCATCGTTTCACCGTCGACTTTGCCAGCAACGGTAACACGATAGATTTTTTTGACACCAAACTTTGGATGAGCAAGTTGCTGAGCCAATTCGCCGTCATTGGTCAACAGGATCAGGCCTTCACTGTTACGATCAAGTCGACCGACCGCAAACACACGCTCGGTGTTGGGAACCAAGTCGATTACGCGTGGCCGGCCCTGTGGATCGCGATTGGTGGTAACGACGCCAACCGGTTTATTGACCGCGTAATAGACCAATCGCTGTTTCTTCAGCAGCGAACCGTCAACGTAAACCTTGCTGTCGTTGCTAACGGTCGTGGCCAGCTTGACCACAATTTCGCCATCAATCTCCACTCGCCCTTCTTGAATCAATTCATCGCATTGACGGCGACTTCCGAACCCAGCAGCAGCCAGCAACCGATTCAAGCGAATACTGGACGGTCCCGCCTTCTTCTTTGGTGAAGCGATCTTTTTGCGTTTGCCTTTACGTGGCATGGGTGGCTCGGACTGGAAGTGGATGAATAGCGGTGACTCTAGGGCAGTCGATTGTAAACGCGAGCGACGCAATCCGTCGTTCCGAGATGCTTAAAAAGGGCCGTTTATTGGTGGCCAGCATTTTTGCCGCTAATGATCAGGGCCACAGAGCCTAACAGAGCACTTGCAAACATTTAACCCGCGTCTGGCCCAAGCTGCCTGTTGGAACTCCGTCCAAAGTCCCGCGAATCGCTACGGTTGCTGGGGCGACCCGCATCACGGATTTGGGTGGCGAATACGTTCGGTGCGAGTCACCACGACATACGTTTGTTCTTTTCATGCAGAAAGTACGCGACTCCTGCACCGGCAATGGCCCCGAATAGATGGCCGTCCCAAGACACGTTGGAACCCAGCTTCGGAATCACACCGCTAATGAGCGTGCCCCCAAAAAAGAACGCGACTGCCAGAGCGATTGCAATCGACTTCGGCTTTCTTTCAACGAACCCTGTGACCAACATGTAGGCGATCAAACCAAACGCGATCCCGCTCGCTCCGATATGGTTGTTGCTGGTTCCCATCAGCCAAAGTAATGCTCCGCCCAGCAACGCGATCGCACCGACGACCAACCAGGGGCGGCTGCGGGTCCCAACCAACAGCGACAACAAAATCGCGAGCGAAATCGTGTTGCCCAACAAATGGGTCAAGCTAGCGTGCAAGAACGGGGAGAGTGGAATGCCCACCAAACCGCCAATGGTACGGGGTATGATTCCCCATTCGTGAATGTCTTGTGGGACAATGCAATCGACGATAAACACCAGCCAAAGCGAAAGCACAAAAATCCCGACGAAGTAAAGTCGTTTTTGCATCGCTTTCATTTCTGCGTCCTGAATTGGTAACTAATACAGAATCTAACCACTGGTATCAGGCACGCAAGGCATGGCAATTTGGGCGCAAAACTGTCGCTGAATCCCCAGTTTTTGTTTACCTAACACTCTTTGTCGGGTTGTGTAGAATAGAAGCCCACCACAAGCCGCGCTTTTTGGCTTTCCCACCCCCACCACCAGTTCACTTGATGAGCATTCTGCGATTCGCGATTGTCGCAACGATCATTTGCGCCATCGGTTCGCATGCTCAGTCCGAAAAACCCGTTTCTTTTCAGCTTGATATTCAGCCCATCCTAACCGCCCACGGTTGCAATGCTGGCGCCTGCCATGGCAAGCAGCGCGGGCAAAACGGCTTTCAACTCTCGCTGCTAGGCTTTGATTCAGATTTTGATTTTGCGGCTCTGGTCAGTCACGCCCGTGGCAGACGCCTTTCGCTTGCCGCGCCCGAATCCAGTCTCCTGCTACGAAAGGCCATCGGCAAAGATCCCCATGGTGGCGGCAAACGTTTTGATGTCGAATCGGAACCTTACAAGCTTCTGATGCACTGGATCGCCCAAGGCGCGCCGCGGTCGATCCCCAACGAACCAACATTGCAGGCGGTCCACCTCAAGCAAACCGATTTTTCACTCAAGCCAAACCAAGCATCTCAGTTGTCGGTCATGGCGACATACAGTGACAAAACGACGCGCGATGTGACGCACATGACGACGTATCTGTCCAATGATGCCGCAGTAGTCGACGTCAACGAGACCGGCCAGTTGACCGCTGGTACGATTCCTGGCGAGACCGCGATCATGGCTAGGTACATGAATCAGATTTGTGTGGCAAATGTTCTGATTCCTCAATCTGAAAATATTGCTGCAGCATTTTTTGAAACGCTCCCCGCCAATAACTTCATTGACACTCTGGTTTACCAGAAGCTTCAAAAACTGTCGATCAAACCATCGCAGGCAGCCGAGCAGCATGTTCTTTTGCGTCGGTTGTTCACGGACTTGATAGGTCGATTGCCTTCGGCTGACGAAGCCCGCAACTACTTGGAAAGTGACGATCCTGATAAACGCGAGAAGCTTGTCCAACAGCTTTTGGATCGTCCCGAGTACGTTGATCATTGGGCCAATCAGTGGGCGGATCTGTTGCGACCAAATCCTTATCGTGTTGGCATCAAAACCGTATTGGCTTATGACAATTGGATTCGCGAACAATTCCGCCAAGACGTTCCCTACGACAAATTCGTCAGGCGTTTGGTAACCGCCAAGGGCAGTACGTGGCAAAGCGGTGCTCCGACTTTGTATCGTGACCGTCGATCGCCGGATGAAGTCGCAACGATGGTTAGCCAATTGTTCTTGGGCGTTCGCTTGGACTGCGCAAAGTGTCATCACCATCCATTTGAGCGCTGGAGCCAAAAAGACTTCTACCAGTTCGCAGCCTTTTTTTCCAAAGTTGGACACAAGGGCACGGGGCTTTCACCTCCAATCTCTGGCAGCGAAGAAATCATTTTTGTTTCCACAAACGGATCGGTCAAACATCCCGTGACCGGAGAAACGCTTTCGCCACAACCGCTGTTTGGTCAAGCAAGCGCGATCGCGGATGGCGATGATCCTCGCGAATCGCTTGCTGACTGGATGACTTCGCCTGAAAACGATTACTTTGCAAAAGTTCAGGTCAATCGTGTTTGGGGGCTGATGATGGGACGTGGGATCGTTGAACCGGTTGACGATCTGCGCAGCACGAATCCGCCGACCAACCCCGCCTTGTTGGACGCTCTTGCAGATCACTTTCAGCAATCCGGCTACGATCTAAAAGACCTGATCAAAACGATTGCCTTGTCGAACGTTTACGCTTTACGCTCGGAGCCTTCGGAAAACAACGCTGCCGATCGGTTGAATTACTCCCGACATTATCGCCATCAATTTCGCGCCGAAGTTCTATTGGATGCGATCGCCGATGTGTCCGAAACGGATTCTAATTTGCCCGGCATGGCGAAGGGTTCTCGGCCCAGCCAAGTTTGGACGCATCGTGTCGATTCAATGTTTTTAGATACCTTCGGGCGACCGAACGAGAACCAGGATCCGCCCTGCGAAAGAATGGCAGATTCGT
Source organism: uncultured Pirellulaceae bacterium (assembly GCA_964398215.1). Lineage (GTDB taxonomy): Bacteria > Planctomycetota > Planctomycetia > Pirellulales > Pirellulaceae > CAYNNP01. The sequence continues at coordinate 5,708 of CAYNNP010000224.1, read as the reverse complement.
CAGTCACCCAGTCATTGCACTTGATGAACTCTCGAGAGCTTGATGGGCGAATTCGCAGCGATCAATCACGTGCCAAGCGACTCGCAGAGAGCAAATTGGCATCGGCACAGATTGCCCAGGAGCTATACTTATCCGCGTTTTCAAGATTGCCGAACCAAGCCGAACAGTTGTACACAACCAATCTGATCGATTCTGCAAAGAATCGACGCGGAGTGATCGAAGATTTAATGTGGGCATTGATCAACGCCCCCGAGTTTGTAATTCAGAATTAAATTAGATAGTCCCACCACCATGAAAACTACGAATCGAAATTGCGAAGGAGTATCGCGGCGCGATTGCTTGCAGCTTGGCCTGGGCAGCGTTCTAGCTGGTGGACTTGCCGGTGCACTCAGAGCAAGTGAGCCAAACAAGCATTTGCCCAAACAAGCCGATGCATGCATCTTGGTTTGGCTTGACGGCGGACCAAGTCACTACGAAACGTTCGACCCAAAACCGGAAGCGCCTGTCGAGATTCGTGGCCAGTTCAGCCCGATCAAAACTCAAACCCCCGGCATGCTATTTTCGGAACATCTCAAGCAACTAGCATCGATCTCGAATTCGCTGGCCATCGTTCGCTCGATCAAGCACGACCAGGGCAACCATGGCGCGGGCAACCATTACATGATGACCGGTGCTCCGCCGCGAATCCCTGTTGGCTGCGGAGCATTCGTTAGCTTTCATCCCAGTATCGGCAGTGCGGTGTCGCATCAAGTCGGCGCTCCACACGGGATTCCGCCCTACTTTTCAATTCCCAGCATGTCGCGATCAGGCGGCCCCAACTTCTTGGGGTCTCGGTACGCACCGTTTGTTGTTCCCGACAATCCCAACAGCAGCAGCTTTCGCGTTCGCGATGTAACCATCCCCAGCGGACTGACCGAACAACGCTTTGACGACCGTCAGGAAATCCGCCGCCAAGTCGACAAGTTGATGCGGATCAACGACCCTGCCGCTGGTGATCCAACTGCGGCGATTGACGAGTTCCATCAACAAAGCATGCAGTTGATGACAAGCCCTGAAGCACAAGCTGCGTTTGACATTCATGCAGAATCCGAAAAAGTCCGCGACGCTTACGGAAGAAATTCTTTCGGCCAACGTGCGCTTCTGGCCAGGCGGTTGGTCGAAGCCGGTGTGCCCTTCGTCACGCTTTACAACGGCGGCTGGGACCATCACCGCGACCTATTCAAAGGCTTTGAAAAGAAGGTTCCTCCGCTGGAGGCCACCATTGCTGCCTTGATCAAAGACCTAGCGGATCGTGGCCGATTGGACAGAACCCTGGTCATCGTTTTGGGCGAATTCGGACGCACTCCAAAAATCAACAAAGACGCCGGACGTGATCACTGGTCCAATGCGATGAGCGTGATGTTCGCCGGCGGTGGAACCCCAGGTGGCCAAGTCGTTGGTGCAACTGACCGGCAGGGTTACGCTGCCGTCGACCGGATTCTTGCACCCGAGAATTTCGTTTCGACCATCTATCGAAAACTTGGGATCGATCCTGGACAGTTGATGTACACGCCCCAAGGACGACCCGTTCATCTGGTTAGCGATTCGACACCGATCAGCGAACTGATGGGCTAACGCATTGAATAGAATCGCCAAGTGTTTCGCTTTGTTGATGATCGTTGGGCTTGCGCTGGAAAATCAATCTGCCCTCGCGCAATTGAAAGCCGACCGCCTGTACCCGCCAGTTGTATCAACGGGTGTCTCAGAGATCATCGCAGAGGGCAAGTTTCCAGAATGGCCATGTCAAGTACGTTGTGATCGCGATGATGTTTCGCTGGTCCCGATGAAGAAAGCCGGCCAGTGGAAAGTCACAATCAAGGACGACGCCGCGCCGGGAATTGCATGGCTGCGTTTTGTCGACGCAACTTCGGCTTCAGCGTTGATGCCACTGCTGATATCGCGCGTGCCCGTCACAGCGGAAACGGACAAGAATCACGAACACTACCGCGATGCCCAGCCGCTTGTTTTGCCAACAGCGGTTGCCGGTCGGCTAAGCAAGTCTCGTCAAGTTGACTGTTATCGCATCAGTATCAAATCTGGCGAAACACTCGTGCTTTCTGTAATCGCCAACCAATATCTGCAGTCGCCGATGGACGCGGTTTTGCAGCTCACCGACGAACGCGGAAACGTTTTCGCCCAAGCCGATGATGAACGCAATCTCGATCCACAAATGGTCTTCACTGCGAAACGCGACCGCAACATCATCGTCCGCGTTTTTGCATTTCCAGCAACGCCCAATAGCACGATCGAATTCGCCGGCGCTAGCAGTTTCGTCTACACATTGCGCGCCACCGTCGGCCCATTTCTTGACCACGTTCACCCAATCCTGATCGGCAAGCCAACCAAATCGATCACGCCGGTGGGATGGAATTTGACCAGCAGTGAATTGAATCGATTTCCAGCCACCGTGTTGATGGGCGAAACAGTATTTTCGCCGGGAGCAATTGGTTGGCATGTGCTGGGAACTGCAGATAAATCCGCAGAAACGATGATGGCTTCATCGGATCCCAAATCGCCTGCCCAAGTCGATCAAATCCCCGCTGTGCTGGCCGGAAAGATCCTTGCACCAAAGCAAATCGACCGATTTCGTTTTACGGTGCAGAAAGGCAAACGATACATCGCCAAATCGTATTCACGGGCACAAGGATTTCGAGTTGACACGGTTCTATCAGCGATCAATCCAAGCGATAAAAAACAAATCGCGCGTCACGACGACACGTCGCGAACCAAATTTGATTCTGAATTGAATTTCAAAGCCAGCTATGACGGCGAAGTAGAGTTACAAGTCGCCGATGCCGTCGACAAACATGGACCAAGGCACGCCTATGCGGTCTGGCTGCACGAACAGAAACCGACCGTGAAGTTGACTATTGATTCTGGCCAGTGGACTATCAAACCGGGCGGCAGTATCGAGATCACCATCAACATCAACCGAAAAAACGGGCACAAGAAACCGCTCCAATTTTCTGCCACTGGATTACCACCTGAAGTAACCCTATCGAAAGCCATTGCCGATCCCAAGGGCGGCACATCCAAGTCGATCAAACTAAAACTCACCGCAAAGCCAAAAACAAAACACCAAGGCGAGTTCAGCATTCACGCCGTCGAACTCGAGAGCGACGGATCGCCCAGCACCAAATACATCGCAACAAACCGCCTAGCAGATCAATTCGACATAACCCAACTCTGGCTAACCGTCCCAGCGAAATAGCGAAGTGGCATAGGCTTCTAGCCTGTGAATCGCAAAACCACAGGCTGGAAGCCTATGCCACTTTTCTATAGCGAGACAAACTGATCGCGATGATTGGGGAGGATTCTCCAGGCCTGAGAGTCCGACTCTGCCCGTCATCAGTACACCAGTACACCTACACTCGCGCACCTCTTCACCAATACCAAAATTAGTGTTTGCAGGCTTAGCCAAAAACAACTATTTGGCGCTCCATCCGAGTAATCGCGAAACCTTATTCACCCTGGACAGAACCGCCACTAATCCAGATTCTGCCATGCACCACAATGCCGAGTGCATAGAAATCGACGAAAAAACATTCTACATTGGACACGTATTGCACAGCACTATGCATACATTTGGTGAATTGTTTTATCGAACGTCACCAGGGAACAGGGGGCAATTTGAGATCTGCAAGTGGCACAATCGACCGGCAGCTGATGCTTTTGAACCTACTGACGTCACGCCGTCATGGTTTGACCGTTGCCGAGTTGAAAGACTATTTCAACGTCAGTCTAAAAACGATTCGTCGCGACCTAAAACGTTTACAGGAATGCGGTTTCCCGCTATCGGAAACAACAGAAGACCATGGTCGACGGCGTTGGACGCTCAACGGCGACAAGATTGCCGGTGCCGGACTGGGGTTTGACGAAGCGTTTGCGTTACTTCTGCTGGTTGGATCGCTTGGTTCGCTGGCCAAAACCGAGATCGGCAAGGCCGCGGTTTCTGCCGTCAAGAAGCTACGCAGCGGGTTAAGCGACAACGTATTGGCATACTGCGACCGCTATGCGCGGACCATTGCGCTGCAACAACCGCGAACCGTCGACTACAGCGACAAGTCGGACATCTTAGTTCAGCTTGTGATGAGCTTAGAAGAACACAAGAACGTATTCATCACCTATCAATCACGCCGATCGACCGAACCGATCAGCTATCCGATTTCACCATACGCGATTCGGCATTACCAAAATTCGTTGTACGTGATCGGGTTCAGCGAACAACATAACGAAATCCGCACCTTCAAAGTTGACCGCATTTCAGCAGCGGAAATTACGGATTTTCCCTACACGATTCCATCCGGATTTTGCGTCGAAGATTACTTAGCACCGTGCTTTGGTGTCTACGGAGGCCAAGAACGAATCGAGCTAGTCATTCGCTTTTCATCCGACGCAACCCGTGCCGTGACCGAATCCAAGTGGCATCCCAGTCAACAAGTGGAAATGCAAGGCGACGGCACCGCGATCGCAACCTACCAAGTCGCCAACACACCCGAGCTACGCGGCTGGCTACTGAGTTTCGGAAGCGACATCAAAATTCTGTCGCCAACAACCGTCGCCCAGCAAATCCAAGCCGAAGCAACCGCAATCGCCAAGCAGTACACGGAGGTGAAAAATGCGACTTAACCACACTGACCTCCGTCACCCCGATCAGCACAATCAATTCACCCTCCCGCTTGCGGGAGGGTCGGACGCGGTAGCGGCCGGGGAGGGCAATACAGCTACTTACTCGATCCCGAAAAACCGATCCAAAGAAGAGCGACTCAAGGCGGCATTCACTCTGATTTTTCAGCGATCGAAAAATCGATCTGCATCCCAATCGCATCCGCATACCTTCGCAGCGTCGCAAGAGTTGGATTGGGCGCCTTGCTATTTTCAAGACGTGAAAGAGCGGACTTTTGGATACCCGTGCGAGACTCAAGTTCCGAAAGCGAAACCCCAGCCGCTTCGCGCGCCTCACGCAGCCTACGAACCACATCGACGCGAAACTGAGCTTCGGCCAGCAATCGCGGTTTGGCTTCGCGGGCAGCAGCAATGTTGGCGGGCATACACTCGCGTTCTTCTGCGATCGCCTTGGTCAATGCGATACGTTGCTGGACGGTCGGTTCACGATTGGGATTGTTCAAGTGCTGGCCTGCTTACTCCGTTGGCTCCAGTTGCAAAGCAACCTGCGTTGTCAGGGAAGCACCAAGGGCATCGAGAATTTTCGCAGCGCGTTGAATGGTTATTCCGTGATACTCATTGCGTTCATCGCGTGAGACCTGGGATTCATGAACGTCAAGCTTTTCGGCTAACTCACGCTGAGACATATTTCGCGCGATCCGCAAGCCAATCAGTAGTTGCCCCAGGCCGTGCAGATTATGAATTTCTGAAAACTGCCCGCGTCGCAAACGTTCATAGCTTTCAACTTCCTCGCGAAGTTGCAAGTGGAACGAAACGAGAGGGTCGGTGATGCGTTTGATTGACTCAGCATCGGTACCATCATCACGAAGCTTTTTGCTCGTTTCGTCGATCCGATTCTTTTCATCACGAAGCCGATCGACAGCTTCCTGGTACTCCGATTCGTTACGGATCATGACACGTCTCCGGAATGATTTTTACAATGCCCCGAGGTCGCCCGTCTCGACGCGATCGCCGAAAAGCAGCCGGGAACTCCAAGTCGTTTC
>CAYNNP010000223.1:0-10803 GCA_964398215.1 uncultured Pirellulaceae bacterium | reverse complement strand
GAAAGTCGTCAACGGCTTAGGGTTGAGTCGGCCTCCGAGGGCGTGATTTATTGTGAAATGCCTTTTCTGGTGAGCGACAAGGAGTTAGCCGTCGGCTAATTTGCGCAGAAATCGAACACCACAAAAACGGAGGCTATCCTTGCCGCTCACAAAACAAAAAACTCACAGCCTCTCCGGCCTTTTTGTTGCCTCGTGAATGCGTCCGTGTTTTTCGGCCGGAGGCCGGCACAACCCTAGCCCATGGCGTGAGCCATCGGGCGTATACACAACACGCCCAAAAAGGCCGGAGGCCGACACAATTCTTGTTCGTTAAACGACAGGAGAGTTATGGTGGTGCGTTATGTGAATCGCCAATTGTCTTGACGACTTTCGCTACGTAGAAAGTACAAGCAAAAGATGGACTACTTCAGCACTTTGAGACTGACGTTCTTGAAGCGAATGACCATTGGTGGTCCTTGGTGCAGTTGGAATGCCAAGACGCCTTTCTTGGCAGCTTTGTCAGATTGCTCATCGATGACCTCCGCAGTTTTGGCTTCATTGATGAAGTGCATCAAGTGGTTGCCTTTGGCGACAACGCGATAGGAATTCCATTTGCCAGGGTGAATGCCTTTTGCAAGACCAGCTGAATCAGCAAAGTTGCTTTTGGATTTTTTGCCGCTCGCGTCGATGGTCGTTTTGTCACCGCGCTGGCAAAGGATCCCGCGGCCTTTTTCTTCGTATAAAATCCCAGCAAATTTATTCGTCGAATCAATGTCAGCTTGGTAACCACCGACAACGAATTCTTTCTGGTCTTTTACTTCACTGCGGTATTGGATACCGGAGTTACCGCCTTCGATTTTGTATTCAAGGCTGAGTTCAAAATTTTCAACTTCGCCTGCTTTCCAAACCAGAAAAGTATTCTTCTTGAGTGGTTTGTCTTTGACTGTTCGGCCAACGATCATTCCGTCTTCGACCGACCACAAATCCTTGCGGCCTTCCCAGCCAGTTAGATCTTTTCCGTTGAACAGCGAGATAACTTCGCCAGGTTTGTCGGCGTTTGCAATCGAGAAGTGCATCGCGACAGTAATAAAAACGATGATCAGTTTGTTCATGTTGTTCAATATGGGTTGGGCGTGAATTGGAAGGGCAGTTGTTTCGGCGCGCGTTGTGTGATCACACACAGCAGCCTTGAGTTAACCGGGCTTTCGCCGGCGACTATAGCCTACCAAGTGTAATCGATCGGGAGTTTGGGTTCAGGTTCCGATGCCATCGGAAGTGGCCCAGTATCCACCGCGAGAGTGATCGAAGCGGAGTTTCTTGCCCCGATGATTTTCGTCAAAACCGGTTTTTCGATCCCATACTCGCTTGCCAGCGATAAAGGTCGACACTGGCCAACCAGTCAACGTTTCACCGTGCCAGGGGCTCCAACCACTCATCGTGTGTTGTTCTTCGTCACGGATGGTGAGTTCTTGTTGCATGTCGACCATGACCAAATCGGCGTCATAACCAGTCGCGATTCTACCTTTGCCGACGATTCCCCAAACACGAGCTGGTGCGTCGCTCATCCAATTTGCGACCTGCGATAGCGAGCAAGTTCCCTGCGAAACCTTGTTCAGCATCAAGGCCAAACTATTTTCGACAGCAGGCAATCCAGAGGGGCTTTGCGGATAGGGTTTGGATTTTTCTTCCAAGGTATGTGGTGCGTGGTCGGTTGCGATCACTTGAATGGTGCCATCCAGCAGTGCATCCATCAACAGCCGATTGTCGTCGGCCGTTTTGATTGACGGGTTCATCTGAATGCGGCTACCCAATCGAGGATAGTCATCGACATTGAAGAAAATGTGGTGCAAACATATTTCAGCGGTCAGGTACGGATTCGCGTCTTGCAGGAATTCCAATTCGGCGGCGGTCGAAACGTGCAGCACATGAAAGCGATGTTTGTGGCGTCGCGCCAGATCGGTTGCACGCTTGGTGGCGATCATGGCAGCGTTTTGATCTCGAATGCGCGAGTGATCAGCGATATCGCTGGTACCAGCAAGCCTTTCTGCGTTCGCGCGGACGGTGGTTTCGTCTTCGCAGTGGGCACAGATTGGAAGCGTTGTTTCTGCGAAGATCCGCTCCAACGCAGCTTGTTCATCAACCAACAAATTGCCCGTGCTGCTGCCGATGAAAATCTTGATGCCGGGTACATCCGTTGCGCCAGCTAGTTCTTCGACGTTGTCCGGCGTCGCACCGATGTAGAAGCCGTAATTCACAAGCGACTTTTGCGCTGCGATAGCTTCTTTTGCGCGGACCCCGTCCAGTGTGACGGCAGGCGGTTTGGTATTCGGCATTTCCAGGAATGACGTCACGCCGCCGGCCGCACAAGCGTGTGAAGCGGTGGAAAGATCTTCTTTATGAGTCAGACCAGGCTCGCGAAAGTGAACTTGATCATCAACAACGCCTGGCATGATATGACGGTTTTGGCAATCAATGACTTGATCGGCCGGTGCGTCACCGGCGTCAATTTCCAAGATTTTACCGTCTGAGATCAACAAAGATCCCTTTCGCACTTGGTCTGGCAAAACTAACTGAGCGTTACGAAAAAGAACACGTTCCATGGCTATGAAAGTCCACCAAGTTGTTTTACTTCCGACTCAGTGAATTTCTGACTAAGTCTTGCACCTAACTGCGAAACGACTCGGCCAGCCGCATGCGACGCAAGGCCACCGGCTTGTTTCCAAGTCATCCCGTTGGTGATCCCGTACAACAGCGCCCCAGCGTACATGTCGCCAGCGCCTGTCGTGTCGATCGCGCTGACTTCAACGCCTTCGATAGGATTCGATTCGCCACCATGCATGATGATTGAACCGGCTTTGCCTAACGTCAATGCAACGTTTTCGGCATGCTCGTGAATTTTGGTAGCGGCTGCGATTGGGTCATCTTCACCAGTCAGGCTCTTGGCCTCTTCTTCGTTGCAAAAGAACAGATCGACTGGGCCGGTGATTAGCTCCCAGATCTCATCGCGAATCATATTCACCAGAAACGGATCTGATGCGGTGAAGGCAACCTTGATGTTGTTCTTTTTGGCCAAGTCCATGGCTTTGTAGGCAGCAGCCTTGGTTGTGTCACCAGTCAACAAATAGCCTTCGACGTAAACGTATTCCGAATCCTTGATGACGGCTTCATCAATATCGGCTTCGGTCAACGTTGTGGACGCTGCCAGATTCGTCAGCATTGTTCGCTGGGCGTCTTCGGTGATTAGGACGACACTGGTTCCATTTTGTTCTTTGGCAGGAACCACGTCCATGAAAACGCCCAAGTCGCGCATTTCCTTTAGAAAGAAAGTACCGGTGTCATCGTCACCGACTTTGCCAACGAAAGCCGTAGCACCGCCAAAGTCAGCGACCGCAGCGATCGTGTTGGCGGCAGAACCACCGGCACAACGGTTGATCGATTTGTCGGCAATTGTCTTGAGGATCGATTGTTGCTGATCATTGTCAACAAGCGTCATGATCCCTTTGTCGATGGCCAGTTCTGCCAAGACGGAATCCGCGACTTGAGCTTGCATGTCTACAATCGCGTTTCCAACACCAAATACGTCGTAAGTTGCCATTATGAAAATAGAATTAGGGGGCGGAGTCTGTGTAAGTCGCAGCATTGTAGATCAAACCGGACGATTGTCGTATCCGACGGACCTTGTCGATTGTTATTCACTTTTGCTTCCAGATTGGCGTTTTCGACTTGGTGTGTGTTGTGTCTTTTAAAAGAAGGGCTTTGCCGTAAACGCAGGCAGAGGTGACAAAATATCCCCGAACCGATCAATCGGCATTGGGTCTTTCCAGCGTGGGCTGCAGCAACTGCGAGCTTGTCGGTACGATGTGTTTTTGCCCACTTGTTGCCGTGACGCTACGGAATTCGCATGATCACAATCGTTGACTACCAAATGGGAAACCTCCGCAGCGTGCAGAAGGGGATCGAGCACGTTGGTGGTGCAGCGAAAATCAGTTCGGACCCATCAGAAATCCGTGACGCCGAGAAACTGATTTTGCCGGGCGTTGGTGCCTTTGGCGATGCGATGGTTGAAATCAATCGTCGCTCGCTAGCCGACCCAATTCGTGATTTCGCAAATTCGGGGCGACCGTTCTTGGGGATTTGCTTGGGTTTGCAATTGTTGTTCGAAAAGGGCTATGAGCACGGCGAACACGAAGGACTGGGGATCTTGAAAGGCGATGTCGTTCGGTTCGAATTGCCAGACAAATCGCTCAAGGTGCCTCATATGGGTTGGAATACGGTTACCAAAAAAACCTCACCTTCCATCTTGAGCGGAACGACTGATGATACTCATTACTACTTTGTACATTCCTATTACGTGCGGCCATCGGATCCCAACGTTGTCGCGTTGACTTGCAACTATGGCATCGACTTTTGTGCGATGATTTGGCAAGACAATATTTTTGCGACGCAGTTCCACCCAGAAAAGAGCCAAGCTGCTGGATTGGAATTATTGAAGCAGTTTGACAATCTTTCTTGCTCTGCCACCAAGTGACTCGGATGACTGTTTCAAAGCCTGAACCAATCGAACTGGCGCTGCATGATCAGAGCATGCGTTTGCGTTTTCAGTGGAATGCGGATCGATTCGATCACCAGTTTTTTATCCAGGGAATGGATGGTTCAATCAGTAGCCTCCAAGGCACTGCGGATCAGCCTTGGCCACCATCGGCGCCGCTTCAACAAATTTCACTCGAAGACATTAGTGGTGTGCCAACGGTTTTGGCGGTTGGTGCCGCTGGCGTCAGTCACTGGAGCTTGAGCGCCCAAGCTGTTGAAGTTAGCGGCGCGAAAGGTTTCAAGTTTGAGTATGCTTGTCGAGTAAAATCGCAACCACAATGGTTGGGCAGCACCTACGCAGCGAGCGATCGGTTGACATTCCAAGCCGGTCGCGACACTCAAATCGAAGTTGGCGATCAGATTCGTGTTTTTCCGGCCGAGTTGGCTAGCGGGACGATTCAGTGGAATTACTTAGTGTTGTTGAACAATCCGTGACCATCAACCACGCCTTGTTCGCTGTTGATCAAATGAAGTGATTCGGCACACGAATCATTGGTTCTCGTACAAAAGAACGCCGTGCGACCTAACGGAGACAATCGAAAAATCTCGTTGATTGCGCCCGCAAGACTGGGTTCATCAACTTGGTTGCTGCATTTGCGCTGGTTAGCCGTCGCAGGGCAATTGATGACAATTATCGCGACTTCGTTTCTAACGCAAATCGAAGTCGCGTTCGGTCCCTTGTGCTTGTTGGTCGGGCTTACCGCGGCAACCAATGTCGTTTACGGAATCTGGCTACGTAGTGCGATGCCGGATCAAGCGCCGGAGGTAGCGAATAGTGATCCCCAAGCTGCGGTGGCGAGCGAGCAACCAAGCGTGACTCATTCCGTTTCATTGGCGCTGATGCTGTTGGATTTGGTGACACTAACGGCGATGTTGTATTTCAGTGGCGGTGCTAACAATCCGTTCGCATTTTTTTACTTTGTGAATCTTGCGGTCGGCAGCATGATGATTCGACCCAAATTCACCTGGTCTTTAACCTTGTTGGCGGTGGCGGGTTACACGTACCTATTGTTTTACTTTGTGCCAGTCCAAGGGCTTGGCGATTTGACGTCTGTACCCAATCACGAGCTTCGAATCGTTGGGCAAATGTTGGCGTTTGCAACGTGCGCGACAGTTGTCACCTATTACGTCACACGAACATCGGGTGAATTGCACGAGCAGCAAGTTCAGTTGCGACACACTCAAGCAGCCAATGCTGCGAACAGACGATTGGAGGGGCTGACGACTTTGGCAGCTGGCGCGGCGCATGAATTGGCGACACCGCTTTCAACGATTGACGTCGTCGTACGCGAGTTAGCAACGCACCTACAAGACGTCCCACAACCCGATAGTGTTAAACATGATTTGGATTTGATCGAATCGCAATTAGAAATGTGCCGCCAGATCTTGCAGCGAATGCGATCGGCAGCTGGGGACTCAATGGCTCAGCAGTGGAACAAGACTACCATTGGTGAGTTGATCGATGCGACACTTGATGGAGTGCGAGACCCGCACCGGGTCGATGTGATTGATGGCCCAGCGGATGTTGAAAGCCAACCTCTTTGGTTGCCACAAGAAGCCGTTGCTCAGGCGATTCGAAATTTGATTCACAACGGTCTTGATGCGGGCGACCAAAACGCGCATGTCAAAGTCAAACCGGAACTCAGCGGCGGCAAATTTCGTTTGAGCGTAACGGATACCGGTAGTGGAATGAGCACCGAAGTGCTGGGGCGTGTGGGCGATCCGTTTTTCACGACAAAGGAACCTGGTCGAGGAATCGGCTTGGGGCTATTTCTGTCGCGAAATGTGATTTCGCGTTTGGGGGGTGATATCGAGTTTCGCTCAGAAGTCGGTTCTGGCACGATCGCGATCGTTACTTTGCCGCTAAGCGACCAAACGCCACCCAATACCAGATTGATTGATTAAAAAATCGCCATTGATGACTTATCAGACGGCCCGTCAGATAGCGGAATTCATCATGCAGAATGTGCTGTGGGCAATCTGGAATCAGACAGGAAAGTGAAGTTGCTGAAATTTGCAATCGCCAATTCGATTGATCACGGTACAATGGAAGGCGTGCGGGTGCCGCCAACCTATCGCATGCGAAAAAGAAATGATCATGAACGAAACGACTGACGAACGTCCTCCCGTCTACAACGCTGCAGTTGTGGGTGCCAATAGTATTCTGTTGGTTGATGATACATTTGTGCTTCGCGAACGGCTTTCGATGGCCATGCAGCAGCGTGGTTTTCGGGTTGAGTCTGCGGGCGATTACGACGAAGCTCTTGATGTCTTTCGCCAACGCCCTACCGATTTGGCGGTGTTAGATTTGCGGATGCCAGGCAAAAGCGGTTTGGAGCTGCTTCGCGCACTTTTGCAGATCAAGCCAAATACTCGCGTCATCATGCTATCGGGCTTTGGCAGCATCCCTACATCAATTGATGCTGTTCGGGCTGGAGCTGTGAACTTTCTAAGTAAGCCAGCTGACGCGGATGATATTTTGTCCGCGTTCATCCGTGGTGATGAACCAAGTGTCCCGGAGGGGGCGATCGCGTTTCCAGCACCTTCGCTTGCCAGGAACGAGTGGGAACACATTCACCGTGTGTTGTCGGATTGCGGCGGAAACATCAGCGAGGCGGCTCGCAGATTGGGGATCCATCGCCGAAGTTTGCAAAGAAAGCTACGCAAACGTGCTCCAGAAGATCCGGTTGTGCCAGACGCCCCCGAGGATGGCGACGCAGAATAGCGTCGACTTCGCCCGAATTTGACGATTGTACACGCACGTTTTACGGCAAAAACGGGTTTTGCGGGGCAAGTGTGCAGCAAATCCAGCTCCCCAGCACTGAGGCTCCGGAAAGCTGGATTTTTGTTGTGACTTGCTAGATCGTCAACTAAACTTCAGGAGGTATCTCTACCACCCTGAACCGCCCAAACCTTAGGGTTTCCTAGCTTCAACGCTTCTCTCTTATCTGTCAGCCATGAAACTTTCAAAGCTCTTTGTCAGCCTTTCCAAGCTTGCCATGTTGATGGCATGTTCGATCTTTGCAACTTCGGCCACAACCGCAATGGGGCAAGCCGGCGGTGGTGGAGGCGGCGGCGGTACCAATTTTGGTAACCCAATCGGCGGTATCGATATCGATGCGAAAGGTGTGCTTGGCGTTCGTCAATTCGACCCACGTGTCGCCCAGCAAAGATTGTTGGCAGCTCGTGCAACGATGAACAAAAGCGATTTGACTCGCCCGAGTGAACTTCGCAAGGTTTCACTGAACCGGTTGGAAGCAGCGATTGACGCACAGCTTGCTGCTGGTCAACCCATAACACAAGACATGCAAAGTTTGGCTGGATTGACTTCCCTCGACTACGTATTCTTTTATCCAGACACAAACGACATTGTGATCGCAGGCCCCTCCGAAGGTGTTGTTGCTGATCCGGCAGGTCGTCTTGTTGGCATCGTGACCGGAAAGCCCGTTGTATTGACCGAAGACATGGTCACTGCACTTCGAGCATTCGGTCCAGACGCAAACCCAACCAATGTTATCAGTGTTTCGATTGACCCAACCCAAGAAGGCTTGCAGCGAATGCAGCAGTTTTTGGCATCGGTGCGCGGACGATTGCGTCCCAACGATGCTGCTCGCTTGGCAAAGGGACTGAAGGATAATCTTGGATTGCAAACCGTTACTTTCCGTGGTGTGCCTGACACAACCAACTTCGCACGCGTTTTAGTCGAAGCTGACTATCGGATGAAGTTGGCTGGGATTGGGCTGGAACGACTTCCCATGCGAATGAAAAGTTACGTTGAGCGTGCAAATCCAAATACTGTTGCAGCAAACGCAATGGAGCGTTGGTACTTTCAGCCTCGCTACGATGGTGTTTCTGTCAGCGAAGACGGAATGGCGATGAAGATCAACGAACGTGGAATCGAATTGGTTGGTGCCAACGAGCGTGTAGCGGGCGGTCGACGGACTGCTTCTGGGCGTGTCAACAAAGCTAGCCAAGCGTTCTGTCAAGAGTTCACCGATAAATACAACGACATCGCAGATCGTGTTCGCATCTATGCTGAATTACGCCAATTGATGAACGTCAGCATTGCGGCGGCCTACATCCAACAGGAAGACTTTTATGGGCAAGCCGGTTGGGCGATGCAGGTCTTCGGCGATGAAACTGCTTATGAAGTTCAAACTCATACAGCACCAGAGCAAGTTGAAACTGCTGTGAACGCCATTTGGCGAGGAAATACATTGATGACACCTCTTGGTGGAGGCGTTCATGTGAGTCCACGCAAAGCACTGCAAAAGGGAACTTTGCAGGTCGACACAACAGGCGTGAACAACAAAGTAAAACAGTCCGCAGGGCCTTCCAAGTTGGCAGACGGACAGTGGTGGTGGGATTGATCGGAACGATCCAGCATTCTTAAACGCTCAAAACGACTTGCTTTTAAAGTGAGTCGTTTTTTGTTGCGCGGTCCTCAGCTACTCTCGGGCGGCGCGAATCAAATCCAACTTTTGATTCGACAACGATTCCTCCAACCCAACGGGATAGGATTCGCCGCCCGCCAGCTTCCGGCTACCCGGTGGCAATGTGGCGCGTTGCTCTGCGGCCCGATCGCGAATTGCATGAATGCTCGGCTGATCATAGACGACTTTTCCGTCACGAATGACCGGTACCAGCATATCCAGCTGGGAAGTTGAATCGGCGAAGTCCAACGAGCCGCTACCATCAAACGCTACCGCGCTTGACTCGGGTGCCGCCAGCAACTCGCTATAGATGACATCGCCAATCATTTGATGATCTTGAAAGAACCTTTTGACTTGAAGGATTCCAGGCGTCGATGTTTTGATTGGCAATTCGGAAAGTTTGATTCGTGGTAGCCATTCTCCTTGATCGTTTTCGATAGCGGCCAATTTGTAGACACCGCCAAGGGCTGGCTGATCGCGGGCCGTTACCAGATTGGTGCCAACTCCCCAGACAGCGATTGTGGCTCCTCGGGATTTCAGCTTTTCGATTTCCTGTTCGTCCAAGTCGTTGCTGGCGACGATCACAGCATCGGCAAAACCGGCTTCGTCCAAGAGTTTTCTCGCTCCGATACTCAACTCAGCAAGGTCTCCAGAATCCAATCGCACACCCACCATTTCGTGCCCCTGTTCACGCAGCCGGTTTCCCACTTCGATAGCGCGCCGTACGCCTTCGATCGTGTCGTACGTGTCGACCAGAAAAACACAATTGTTGGGCATCGCATCAGCGTAGGCATTGAATGCACTGGCTTCATCGTCAAATGACATCACCCAGCTATGCGCGTGAGTCCCTTTGACCGGGATGTCAAACATTCGTCCGGCCAAAACATTGCTAGTCGCTGAGCATCCGCCGATGTACGAGGCACGGGATGCTGCCAGCGCACCATCAATTCCTTGTGCTCTTCGCAAACCAAACTCTAGCACAGGTTCTCCCCGCGCCGCATCACAAACGCGGGACGATTTCGTTGCGATCAAAGTTTGAAAGTTGATGATGTTCAACAGGGCTGTTTCGACCCACTGACATTGCCATAGCGGGCCGGTGACTCGAAGCAGCGGTTCATGAGCAAAAACAACGGTGCCTTCCGGGATCGCGTCGATATCAAGATTGAGTTGCATGCCCGTAATGGCCGCAATGAATTCATTTGAAAACAAAGGCTGTCCATCGTTACCGACCAGAGTTTTCAGATAGCTTGCATCGTCGTCTGTAATTTTAAAGTCTGTCAGCCATTGGACAGCCGGCTCCAGGCCAGCTGCGATCGCGTATTGACCGCCAAAGGGAGGGCGGCGAAAAAAGAGGTGAAACACTGACCGCCGCTCGTGCATCTTGTTTTTCCAGTAACCGTATCCCATGGTTATCTGGTACAGGTCAGTCAGCAACGAAAGCGAAGCAGCATCAATAGCATTCGGCATTTGCAATCAGTATTTCTTGATTCTCGAAACGATCAAACAGAAGGTGCAAGAATGGTAAGCCAATTATTGTACGCAAGACCCAGACACAAGTACGTGTGTGAATGTTCCAGGGCAAATCACTTTTTCAAGCTGAGATGCCTAAAGAAACGGTAACCCAATGCGTGAGTTTTGGCGTGTGTTATTGCGGAGTTAGTGAATTGTTCAACACGACAAATTGCGCTGGCATCGCCGCCGCCGCTGGCGGCGGCGATGAAGGACGGAAAAAACGAAGGGTGGTGCAATGCGTCGAACCCCATGCTAACGCACTTGTCTTTACCCACAACTGCTTGGCCCA
>CAYNNP010000222.1:0-10878 GCA_964398215.1 uncultured Pirellulaceae bacterium | reverse complement strand
AACTCATTCCTTTGCCCCCATTCCTCTGCCTACTAATGCCGACAATTCTGCCTTATCGTTTAACCATTTTGTCGACAACGTTTGCTATCGCTGAAATCTGTTCGCTGGGCAGCTTGCTTAAAAATGGCAACAACGGTCCCGTGTTTGCAATCTTTGCCTCCGAAACCGCATGGTGTAGAACGCGAATTGGACTGATGTCATTCCGCAGATCTTCTAGTGGCATGAACCATTCGCGAATGACTTCTGCCTTGTTGAAATCTTCAGCTTGGATTGCTCGCAGCATTTGCATCGATTGCGACGGTGCCACACAAACACAACCGCTTGTAAATCCAGCGACGCCGAAATCACGCATGTGAACAATCGCCGGCTGCTCGCCGATTCCACTGATCACTCGCTCAGCCGGATATGCCTGCAGGACTTCCGTCAAATAGTTGTCCACCGACGGGTTTTCACGAACCACCGCGTACTTGATCCATGAAATCACTCCATCGTTGTGCAGTGACCGAATCAGTTTTGCGTCCAACCAACGATCGAACTTCAGATACAGTACAAGTGGTTTTCCATACGCTTCCGCAATGCGCCGAATGCCCGTCGCAAGTCCATCTTGGTCCACCACGTTGTCCGTTGGCAACAGCATGGTAGTTGGGAACTCGTACTCACGAAGCAATTCGACTTGATCGATCGCCAACCCATAGGATGGACCAACCGCTGGCACGATCACCGTGTCGTCGCTAGCGGCATCGGCGATTGTCGCAACGAGACTTTCGTATTCGCGAAATCCAGTGTGATAAAACACCGCGTTGCCACCGTACAGGATCGACCGAACGCCGCCGGATTCCAGGTGCTTGATGATTTTTTCGTTCTCGGTTTTGCAGACTTCTAGATCGGCATCACGAGCAAGCGGAGGGACTGCAAAAACGGAATCGCGAAGATGTGCTGGGTCAAAAGGATCAGTTTTCATATCAATGTCGACTAAATGTGATTAAGCGTTTGGGTTTGTGTTTCAGTTTGCGCTGGTTCAGTAGATTCCAGGTTCGCTATCGGGACTGCGGCCGACCAAGAAATCGAAATCGCATCCCTTGTCGGCTTGGCTAACATGTTTCGCATGCAATCGTTCGTAGCCTCTTTCGGGCAACGGTTTCGGCGGTTTGGCAGCAGCTGCGCGGCGAGCGATTTCGTCCTCCGTAACGTGCCAGTGGATCTTTCGTTCAGGGACATCGATCTCGATTTCATCACCGTCTTGCACCAAAGCCAGTGGGCCGCCGGCAGCACTCTCCGGCGCGATATGCAAGACACAAGTCCCGTAGCTCGTGCCGCTCATTCTTGCGTCGCTCAAGCGGACCATGTCGCGCACACCTGCCTCCAAGAGCTTTCGTGGAATTGGCAACATACCCCATTCTGGAAAACCCGGCGCGCCCAACGGACCCGCGCTGCGGAGTATCAACACACTGTCCGCGTTGACATCCAAATCAGGATCATGGATGCGTGCCTTCATTGATGGGTAGTCATCAAAAACGATCGCAGGCCCTTTGTGAACCAGTAGTTTTGGGTCCGCCGCGATGGACTTGATCACGCATCCATTGGGAGCCAGGTTTCCGCGCAACAGGCACGTGCCTCCCGCCGACGCGACCGGATTCGCACGCGTTCGAATGACTTGATCGTCAATGACTTCGGCGTTCTCAATCTGCTTTCCAAGCGTCGTTCCCGCAACCGTCTTTTCATCCAAATGCAGCAGGTCGTTCAAGCGCGAAAGCAAGCCTCGTAGTCCGCCTGCATCATGAAAATCTTCCATCAAGTAACGGCCGCCCGGGCGAATGTCACCCAGCACCGGCGTGGTCCGCGAAAGTTCATCGAACCGATCCAGCGACAATTCGATATCAAGCCGACCGGCGATGGCGATCAAATGCACAATGGCGTTCGTGCTGCCACCGATGGCGAGCGACGTTATCAGGCCGTTGTCGATGGACCGATTGGTCATGAACGTGGACGGCTTGAGTTGCTCCCAAGCCATTTCTACAGCGCGGCGACCGGTCTGCGTTGCTAAACGTGAATGCTCTGCAACGACAGCTGGTATCGTCGCCGCACCCGGCAGGCTGAACCCCATCGCTTCGGTGACGCAGGCCATCGTGCTGGCAGTTCCCATCGTCATGCAAGTTCCTGCACTGCGCCCGATACAATTTTCGATGCCCTTCCAGTCTTTGTCGCAAAGGTTACCAGCAAGCCGTTCGTCCCAGTACTTCCAGACATCACTGCCACTGCCAAGCGAAACGTCTTTCCACTTCGCTTTCAGCATTGGGCCTGCAGGTAAAAAGATCGATGGAATGTCGGCACTGATTGCTCCCATCAGCATCGCGGGCACGGTCTTGTCGCATCCGCCCATCAAAACCGCCGCGTCAACGGGGTGACAACGCAGCACTTCCTCGACTTCCATTGCCAGCAGGTTGCGATACAGCATCGTCGTCGGCTTCATCAACATTTCGCCAAGCGACATGACTGGAACTTCGACGGGGAATCCGCCCGATTGCAAGATTCCTCGGCGAACTTCGTCGGCTCGATTTTGAAAGTGCGAGTGACATGTGTTCAACTCGCTCCACGTATTCAGGATCGCAACGATCGGCCGGTCGGTATAGTCAACGTCGTCAAATCCCATCGCTTTCAATCGAGAACGATGACCGAAGGATCGCAAATCATCGGGGCCAAACCAACGATGAGAACGCAAGGACTTGGGGTCTCGATCGTCCGCCGGTTGTAGGTTGCTCATTGAAAGCTCATTGCCGATAGATGTGGGCGCTGGGTGGCGAAGAATGAATCAGTTGCTGATTAGAATCGGAGCCAACACCCGCTGTCAAAGGTCTTGACAAATGGTTCGTCGTGCGTCGAAGCAGTTTCTCTTGTCCGAAGCAAGATTTTGGGCATTTTGGTAACCCGACGCGCTCTTGATGTAGGCCGGACCGAGCAAACGCTGCAATTGCCGGAACTGCGGACGCAAGTAGAAACGTCGTTGATAGTGTGATCTCCGCGACACATTGAAGGCGTTTGCGCTGTTCCGGCACGTATTGCGTCCTTGGTCCGGCCTACAACCAAAAACCAATGCCTGACGTCCAATACTTTGCCCTTCCATTTGCCGTTAGCTACGCCCCGGCTTCGTCGGTGTCCGCCCAAACATTCAACGTGGCTTTGTTTTGCTGTAGATCGATACTTTTGACCTGAACCCGGGTGATCTTCAAACCAGTACGCTCTTGAAGATCCGCCAACAGTGCTGCACGCTGCTGATCGCCCAAACGTTCCGGTTTGTCGTATTCGATCGTGTACTTGGCAGGCTTGTTCTCGCTAGCAATTCCATTCGTTGGATTTCGCTTGGCACCCTTTTTGGGTGGATCCTTGGGCAGCGTGCGAACGACGATCCATTCTTTTAACATTGCTGTGAATAGAATCAGCAGGTTGACCGTCGCAACCTCGGCATAGCTAGTCTTTTTGTTTGACAGTGAATTGATCACTGCGATCCCAATGACGATAAACAAGTACGTCATGTCTTTGGTTCCGATCGCATCGGTGCGATACCGGAGTACGCCAAAGATGGCAAACAGACCCAACGCCATTCCAAGGTCGATTTCTAGTTTCTTGAGCGTAAAGCAGATAAAGAACACGGTGACGTTCAGCATCACCGCAGTGAACGCGAAATCACGCTTCTGTTGAGTCGGGTAGATGACAAAGCCAACGATTAGACTCAAGAAGACCAGGTTGATCGTGAATCGCACGAGCAACTTGATCAAGTCATCGTCGTAGAGTGGGATGCCTAGAAATTCCATTTTGCCGTCTTCAGGTGTTAGTTATTCTTTGACGCGACGATCGCCCCGTTGCCTCGCCCACTTATCGTCGATCGATCGTCTTGTGATTGGATTGTGAACACGAGCGACTGGATTCGGTTCGCGACAAGCATGAATCGATGGCTATTCTCATTCTAATTGCTTTCGTGCGTCGATCACCATTTGTCGCGCGAGATCAGTATCGGTTGCCGTGGCCGTTAAATGCCCCATCTTGCGACCGGCTTTTGCAACCGACTTTCCGTATAGATGAAGGTTCACACCTTGAACGTTGAGAGCTCGGTCCCAGGCAGGTGCACCGCCATCCCAATGATCTCCCAACAAGTTTGCCATTGCAGCACCGCCGACGGCGAGTTCAGTACTGCCCAGTGGCAAACTGCAGATCGCCCGCAAGTGCTGCTGAAATTGGCTTGTCTGAAACGCCTCGATCGTCAAGTGCCCTGAGTTATGAGGACGCGGCGCAACTTCGTTGATCATCAATTCGAACTGGCCGTTTTGCTCCACAACAAACATTTCTACGCACAACAAACCAACAACGTCCAACAGGTTCGCTGTCGCAATAGCAACTTCGTGTGCCTGCTTGGCAAGCTGATCTGGTATTTCAGCAGGCGTGGTTGTGATGTCCAAGATGTGATTGCGATGAACATTTTCCATTGCCGGAAAACACTCCGCTACCCCATCGGGTCGACGCGCGACAATCATCGAAATCTCTTTGCAAAAATCGATGCACTGTTCCGCGATCCAGAGATCCGTCGCCGACCAATCGATCGCCCGGGCATGTTCTTCATCCTGAACGCGATGTTGCCCCTTGCCGTCGTAACCACTGGTCGCGGATTTGAGAATCACCGGCCAGTTATGCTGGCGAGCAAAATCAATCAGCTGATCTGAATTTGATACTTCTAAGAACGGTGTTACCGGCAGGCCCGCGTTTTTGAAGGTCGATTTTTCAGTCAGACGATTCTGTGCCGTTTGCAAAACGCTGTAGGATGGATACGTCGGCGCGTACTCGCTGCAACGCTGGATCGTTTCGGCAGGAATGTTCTCGAATTCTAGTGTGATCACATCGCAGTGACTGGCAAATTCCTTGACCGCTTCGTGATCGGTCAACTCTCCGGTGACCACTCCGTCGGCAACCTGCGCTGCCGGTTCGTCATCACTGCCACAAAACACAATCACTTTGTAGCCCATCGACGCGGCCGCCATCGCAAACATTCGTCCCAGCTGGCCACCACCTACCATCCCGATGGTGGCTCCTGGCAAAATAGTAGGCGCGACCGTTTCCTGATCGGTTTCCAGCTTCGGCATGGCGGCAAAATTCATTGTCAAGTGTAAAGGTTTTTGTATCGATTACAGTTTGGCTGATTCTAGCACTGCTTGCGTTTGTTGCTGAACCATGGCGGCAAGTCGACTTGCAAGGTCCGGATCGCTAAGCGCCAAAATCCTTGCGGCGAAGATGCCTGCGTTTTTTGCTCCCGAAGTTCCAATCGACATGGTCGCCACCGGTATCCCACCCGGCATTTGGACGATCGACAAAAGTGAATCCAGCCCCTGAAGCGCACGGCTTTGGACCGGCACGCCAATCACCGGCAAGTTCGTTTCCGATGCAACCATGCCTGGCAAGTGCGCGGCGCCACCGGCACCAGCAATGATCACCCGGATGCCTCGTTCCGCAGCGCTCTCAGCGTACGCAAACATTCGCTTGGGTGTACGATGCGCCGACACGACAAACTTTTCATTGGCGACTTTCAATCCATCCAGTACTTCGCAGGCTGGCTTCATGGTTTCCCAATCGTTCCGGCTGCCCATGATCACGCCCACCAAGGCTCCGGTTTCGCCAAAATCGGTCTCTGAGTTCATGCATGCGTTCCTGGAACGGGTCAAAATCGCCTATTGGCACATCGCAACGAACACCTATCGTGGCGAATCGACAAGCACTTGAAAAGCGGCCACGAATTTTCAAAGTAGGTTGGGCATTCCTGCCCGACTGAATTTAAAAACGCTTTGAATCGGGCAAGAATGCCCAATCTACGAACGACTCAGATTGAAAAAGTGATTCACCCTCGGATTTAAACGCCGAGCTAACGACTTCAGCTACCCGTTTTACCAAGTTTTAGTACAACTTTGGCACTAGCGATCCATCGTCGATTTGGAACGCAAAATATGATGATAGTGCTGTGCAAAACGGTGCGATTCGTCTCGAACATACTGCAGCAAACGGAGCGCGAATGCACTTCGGCTAAGCTTGATAGGGTCGGACTCACCCGGACGAAAAATCTCCTCGTCGCGTTTCGCCAAAGAGATCACCGTCGGCGGGTCGATCTGCTGATCACGAAACGCAGCCATCGCCGCGCTCAACTGGCCCTTGCCACCATCGATCAGCAAAATATCGGGAAACGAATCCCCGTCGTCGCTCAATCGACGAAAACGCCTCGAGACCACTTCGTAGATGCTACGGAAATCGTCCACGCCCTTGACGTCTTGGATTCGAAAACGCCGGTACCCAGGTTTGAACGGCAGCCCATCAATGAACTGCACCAAACTCGCCACCGTTTCGCCGCCACCCAAGTGCGCGATATCGACGCCTTCGATCACCCTCGGCGTCTTGGGCAAACTCAAAACCTTGCGCAGGCCCGCCAACCCTTTTTTCGGATCGATATAAAAGACCTCGGGCTGTGCGTGCGTTTCCAACTCGCCGCGTTCCTCCAACCGCTCCAGCATCTGAATTTCGTCTCTCAGGACGGCCGCTCGCTCAAAGTCAAGCGACTTGCTGGCAGCTTTCATTTCGGAGGTCATCTCCTTGAGCAACTTCTTTTTGCCGCCTTCCAAGAACGTTTGCAAACGCCGAACATCGCGTCGATAGTCGTCCTTGCCAATTCGGTGGTTACACGGCGCCGTGCATTGATTGATACTCGCCAGCAGGCACGGGCGGAACCAATTCCACCGCTCATCGCCTTCGGTTATATCCAGCGAACAAGTTCGGAATTTAAAGATCCGCTGAAGCACTTGGACGGCACCGCGCAGAGCCCCGGCACTGGTGAACGGCCCATAGAGCTTGACGCCTTTGGCTTTCGGTTCGCGAGTCACTTCAACGCGAGGAAAATCTTCCCGAGTGGTGATCATCAAGTACGGAAACGTCTTGTCGTCCTTCAGCTCTTTATTGTGTTTGGGCTGAATGTCTTTGATCAATCGCGACTCGGTCAACAACGCGTCGACTTCGCTCTCGCACTCCAAGAAATCGATATCGGCGATTTCACCAATCCATGTCGCTGTACGTTTTTCTTCCGCAGCGGCCTTCAAGAAATAGCTACCAGCCCGAGAACGCAGATCCTTTGCTTTGCCAACATAGATCACAACACCACTAGCGTCCTTCATCAAGTAAACGCCCGGCGTGTGCGGGAACGACTTGACCTTTGCCGCAGCGTACTCGAACCCAAGCTCCGGCGACGATTCACTCGATTCGTTTTCGCTATCTTTCAAGGTCCAGGTGGCTCCGTTTTCGATTCGGCATTGAAAGATTTTAGCACTGTTGGCAACCGCAAAGCTAATCGCATCTGGCGCGACAAAACAGCTTAAGCCAAGAAATCGCGTCGCAAGCGAATGAAGTAGTCCAAAATCGGTCTTGCGTTTCCGCTAGCATCCAAAATCCCGCTGTGGCTGGAAACATGCGGTTCAGCGTCCGACCAGCCATCCCAAACGACACCGTGAACAATGTGTTTTGCCAACAGGGTTCGTATGATCGGAGCCGCGATTCTGAGCTGCGATCCAGCTGGGTCCGAATGGTAAAACTCGCTGCCCAGAATGTCCGCTGGTGCTTGAGCGTTCGTGTCGGCGCCTTTGCCACCGGGCACCGTGAACTGCACTAACAACGGCATACCCAAAGTCGCCCAGCGGTCGATCATCTGTCCGAAATCGACAGCCGACCTGGGCAACGTGGAATCACTTGCGTAGTTGAACCTGACATCCAACCCCAATCCCGCCATGCCAAGCCCACTGCGAGCCAATGCGTCAGCGAAATGCAACGGCGAAATTCCGTCACGGTAGTGTGCCAAGTACTCGCCGAATGGCTGGTCAAACGAAACAACCGCTGGCGTGTTGGGGTCATTACGACGAACAACTTGCAACACGCCAACAGCAAGACGCATGATCTCTTCGTCTTTCAACTTCAACGGTCCCGGCGTGTTCAGGCCCGCAGCACAATTCCACAAATGGATGCTGCCGCGAAACTGCGCGACGGTTTTTTCTGCGAAACTAATCACCGCGTTCAACAACGCCTCGAAGTCGTCCTCCAGCAGATACAGCCAATGCGGTAACAGCCGTTCACGAAAATCCAACAACGGCCCACCGATGACTCGCAAGCCATGAGTCGCACACCACTTGATGCTCTCAGATGCGTGATCAAAATCATAGCGTCCAGCATCCGTCTCGATATCCGCCCAACTCAAACGCACTGACGCAGAATTGAAAGCCGCGCGGAACTGTTCTGCGTGCGGCGAATCGCTTGGCGACGGAGGCACAACCGTGCCCGCCAGCAGCGTCCCAATTTGCGGTTCATGTTGCTTGCGGAATGAAATCGATTGCACAGCATACGATTCACCCAAATCTTCAATCGCAGTTTCTAAAACTTGAAGCGCCTTCAACGCACTTTCGGTGCTGACTCCCGGGTTGGCGCGATTCTGTGCCGCCGTCAAAAAATGGCCGGTGCCTTCTTTGACCAAATCCGTGAATTTCTGGCTAAGTGTCAGCCCCGAACGTTGCCACACATCCGACTGAACTCGCGCCCGAAAACAACTTCCTCTCGCCAATTCCAGCGGCAACAAATGCGGTTCAGGCACAGACTTCAGACTACAAGTACTGAGCGTGCGGAACCCAAGACCTTCGATTGGGCATGCCATAAATAGCTTGCCCGACGAATCGATGGTGCGTGTGAGGGTGAGGCGTTCACCATCAAATTCCTGATGGGACTGCCAAGGTACTCCCTCCAAGCCGCAGATGTAGGCGTCTTTCCACAGCGATTGACTCACAAAATCAGTCGCTTCGGGGGGCACGTCAAACAGAAACTGCCCCATGAGTGAAATCCGTTTTGCTAAAAGTGGAAGTTGTCCTGCCGTATCAGGGTTTCCCGATCGGCTCTAAAGAGACAAGTCTAATCATTTCTGCGCTTCTTGGCGACCACCGGTTACGAATTACCGATGGTTGCCGACTGACCCCAAGTTTGCAAAAGTACCGTGAAGCGATTCTACAGAGTTCTATCATGCCTGACGCAAACCAAACTGCAATGTACAAAATCGACGAGCACGGCGCGTTGTTGACCACCGAATTGCCTTTCCCAAAAAGAAGCGGCAAAGTTCGAGACGTCTATGACCTCGGAGAACATTTCCTAATTGTCAGCACCGACCGAATTAGCGCATTTGACTACATCCTTCCCAGCGGTATCCCCAACAAAGGACGAATACTAACTGGAATGAGCCGATTTTGGTTTGATCGGCTGGAGACTTCTCACCACTTGGTCAGCACCGAAGTCCCGATGGACCTGCGCGACAAATTTGATACAACACCGCTGGTTGGTCGCGTGATGCTGGCCAAGAAAGCGAATGTGATCCCGTTTGAGTGCGTGGTTCGTGGCTACCTCGAAGGCAGCGGTCTAAAAGAGTACAACGCAACCGGCGAAATCTGCGGCAATCAACTCCCAGCAGGATTGGTGCAGTGTGATCGTTTACCCACACCAATCTTTACTCCGGCAACGAAAGCCGAAGAAGGCCATGACGAAAACGTTTCGATCGATAGGATGGTCGACGAGCTTGGCAGCGAGATGGCACTGCGTCTGCGAGACCGTAGTTTGCAAATCTACAACGCCGCATCCGAGTACGCAGCGTCGCGCGGCATCATCATCGCCGATACCAAATTCGAATTCGGAATGGTCGGCGACCAATTGACGCTTATCGACGAAGTGCTCACGCCCGATAGTTCTCGTTTCTGGGCTGCCGATTCGTACCAGCCCGGAAACGCTCAACCATCATTTGACAAACAGTTCGTGCGCGAATGGTTGTCCGGTTGCGGTTGGGACAAACAAAGCGATCCGCCCCCACTGCCCGATGATATTGTCAGACAGACCGCTGAAAAGTACGCCGATGCGTTTCACCGAATCACTGGCGCAACCTTCGCGCCAAAATAGGCTCGCCCCAAAAGCCTACTGACCAATTCGACTAGCTAATCGCGTCGGCCATCATCGCTGCTTCAGCCGCTTCTCTGGCGTTGTCAGCATCGATCTGAGCGCGAGTTCGTCTTCTTCGACGCTTCGGCTTTTTGTTGATCCACTCTTTCGTCATCGCTTCAAACACTTCCGGTGTTTCGTATCGAACGATAGTCTTGCCTTCAGGCATCGGTCCGATCAAGCCGCGGAAGACCGGCAGTCCTCTCAAGCCCAAATCGGTGCTGCAATCGTCGATGCCGATTTGGTCGTGGGACTGAGC
This sequence comes from uncultured Pirellulaceae bacterium, assembly GCA_964398215.1. Taxonomy (GTDB): domain Bacteria; phylum Planctomycetota; class Planctomycetia; order Pirellulales; family Pirellulaceae; genus CAYNNP01. Next base: position 584 of record CAYNNP010000222.1, on the reverse strand, counting down.
CAAAGGGTCAACGGTTGGGTAGTCGCGAATCAAAAGTGAGCCGTCGCTACCTCGAGTAACAACGCGAAAGGTATCTTTTTTTGCCATGATTTTTCCAGGAGGTTCATGCACAACATGGGCGGGACTGCGAAACATCAGGCCCGTGGCCCTTCGCCATGCATCTTGGACTGGATGACTGCGAAAACGTAAAACGAATGCAAAGAAGTACTAACGAGAAAGCTTCAAGGGAGATTGAGTGCCGTCATGTCGCAGGACGCACATCATTGCATTCGTTTTACCGGGACCACCACGGGTGGTAATTTGATGAGGGGGAGGTTCAGATGTTTCAGTAATATCTGTCATCGTCTCCGCAGTCGGCAAAGTCGAAGAAAGATCGGAGTGTTAGCGCCATAGGCACGAATGCCCCAGAACTCATTCGTTGCGTATCAGGCTCCAATTGCACCAACGAATCTGCGCGAGCAATCGACACAACCCAATCATGCCAACGAAGCGATTTGACCGGAGGTAAACCCGCCGGCCCTAGTTCGTCCCAGTTCGTAGTCCCGGCTTCAGCCGGTCCCAGCCTGATCACATCAGCTCAGCCC
>CAYNNP010000221.1:0-10957 GCA_964398215.1 uncultured Pirellulaceae bacterium | reverse complement strand
CAACAAGAAGGAGACCGCGTTCGTAGCGCACGCGATGTCAAAGTCTTAATGGTTTGCACCGTTCCGTTCGACCCATTGGCAAAATTCATCAGTTGAGTTTGCGTCGCCCATTTTGGCTGGGGTTTTTACAATCTCTAGTGCAGTGCTAGGAATTGTAACATCAAATGTTTGTTGAACCCAACTCTGGAACTTAATGTTGGGATGCACGATCATGTCGTCGTCGGTATTCGGTGGTTCAGAGAAGGCCTCATTCCAGCATATTTCATCGTAGCCTATCGCTAGAAGCCGCAGGAATTCAATGGGATCGTCAGCGAGTACACAGCACATTGTTGAGCCCGATCCCGAACCCAGATGAACAATCCGTTGTTTGCCATCATCGTCAATCCAAAACGCGGCCATTGATCCTTCCGCACCGGTTTTCGCGAAGACGCATAGTCGATCAAGCACTTCACGACGTTCGTGTCCAAACCAATAGTGTAGATTTACGTTTCCTTCCGCGGCGAACTCAATGATTGTGCCACCGGGACGTTCGTTGTCAGTCCAGCCAGCCTTCAGCTCGTCGTCTGGAAACAGCGAGCCAATACGCCCATTTTCAGTATCGACGAAGTAGCCGTGTTGCTCGATCCAATCGAAGAGTTGTTGGAGCGATTTCGCAATGGTCATGCCGGGCAGCAGCGTGGCAGATATTTCGTCCCCGAGTTTAGACATGATTCTTTAGGTGCATAACGGCAGCGTTGACCGAGCACCGCCCATGTGGTTCCCATTTGTAAAGGCGCCATGCGGTGCTTCGGTCCAACGCATGGTTCGCCGACGCATAAAAGCTAATGTGCAATCGTCCAAAGGCGTCCAGTCAACGAGCAAACAGTGTAAAGCGCCCCCGCAACTACGGCCAACCATTTCTTATCGTCGTGGAAGAGGGCTGAGACTACGAGCGGGTAGTTCAGCCAACGAACAAGCAGAAGGATGAAATATGCTATCGCAGCAATTCTCGTTGGGTACGCGATCAACGATCCAATGAGCGCGATGATAAGCACGGCTTGGAATAGAAGCACCATCGACATCCAATTGGATTTGGCGAATCGCGTAAAGCGAGTTTCGGAACGGCTATCAACCTGGCGCTTCGAATTTGTTCGAGGTGTACCGCGATCTGATTCTATTGAATTAAGGAAAGACGTCAGCTTTGAATCATCGTTTGATTGCATATGGAGATATTCAGATACGGCGAACGAATTGCGATCTATGGGGGCTGCGCGGCGTAGTTTTCTTGATTGGTTTAATCGTTAAAAATTTGGTCGGGCATGGCATGCTGTTTCTTTTCACTACAAAAGGAGCTGCAACGCCATGCCGACCTACAACACTTTACCAAAACCTTCGACCGCTTTCAAAGGACATTACTACGACAAGCTCGTTGAAGACCTCATCCTGGACGACAAAAAGAAACGTACCGTTTATGGATACGTCCGCGCTGTTCGCAAACTTGCGGAGTTCCACAGGCGGCCGCCCGAATTACTCTGCGAACAAGACATCCGCGACTACCTCCTCCACCAAATCATCGATCGCGAAGTCGCCTCGGGCACACAGTCCGTCATCCTTTCGGGCCTCAAATTCTTTTACCGAATCACTTGCCCAAGAGACTGGAAGACGCTTGACCAGACAAAGGTCTCTCGAGTAATCACGCTCCCGGAAGTCATCACGCAGCCTCAAGTCTTTCAAATCATCGACGCTGCAACTTCCTTTCGCATGAAAGCCTTTCTGTGATGGCAGCTTGGACGAACAGCTATCTACTTCTTGGTAACCGGTTTCGATTGCGCGAATAGCCATGTGATAAGACTCTTGTCTCGGTAAGCCTTGTCCCAACAGTTGTGCCCGACCCCTTCGTATTCCGTGTACCTTGGTTTCCCCTTGGCGTCCTTCAAGGCTTCGACCATAACACGTGAACTTCGTACCGGCACAACTTTGTCGGCATCCCCGTGAAAAATCCAAAGGGGCACATCGGCCAGCTTTTTTGCATTCTCCGCCGCTGACGAATTAAGCGTGTAGCCAGCACAGATCGGAACGGCAGCCGCAAAACGCTTGGGGCGTTCAAATAGCGAAAACCATGTGCAGTCGCCTCCGAACGACAAACCTGTTACGAATTCCCGATTCTTGTCGATCGAAAACTCTTTTTCGAGGCTGTCCAAGATTTCATGTATGGTTCGGATTGTAAGTTTCATTCCGTCGATTTTTCCTTTGCCGTCTTTGCCCCGTTCCTTCTTGGCAAACTCTTTTTTACTCGGGAATTGAGGTGCAACGATAAAGCAAGGATTCTTGGCTTGGAATTCGGGACGAATCCATTCGCGGACGCAAGCTCCCTCAAGCTGACTTCGATTGTCATTTCCTCCTTCGCCACCATGATGAAACAAAACGATTGGATACTTTTTCTTCGCGTCGTAATTCGGTGGCACGAACAATCGGTAGTTCATTTTGTCGCCCTCAGAACTGGTTAAACTTCGGGCGTTGTAGGCGTCCAGCATCGACGGTCTGGACTTGACGGATTTTGCTTTTGCGGGGTCGAGAGGTGTTCCGGTGACTTTGCCTTTCGCGCCGAAGGCTGAAAACGTCCCATCGATCTTTCTGCCTTGGACTTTGCCATCAAAGTCGATCGAGAATTCCTTTTTGTCGCCGTAGTAGAAGCTGAAAGTCAAAGCGTTTTCGTTGAATTTCAAATTGCGAAGAACGGTGGTCCAACCGTCGTCGACGTCTTTAACTATTCCGCTCAAGTCCCGATTAATGGTGAGGATGTGATTTCCAGCTTTTTCATCGTCGCCCTTGCCCCAATCGACCGCCAAGTCCCATGAGCCAACTGCGGGATTCGATTTCGTATCCTTAGATCGCTGTCTTTCCTGTGCAACCAAGTGGTCGGAAGTAACGAGGGCCAATGCCAAATAGATTGACCCAATAAAGAAGATTCGTTGCATGAGAATTACTTTCGGTGACGGTTCAATTTGTGGCAGATTCAATCGTGACAACGGCAACGTTCACCGAATGCGGCGAAGTTGGTTTCCGTTTACAAATGGCGCCATGCCACACTTCAGTGAATTGCATGGTTTGTGGTCTATTAGTCCGCAGTTTGGGCTGCAGAATTGAGAAATCCAGTATACGAATTAAGGTCGAAATATGCATCGCGATCAGATTCGTATACCTCGCGATGCCGAGCGCCGCCGAGGGTCAAACGCGAATACTCGTCCCAGAGGTAGTCAATCGAGTCTCGATTCGCGCCAGACACCAACATTGTATCAAGGTCGCGGTGAAGCGCTCGCAATTCCGTGATCGACATTTCGGTCCCAGGAATTGCTGAACAGTGTAAGTTGTGCGTGTGGCAAACCAGCATCGCCCACTCAATATCGGCAACCCCGTCTGAAGTATGCAACGCAAGACGGTGATCAGCGGCTTCACACCCGTTCTGGTTCGTTATTTGATCTTGATGCTATCGATCGACGCTCCATCGGGAAGGTCTTTGACTTGTCGGTGAACTTGACCGTGAATTCTGATGTGAACGCTGACATCCGTGACTTCGACGTTGTCAGCGTCGTCATTGCCGCCAAGGACGAGCAGTTGCTTGTGACTGTAAACGTGATTCGGCACTAGGGTTTTGCCTGCACTACGCAGCTGTACGACTCGCGATGGAAACAAATGATCGGTGACGAATTGCGTGTCGGCAATTAGCGATTGAAACGAGGCACCATCGTCAGCAACAGGTGTGATCGTTCCCTCCACGATGTCAACAAAGTAGACGGCACCAGACTTGCCTTGCGCGAATGCATCGCCCATCGCAGTTAGAAGAACAGGACGAAGTGGCTCCGGCATTGCCCACGACCATTCCTCAAGAAGCGTATCCATTTCGACACCATCAGGACTGATGGTGAGATCGTTCATTGTGATAGGCTGGAAGCCTCGTTTCTAAGTTGATTGCGGGAGACTACGTGGTTGCCAAACAAAGTTTTGGATCAGCGGCTTCGCACCCGCACGCTTTCCATCGCGTGGCACCTTGGCTAGAAGTCCGCTGCACCCGATTGGTTATTGGCTTGTCTTTGAGGCGGGGGACTATTCGGTGCGTCGTCCGACCGCTGACGCGGTTAACAACCAGTGTAGCAAACTACACGTGGCAAGTATGCGTTCACCGAAGCAGCGTTCAGGGCAAATCAGTTTTTCAAGTTAGGCAACATAGTAGCTCGGCTGTCCCAGCCGAGACCTGCCGATTTCTCGGCTCGGAGAGCCGAGCTACTTTAAGCAGTTTGAAAAACTGCTTTGCCCTGGAAGCAGCGTTCCAATCGGTTGACTATGTCAGAAGAAAGGCTTCAGTCGACCGAAAGTCTTGACGACGTCCGCTAAGGTTCGTGGATGATCACTAGATCACCATTTTGATGATCTGGTTTAACATCATCGTAGATTTCACTGACATGACAACGACGGCAACCAAGGAGCCAACCAAGGCAACGACGCCTCCAATCAATAACCCCTTTGGCATTTCTTTGATACTGCGCGACGGCTCATTTTCGAGGTGCTGCTTTTTAAAACGCAGCAACTTTAATACTGCCGTTACCAATAAGGGAATCAGAATTGCCAAGTAAATTCCAATCGGAATCGAGACCATCAGGCCCGGTAATTGGTCGGTAACAAAACTGCCTAAGTTCGTATCCAACCATCCTGGAGGTGAAACCCCGCGCCCGCTGATCGTGTACTTACCGTTTGCTGCACCGCCAATGGCAACGTATCCCGTCGCTCCGCCACCGACAGCGATCCCTCCGGCAGCGCCACCGCCGTGGGCGATGCCGCCAACAGCCATTCCGCCATCAGCAAACAATCCGGTTGCCAGTCCGCCCATTCCCAGTAACACGGCGATTGCCGCGCCCCCAAATGCGATCAGCCCAATACCGCAACCACCGATACCAACAACGCCGATACCGACCCCACCAACGGCTATCGCACCAATAGCAATGTCGCCAATAGCGATCCACCCTTTCGCAATCCGCTTCTTGCCGGTTTTCGGATCGATGCCAGATGCCATATGAATGACTGGATAACCAAAGACCGTCGCTTTTGTGCGCCAATCGACGCCAGGATTCATTGCTGCTAACAACTGAGCGCGTGATGGCAATGATTGTTCTTTTGAACGCAGACGCTCTAACTCCTCGGCGATTTCGCGGACGTCTTGGTAGCGATACTCGGGCCTGCGCTCAAGCGTTTTTTTGACGACCAGATCGATACGCTGGTCAATGGCAGCCGATTCGCTGGGTGGAACAAAATCAGAGCCAGGCGTTTGTCCTGTTAGCAATTCATAGAAAACGACACCCAAAGAATAGATGTCCGCACGGTGATCAACATCTTCATTTCCGTCCAACTGCTCGGGAGCCATGTAGCGGCGAGTCCCAGCATTGAAGGAATCTTGATTGTTGGCGCCCAAGAGTTTTGCGATTCCAAAATCTGCGATTTTGGCCACTCCATCTTTCGTCAACAGAATATTCTCTGGCTTGATGTCTCGGTGCACGATCCCTTGCTGATGCGCAGTTTTCAAAGCATCACAAAGATCAGGCACGATCCCTAACGATTGTTCAGAAGTAACTCTGCCGGACACAATCGCATCTCGCAGGGTCACACCGTCGACGTATTCCATCACGATGTAACACCAGCCCTCCGCGATACCACTGTCATGAACGATCACAATATTGGCGTGGTTCAAGCTTGCCAGTGTTTTGGCTTCCTGAGCGAAACGTTCGACAAACAATCGATTCTTGGAAAGTTCCGCAGGCAGTACTTTCACAGCAACAATGCGATCCAAGTCCCGTTGCCTTGCCCGATAAACAGCGCCCATTCCTCCGTGAGCGATCAAGTCCATGACCTCAAGCCTTGGAATTGCGCGATCAAGTTGGTCGGGTGTGGGCAGATCGAATCGGTGCAAATCCGCGGCAATCGTCGGTTCTTCGACACCCATCTGGAGCATACAGCGAGGACAGTTTGACGCATTGCCGTCAAGCGGAACACCGCAGGTTTTGCAGCTGTAGTTTGGCATCGTTTAATTACTCGTCTTTTGGTGACTGTGAATCTGCATTCAACAATCGATACACGGCTACCGTAGAAAAGGTTACCGGCCAGCAAGGGCATCGAGCAAAATATTTAGCTCATTTTTTACATCGCTCTGATGCTGCACAGTTTCAGCGACCTCTTCTTGCAGCGCGACACCAAATCGTTTGCGAATACGATGAACAGCCGTTTTGACGCTTCCCACCGAAACATTCATGCCTTCAGCGACTTGAGCATACGAGGGCGTGTCTCCTGCCGGAGCAATGAAGGGCTGCAGCGCGTCGAACCAATCAGAACTGCCGCGGCTTTCGTATTCCGCCCGGACCCGCTGAGTTGCTAACTCGATTAACTCAAGAGCCCAACGTCGATCGAACAGTTGATCAGGCGTCCATTGTTGACTGTTGGTTTCATCGTATCGTCGTGCATGGTCATCCATGTTCACATTCAACGAAACAGTTTTCTGTCCGCCACCACGGCGCAGCGCATTATTGTGGCGATGCGTATTGGAAACAAAGTTGTTGCAGGCGGTTAGCAGAAAGGAACGAAAACGGCCACGAGACTGGTCAGCCACAGATAGCTTTTGACTGGAAAGAACATCAGCAAAGAACGCTTGGACTAAGTCTTCCGCATCATTGTGATTCGAGCCGCGACGACGAAGATTTGCGTACACGGGAAACCAGTATTTCTCGCACAATCGACCAAGCGCCGCATGGGCCCCAGTCTGATCTGGATTTCCAGCCAGCAATATTTCGGACCACTGAGTGGTCGCAAACTCCGCTGCTTCAGGTCGATCATTTCCTGCTGGATCCGCCAAGAAACGTTTCCCATTTTGAACATGTTGCTATTTCACGCAAGCCACCAAAACCCACAACAATGGTTACACGCAGCTGATGAATAAGGTTACAAAGAATTTCGCTACTGGTTTCAAACGATTGGCAATTCCAGCACCTGGATTGCGCAAACAAGACTCGATTACCCCACAATATCGAGTGAATAGCAGGCGATTTCGACGAAAGCATCGTGTTATCGCTGGCGAATCGGTTCGTTGCCAGACCACTGTTTTGCAGCACCAATTTTTATTCTGGGCATGGAATTTGGAGTCGAACCATGACGTCCGTCGGGGGCAACCATCAAATCCAATAGTGCGCGGGTTTGCTTTGTAATGGGAACCATACTTGCATCCATTGGCGTTAAGACACGCAACAATGCTGCCGAAGAAAAATCATTGACCGTCGTTTCGGCCATTGCCACATGATTGCGACAGATCGCGACGTTTCGCAAGACTCTTTCGTATCCAGGAACTTGGCCGCAACTGCCTTGCAATCGCAATACTGAATCCGTCATCCGAAAATGAAACGCCATGCAACCGTAGGCCACATCGGCTGTTGGATTTTCGGTTGCGTGCGGCGTGAACCGCAAAGCAAAATGTGTTTGCAGAGAGTCCACCAAAGATCGGCCAACCCAGCCGTCGTAGGCCGCGAACGTTCCCGTCACGTTGACCATCCGTCCGGGTTGAATCGTGCAGCGGTCCAACAATAATTCTGCGTTGCCAGTCAACCGATGCGGAAGATCTTCAAACAAACGACTCAGTTCGATATTTCTGAATTGCGATCCGCCAAAATCTACCAACCACTGATCGCTATCGTCACTTTCCCATTTCATAACCCCTAGAAACTCCGCGTCGGGCCCAAGTCGCTTGAGCGCTGGAAAGTAGTCTGAAACAGCGGAGCAGGGCAGGGGAGTGCGACCAGTTTCCATCACCCACTGAGTACTTGGGATCGACGATCCTCGGTCGCGTGTGATTGTGATTCGAATCGGGGAATCTTTCGGAGCCCATGCAGGCAGACAATCGATCGTCGCGATCACCTTGTCGTTACTTGATGACACACGCACATCAACATCGCGCAGTGTTACATCACCACCGGAACTATGAATTGTCAGATCGTTAGCAGAAAGTTGCAGAGGAACCAGAGTTTGCTCGGGACGACACATGTATCGTTCATGAATCAGATTCCATGCAGCGGATAGTTGCGACGCTTGCAATTTTGGCTGATGCAAAAGCGCGCTGACACCGTCGTCACGGATCACCCAACTGATCGCTCGCACCCAAGCGACTTCATGTTCAGTTTCGCCATGTGAAAGCTTGATGCCTTGCAAGTTCCATTTGGTGGGAGTGGCACGCTGAAAGTCTGCGATCTGCACAACAAGTCCAGTGTCCGTGGACCGAGCTTTTTCCATCGCTGCGATCTGGCGTTGGTGGAACCATGGCGTCCACATCACCAAGATGGTTGACATGACGACGAAGGTAGGAAGCGCGCAGCAGAAAACGAACAACAATCGAGCGATCGCGCGCTCTGTTCGTTCGTGCATGCGGATTCCTTTCCAGCAGCAGTCGGTGAGGGCGAAATTTTTATGCTAGCTAGCACACCGAATCAGATGATCCATGCCCGATCTTAGAATCTGCAGTCTGGCCACCGAAAGACCGCCTTGCCAGCGGGAGCATCCTTTGCCAAGTTTTCATAGTGCAAAATCAACATTTCCCGGTCCCGAAGTCGCCTTGCCAGCATATCAAGCCGGTTGGCGGCAATTAGTGAACCCATCCATTTCGTTATGGCGACACCCCGATCAACCAGCGAAGTCCTGCAGTACAACCGCGATGCTTGGGACCGGTTGGCCAGCCAGGGTAACCAATGGACGGTACCGGCAACCGCCGAATCAGTTGACTTGGCGCGAATGGGCGAACCCAAGATCGTACTGACGCCCAAGAAAATCGTGCCAAAGGAATGGTTGATGCCACTGGCTGGAAAGGATGTTCTGTGCCTTGCTGGTGGTGGCGGCCAACAAGCTCCGATTCTGGCAGCCGCCGGTGCGAACGTAACAACACTGGACAATAGCCAAGCACAACTGGACCAAGACTTGTTGGTGGCAAAGCGCGAAAGTCTTTCGATCAAAACTGTCTTGGGATTGATGGACGACCTGAGTGCATTCGCGGAGCAGAGTTTCGACTTGATCGTGCATCCTTGCTCTAACAGTTTTACACCTGATGTGCGCGCGGTATGGCGCGAAGCATTTCGGGTGACACGTCCTGGCGGCAGTATCATTTCTGGTTTCACAAACCCTGCGTACTACCTATTCGATTATCGAAAAGCCCAGCAAGGCAACCTAGTCGTGAAGCACAAAATTCCGTATTCGGATCTGCAGAGTCTGTCCGAGGCAGAACGGCAGCACTTCATTGACGAAGGCGAACCACTTGAGTTTGGCCACACGTTGGCCGACCAAATTGGCGGACAACTGGCCGCTGGATTTTCGCTGGCCGACATGTACGAAGACAATTGGCCCGAAGGTGCCGGCGCAGCCGCAGACTACTTTGATCCGTTCATCGCAACGCGCTCAGTGCGATTAGCCTAGACGCAAAAGCTAACTTGGTAGTGGCACCGTTCGTTTATCAGCTGCGCTTTGGATCGCGGCGTCAATAATCTGTTGACCGATGCGCGAAACTTGCGGACAGAGCGGACCATCAATCGGCTGCCCATTTTCTAGTCGGCCCAAAAAGTACTCAATGCCGTTTCGTTGTCCCGCTGGCAACTCTTCGATGGGGTGGTCGTAACCTTCCGGCCGATCACTCGTTTGAACACGAACAGTTTTTTCGTAGTCGTAGCTTGCGATCGTTCCATTTTTTCCGCGAACCACAAAACCACACTTGGGTTGTGGCTGATGCACCCATGGGTCCGTGAACGTGCCCCAACGCGTCTCGAATTTCGACAGACCGTTTTCGTATCGAGCAACCGCAACACTATGCTCGTCTACTTCGACGCCTGGTGAAGCAGTCGTAACACATGTGACTTCGATTGGTTTCTGCCCGCCGTTGAACCAAGTGCCAAGTGTCACACCGTAACCCAAGTAATCACGCAGCGATCCGCCGCCGTACTCTTCCGAATACCACCAACTCTGTTGTTTTTGCTGGGCGGTGGGCTCGAACTCAATTTTATCGGCGCCGTGATAAAGTGGCCCGCGATTGCCGCCGTAGTGATGCACTTCAATCACATCACCGATCACTCCCTGGTCAATCAGCCGCCAAGCTGTGTAATGACTTGGTTCCCATCGAAGTGGCCAGTTGATCACGAGTTGCTTGCCGGTTTTCTGCACTGCTGCAATCATGCGGTCAGCGTCGGCAAGTGATGCTGCAAACGGTTTTTCAACAAACAAATCAACTTCATAGGGAGCGATTCGCTCGACCCAGTCAGCATGTTCCCCAGTGGCCGGGCACAAGATCACGACGTCTGGCTTGGTAGCTTCCATGCACAGTGCGTGATCGGTAAAAACACGGTCTGCTGAAATCTGCAAAGCGTCGATTGCTGCTTTCATTTCAGCTGGCCGCTGGTCGCAAACGCCAACAATTTCAGCACCAGGGTGCTCGCTAGCCTGACGTAGTAAATCGCCCATGTGCATGTGAGAAAAATTGATACCGGCAATTCGCCAAGGTCTATTCATCAGGTTGATCCAACTTAAAAGTCAATTCATTTGCGGCAACCGGTATTCTAGCGGACAATCGTTGCAACGCATTGTGAGTCCGGACGCGAGCGAATTCCAAACGCGGTTAGATAGCTGAGGGCCGAAGCAGAAGCTGTGTCGGCCTCCGAGGGTGTGATTTTTTGGGAAGTGCCTTTTCTGGTGAGCGACAAGGCGTTAGCCGTGGGCTAATTTGCGCAGAAATCGAACGCCACAAAAACGGCGGCTATCGCCGTGCCGCTCATAAAGCAAAAAACTCGCAGCCCCCTCCAGCCTAAAAACACGGACGGTCCCTCGCTCACGCTTCGGGTTACCAAAACCAATGCCTGACGTAAAGCGACCTTTGCTCTGTGACCGAACGTCGCAGCACGTTGCCATTGGAGATGCG
>CAYNNP010000220.1:0-11192 GCA_964398215.1 uncultured Pirellulaceae bacterium | reverse complement strand
GTGTTTTCGAACTTTTGGGCCAAGCAGTTGTGGGTAAAGACAAGGGCGTCAGCCCAAGGTTGGTGAAACACAAAATTCATTTCGTTTTTCTCCGTCCCGATCACCGCCGTAGGCGGTGATCGGGACGGAGAAAAACGAGCGAATCATTCAGGTCCGCAGGCCCAGGAGCTTACGCACCTGGCTAGGGTTGTGTCGCCACTCCGTGGCTGGTTTTCCCATCTTGTCGAACGATACTTCCATGCGATTGGTTTCTCAGATTCCAAAAAGCGCAACTTCAAAACTTTAGCCATGGGGACGTATACACGACAAGCCAAAAAGGCCGGAGGCCGACACAATTTTTGTTCGTTCAACCACAGGAAAGTTATGGCAGTGCGTTATTGCCCGGAAGCCTTGAAATTTAAACTTTCCACAGCCCTTGTGCTGGGCTATTTCGTTGATAGATTCCACGACCGCATGTCGTCAAGCAATTGCTGATTGGACATGTCAAACTTCAGTGGCGTGAGCGTCACATTGCCTTTGCGCAGTTCGTTCAGGTCCGTTCGTCCTGGTGGTGGTTCGACTGAATCGCTCCACAACGCCCAGTAATAATCTCTACCGCTTGGGTCCGTGCGTTTCTCGTATGACCGTCCGTACTGCGCAAGGCCCATTGGGACGACTTGCAATTCCGTAGGCGTCTCGGTCGCGGCTGTTGGCACATTTAGATTGAACAACTGGCCTTTCGAATCGGGATTTTTAATGATTCCGCCGATCACGTTCTTGGCGATCTTCGCTGCTGCCGTGACGTTCATGTCGTCGGAGTATTCCATCGAAACAGCAACACTTGTTTTTCCAAAAAACGCGCCTTCGATTGCCGCTGCCACCGTGCCGCTGTACAGGACGTTGATCCCAGCGTTCAGGCCGTTGTTGATACCGCTGACCACCAAGTCGAACGGTTCGTCTTTGAACAATTCGCAAATCGCAAGCTTCACGCAATCTGCTGGCGTTCCTTCGACCGCCCAAGCCCAGTGCACGCCATTGCGTTTAATCGAATTGCACTTCAGCGGAGTCAGGTAGGTGATCGAGTGACCCACGCCACTTTGCTCTGCCGCAGGTGCAACGACAGAAACATCGCCCAGCGATTTCAGTTCCGCCTCCAAAGCAGCCAGCCCTGGCGAAAAAACTCCGTCGTCATTGGAGAGCAAGATTCTCATTTGCAGGCCTTTTTATAGTTGAGTCTCACGACTCGGATGCCGCTGCTGTTAGGAAGATCGAAAAGCCCAACTTGAGCGAGAGTCGGCTGAATCAGTCCGACTTCTTTTTCTTCGCAGGTTTGGAATCCGACTTACTGGCCTTGCTGTCAGATTTCTTGTCGCTCTTGGATTCGGATTTTGATTCAGACTTTGCTTTCTTGTCAGCATCAGCGCCTTTTTTGTAGCTCTCGCTGCGGTAGTCGGTTTCGTAGAACCCGCTGCCTTTGAAAACGATCGCGGCTCCCGTTCCAAACAATCGGTTCAGCTTGTTTTTTTTGCATTCAGGACACTTGCGTTTCACCGGATCACTGAAGCTTTGGAAAACTTCCATTTCGTGACCGCACGCTTGGCATTCGTAGTCGTAAGTAGGCATGTTTGAATTTCTCGCAATCTATGTTTGGGTTTACGATTCAGCAGGCCCTGTGCTGACAACAACTTGGCTGGGGCGAACGACACGGTCATGCATCTGGAATCCAGTCACTGCAACATGAGCCACAGTGCCCGAGGCAACATCGTCACTGGGCATCTGTGAAATCGCTTCGTGAAAATTCGGGTCGAACAATTCGCCTTCGGCCGGTATCGGTTTGACCGCATGTTTGCCAAGCGTATCGTCCAGCTGTTTGGCTACCATCGCGACGCCTTCTTTCAAGCCTGCCATGTCCTCGGAAGACTCGGCTGCGTCGATTGCACGGACCAAATTGTCTCGAACCTGCAGGATATCCGACACCAAGCCCAGTGGCGCAAATTTGACTTGGTTTTCATAGTCACGGCGCATGCGTTTGCGAAAATTCTCGGCTTCGGCCTGCGCCATCAAGACTCGTTTTTCCGCTTCCGACGTTTCTGCTCGCAAGCGTTCCATTTCTTCATCGCGAGTCTCTGCAACGACTTCGCCAGTAACTTCCTCTAGCACTTCGTCAATATTGTCGGCGCCTGATGTGTCTTCGGTTTCAGTCGGTTCGTTCTCGATAGGTTCAGTTTCTTCGGTCATGATTATCAAAGAATAAGATGGTCAAATTGGTTGTTGTTTGGGTTTTCGCTGCCAGGCCTGATCGTGCGACCGATCGACCTCTGTGGCAGTGAACCGCTCTGGACTATTTCTATTCCGCCACGGTTTCAGAATCAAAAAATGTTTTGAGTTTTGCCAAGAATGATTTTCTCTCTGGCAGCACAGATTCGTTTTCCAGCTCTGCCAGTTCTCGCAAGATCTTTTCTTGATCAGCATGCAACTTCTTGGGAACTTCCACAAATACTTGCACCAACAAATCGCCTGCGCGGCCGCCGTGTGGGTCAACGATTCCTTGGCCACGAACTTTGAACACGTCGCCGCTTTGGGTGCCGCCATCAACGCGTAGCGAATGGGGGCCAGACAATGTCGGGACTTCGATATTCGCGCCAAGCGCGGCTTGTGTGTACGAAATCGGCAAACGCAAAATCAGATGTGTTCCGTCTCGCTGAAAAAGTTCGTGTTGTTTGACAGTGATGAAGCAGTAGCAGTCTCCCGGCGGTCCACCGTCTGGACTGGCTTCGCCCTGCGACTGAACACGGACTCGCATGCCGTCTTCAACGCCTGCAGGGATTTCAACGGAAAGCTCCGCCTTGTCATTCTTCAGCCCGGTGCCTCGGCAACCATTGCACGGTTCGCCAATTTCCTGGCCGGCGCCTTGGCAATTGGGACAAGTCGTTTGGACACGTAGGATCCCAGCGCTCTGGATGACTTGGCCACGACCGCCACAAGTGTTGCACGTCGTCGGTTTGCTGCCGGGCGCGGCTCCGCTACCGTCGCACCCGCCACACAGCACTCGGCGCCGGAACGAGATGTCTTTGCTGACACCGCGAGCGGCTTCTTCGAGCGTCAAAGTGACATTGCAGCGAATATCGGCACCGCGGCGCACACGTCGCGACCGTCCTCCGCCACCACCTCCGCGGCCACGGAACAAGTCCCCAAACATTCCTCCGCCAAACAGGTCACCGAATGCATCAAAGATATCTTCAACATCGTTGAACTGTTGCCCAGCGCCCTGCATTCCGGCGTGACCATATTGGTCGTAGCGTGCCCGTTTGTCGGCATCGCTTAGAACCTCATAGGCCTCCGCTGCCTCCTTGAACATCTCCGTCGCATTTTCGACTTTGCTGCTGTCAGGATGGTACTTGATGGCCAATTTTCGGTACGCACGATCGATCTCTTGCTTGGTGGCGCCGCGCTCCACAGCAAGGACTTCGTAGTAGTCGCGTTTGTCAGACATTCGGTCGTGCTTGCTTTTGTTCTAAACGTAATGATGACTCCGTCGCGGCGCACTCTGGCTCCAAAGTGGCGAGCTCCGCGAAGGAGGTTTGGGAACTTGGTTTTTGGTAACCCGAAGCGTGAGCGAGGGACCGAGTCAAGATTGATTGTCCCTCGCTAACGCTTCGGGTTACCAGAAAAGCGTTACTTCAAAATGTGCAGGTCTATCAAAAACGGGTCGTCAACCACACTTGCGGCGAACGACCCGTTTGATGGATTTAACTAGTCGGCGTCCTTATGCCACCACGCCTTCGACGGGGCGTTTATCTTTGTCTTCAGCTTCCAGGTTGGTGACAAGCGCCTCGGTCGTCAACAGCAATCCAGCGATGCTACCGGCGTTGGCCAGTGCCGTGCGAACGACCTTTACAGGATCGATCACGCCAGCTTTCAGCATGTCGCCGTACTTGCCAGTGAACGCGTTGTATCCAAAGTTTTGTGCCTTTTCGCACACTTCGTCAACCACAACGCTGCCGTCGATGCCGCCATTGTCCGCGATCTGCTTCATGGGAGCATCCAAAGAGGACAAGACGATGTTGACGCCAACTTTCTCGTCACCCTTGGCTTTCTTGGCTGCGTCAGCAACCGCTTCACGACTGCGAACGAGTGCAACACCGCCACCAGGAAGAATCCCTTCCTCGACAGCAGCACGAGTCGCGTGCAAAGCGTCTTCTAGGCGAGCCTTCTTCTGCTTCATTTCCGCTTCTGTTTCAGCACCAACGCTGATCACGGCAACACCACCAGAGAGTTTCGCCAAACGCTCCTGGTACTTTTCCTTGTCGTAATCACTGTCCGTTTGCTCAATCTGAGCACGGATTTGCGAGACACGTTTTTCGATATCAGCACGCTTGCCGCCACCTTCAACCATCGTCGTATTGCTCTTGTCGACGGTCACATTCTTGGCTCGGCCAAGATGCTCTAGCGTGACGTTTTCCAGTTGGATACCGATGTCTTCACTGATCACGGTTCCGCCGGTCAAAGTCGCGATGTCGCCCAGCATTGCTTTACGGCGATCACCAAAACCAGGAGCCTTTACAGCGCAGACATTCAACGTTCCACGCAGCTTGTTGACGACCAACAAAGTCAGCGCTTCGGCGTCCACGTCTTCGGCAATGATCAACAGAGGCTGACCGGTCTGTGCTGTTTTCTCAAGCAATGGAACCAAGTCGCGGATATTGCTGATCTTCTTTTCGTACAGCAAAACCAACGCGTTCTCGAGGTTGGCTTCCATCGTGTTTGGATCGTTGATGAAGTACGGCGAAATGTAGCCCTTGTCGAACTGCATTCCGTCAACGTAGCTAACCTCGGTGTCGCGGCTCTTGCCTTCTTCGACCGTGATCACTCCGTCCTTACCAACTTGCTCAAGAGCATCTGCCAACAAGTTTCCGATCTCCGGATCATTGTTCGCACTGATCGCACCAACATTGGCGATCTGCTCTTTGTTCTTGATAGGCTTCGCCATCTCAAGCAGCTTTTCGGTTGCTGCGGAAACAGCAAGCTCGATGCCACGACGGATCGCAGCCGGGTTGCTGCCAGCAACAATATTGCGAAGACCTTCTTTGAAAATCGCACGAGCCAGAACGGTCGCGGTCGTTGTGCCGTCACCAGCCAAATCGCTGGTCTTCTGAGCAACTTCAACGACGAGTTTAGCGCCCATGTTCTCGAAACGGTCTTCCAAGTCGATTTCTTTTGCGACGGTAACACCGTCTTTCGTAACCGTTGGACCACCAAACGATTTGTCGATGATCACATTGCGACCGGTGGGTCCCATGGTGACAGCGACTGCATCTGCCAGTTTATTGATGCCGGCAAGCATGCGAGCACGAGCGTGGTCGTCAAAAAGTAGTTGTTTTGCCACGAGAGGATTCCTCTATTTGTGGGTGTTGTTTTGTAGAGCAAGTAGAACCGTTGGTCGGGTCTACAGAACCTTTGCCAAAATGTCGCTCTCGCGCAAGATCTTGAGTTCGCGACCATCGACTTCGATGTCACTTCCGCCGTACTTTCCGTAGATCACTGTGTCGCCGACATCAACGGACAGCTCACCGCGGTTTCCGCTATCAAGCAGCTTGCCAGGGCCAACGGCAACGATCGTTCCGCGCTGTGGTTTTTCTTGAGCAGCGTTTGGCAGCACGATGCCGCCAGCAGTGGTTTCTTCTGCCGCATTTGGCTCGACTACGACACGGTCATCCATGGGACGCAGATTCAATTTTTTTGCCATGATGAATTTTCTTATTTGAAGGTTGGTTTTGTGTTTTGTTTGTTAATCATTCAGTCACCCTCCCGCTCACGGGAGGGTCGGATTCAGTAGCAACCGGTTGAGGTTTCTACTTGTCCTACATCATGCCGGGCATTCCGCCCATGCCACCCATGCCAGGCATTCCGCCCATGCCACCCATTCCAGGCATGCCGCCCATGCCACCGCCGTGGTCATGGTGATGATCTCCGCCGTCGTCATCGTCTTCGACTGGAATCTCTGTCACCAAAGATTCCGTTGTCAGCAACAACGCCGCAACGCTAGCCGCGTTGGTCAACGAAGTCCGAACGACCTTGGCAGGGTCAACAATGCCAGCGGCAACCAAGTCACAGTACTTGTCAGCGTTCGCGTCGTAACCTTCGGTCTTGCCCTTCATTTGCAAGACACGGTTGACGACAACAGCGCCGTTCAAGCCAGCGTTGTCCGCGATCGCACGCATTGGATGATCCAAAACATTCTTGATGATTCGGACACCCAGCATCTGGTCGCCTTCGGTTTCCTTCTCCAGTTTTTCAACAGCCTTCTTGCAGCGAAGCAATGCTGTTCCACCACCGGGAACGATACCTTCCTCTAGTGCAGCAGCGGTTGCCGCACGAGCGTCATCGATCAGAGCCTTACGCTCTTTCATTTCAGTTTCGGTGACAGCACCAACATTGATCTGTGCAACGCCACCAGCCAGTTTCGCCAATCGCTCTTGCAGCTTTTCACGATCGTAATCGCTATCGGTGCCATCGATTTCACGCCTGATCTGCTCAACGCGACCTTCGATATCCGCCTTTTTGCCGCCGCCACCAACAATCGTCGTGCTTTCGCTGGTAATCGTGACCTTCTTGGCAGTCCCCAGATCCTTGACTTGAACACTCTCAAGATCAACACCCAGATCCTTAAAGATCGCTTGGCCGCCGGTCAAAACCGCGACGTCGCCCAAGATCGCCTTGCGACGATCACCGTAGCCAGGAGCCTTCACAGCACATGCCGAAATGATCCCACGCATCTTGTTGACAACCAAAGTCGCCAGGGCTTCGCCTTCGACGTCTTCCGCGATCACCAACAATGGCTTTTTGGACTTGCTGATGGATTCCAGCAGTGGAATCATTTTTTTGTTGTTGCTAATCTTTTCTTCAAACAACAAAACGTGGCAGTTCTCCAGTTCAACCGTCACTTCGTCTTGGTTGGTGACAAAGTGCGGCGAAAGGAAACCGCGATCGAACTGCATGCCTTCGACAACGTCAACATAAGTCTCGTTGGATCGGCCTTCTTCGACCGTGATCACACCGTTCTTGCCGACTTTCGTGAAAGCGTCTGCCAGCACAGCACCGATGCTTGGGTCATTGTTGCCGGCGATCGTGGCAACTTGCTTGATCTCCGACTTGCTCTTTTCGTTAACTGGCGTGGCCAATTTCGATACTTGAGCAACAGCAACTTCGACTGCTTTATTGATTCCGCGTGAAAGTGCCATTGGGTCAGCCCCAGTCGCAACCATCTTTAGTCCTTCGCGATAAATCGACTCGCTCAAGACCGTTGCAGTCGTGGTTCCGTCACCAGCGACATCATTTGTCTTACTGGCAGCCTCTTTGACAAGCTGAGCCCCCAGGTTCTCGAAAGGATCATCCAGCTCGATGTCTTCGGCGACCGTAACGCCGTCCTTAGTAACTTTGGGCGAACCCCAACCTTTGTCCAGTACGGCATTTCGGCCACGCGGGCCCAACGTACTGCGAACCGCTCGGGCCAATTTGCTGACGCCAGCCAGCAACGGCTTACGAGCGTCGTCGTCGAAAACGATTTGCTTTGCCACGACGTTATCTCTCCTAAGTTGTCAGTAAATCCTCGGCTCGGCCAATTTGGCACTACAAAGAGCACGAGAATGTGAAGGGATGAAGTTTCTATTCAGTGATCACGGCCAAACGCCGCAATTGATCTTGGGTTTTTGCACCGATGACAGTTTGTCTTCGATGACCGGTCCCTCAGAGCAACCCGCGTGCCGAAAGTCGAATCCTTGCAGGAAAAATTCAGAAGTCGCGTGCAAGGGGCGTCTGAGAAACGCAAGATGTTAACAACCAAAATCCGTCGCGGGCAGGGGGTTGAAGCACCAAAATTCGCGAAAATCCAGTGACCTAGCCGCCAATCCTTTCGGCAATTCAGAATTGCAGGCCGTATCCAGCAAACTTTTGCCCACCAGGACTCCGGTCGACCACTGTATAAACTCATAGCAATGGCGAAACCAATCCATTTTGAAATGCTCCGCCGCCGAGTTGGATGAACTGAGCGGCGAGCGGTTTTGTTAGTTGGAAACCTTTGAGCCGATGGGCGATAGCCCCGGTTTCTAGCGCAGCCAGACTGTCAATAACCGGGGCTATCGCCCATCGGCTCACAAAAATATGCCACGCAAATAAATCAACAAGCCGCCAATACTTTCGGCTCCTTCCGCCGGGCGACTCGCGCGCGGTACGACTACCGATTAAACGAATCAATGTTCGACGCTACCAACTTTTTCGCCGATCTCCTCACTCGGATCACCGCTATGCGAAGTATTCAATACGTCACTCTACTCGGCGTGTTCTCTTTCTTGGTCGGTACAGTTTCGACCAAAGCACAGAAGCCCACAGCCAACGGGCAGGTTGAATTTGTTGTCGGTGACTTAATGGCTGACGAAGCGCGAGGCGGCACCGCCGCTTGGGATCACGAATCCGGTCCGCTCAGTTCTCCGTTTGGAATCGATTTTGATTCCGCGGGCAATATGTTCATCGTTGAACTTGGTGGTGGACGAATCCACAAACGAACTTCGACCGGCAAGGTGACACATGTTGGTGGCGATGGCAGCAAGAGCTATCGCGGCGATGGAGGCCCGTTGGCCAAGGCGACTTTTAATGGGATGCATAACTGCGCGATCACACCCAACGATGATCTTTACATTGCTGACAGTTGGAACAATTGCATTCGCAAAGTCGATGCCGACACGGGAGTCGTCAGTACGTTTGCTGGAACAGGCGAAGCAGGATTTTCCGGCGATGGTGGACCAGCCCAAAAAGCACAGTTTGATTTCATCATGTGCATCACACTGAATCCGGCAGGCGACCAACTGTATGTCGCCGACTTGAAGAACCGTCGCATCCGCGCGATCGACATCGCGACCGGGATCGTACGCACGGTCGCTGGTAACGGCAAAAAAGGTGTGCCAAAAGACGGCGATGATGCAGCAGCCAGTCCGCTTGTCGATCCGAGAGCCGTCACAATCGACTCCAAAGGGCTGGTGTACATCTTGGAACGCAGCGGACACGCCTTGCGAGTCGTTGACCGCGACGGAAAGATCCACACAGTCGCCGGTACCGGTGAACGCGGGCACAAAGATGGGCCAGCGATGCAAGCAAAGTTTGGTTCGCCCAAACATATCTGCGTCGACAACCAAGGCAACGTGTTCATCGCCGACGACCAAAACAAAGCGATCCGCAAATACGATCCGCGGACAAAGTCGGTCAGCACTGTGCTGGGAATGAAGCACGGTGACGCGAGGATTCAGCTAAGCCGTCCGCACGGTGTCACCTGGCACCAAGGCATGCTTTATGTGTTGGATACTGGTCACAATCGAATCATGAAACTCACCCCACGCAAAAACTAGTCACGCAGCGCTTTTATCGTAGCTTGGCCGCTCCCGGCCGAGATCGGTTCGGTTTCGGCCGCGTGCGGCTCGCCTATCAAATCCTATTCAAATTGAGACACTTTACTGACAAACATTCGACCGGATTCCGGTTAGAATCAGTCACGCCGCGCTACGAACGTAACACGGTTTGCTCACCTCCCACCAACCAGATTCACCAGAATACAAATGCCAAAAGCAACTCCTTCTCGCCGTCGATTCATCCAGCAGTCCGCATCCGTGGTCGGCGCGGCAGCTGCCGTTCATCAAGCCTCCACGGCGACCAAGGGCATCGCTCAAGAAAAAAACAGCAAGCTCCGAATCGGTTTCATCGGTCCCGGCGGGCGAGGCTTTGGGGCGCATGTAAAGAAACTGACCAAGCTGCAAACCGAAGGCCAGCCGATCGAATTGGTTGCGGTCTGCGACGTGTACAACAAACACCGCGACCGGGCAGCCGATCACATCAAGAAGCAAACTGGTGTCGAGCCGACCAAGCACGAAGACTATTTGGAGATGATTGACAAGGCAAATCTGGATGCCGTCTGCATTGGAACGCCAGACCATTGGCACGCCAAGCAAACCATTGATTGCTTGAACGCCGGCTTGCACGTCTACTGCGAAAAACCGATGACCAAAACGGCTGAAGAAGCGGTCAAGGTCATGAACACTTGGAAAAAATCCGGCAAGGTCATGCAGGTCGGAGTCCAGTCCACCAGTTTGCCAGTCTGGAAGCATGTCAACGATCTATTGACCGCCGGGCAACTGGGCAAAGTGCTGATGTATCAAACCGAGTTCTTTCGCAATTCGGCGCAGGGGCAATGGCGATATTACAAACTTGAAAAAGAGATGACGCCGCGAAACATCAACTGGAAAAAATGGTTGGGCGTCGATGAAGGCTTGGCTGAGTACGAAGATTTTGATCGAGCAAAGTATCGGCAGTGGAGACGTTTTTGGCCTTACGGATCGGGCATGTTCACGGATCTTTTTGTGCACCGAACGACTTCGATGTTAAAGGCAACCGGATTGCGATTCCCAGGACGCGTGGTCGGTGCCGGCGGTATCTTCATGGAATACGATGGTCGCGACGTACCGGACGTGGCAACCGTCGTCGCGGACTTTCGCGAAGGCGTTCAGGGCTTGGTTACCGCAACGATGGCCTGCCAAGAGACTCCGATTCGCCAATTGATTCGTGGCCACCACGGTTCCTTTGTGTTCGGAACTGGCGAACAATTCGAGGGATTTGACTTTGTTCCCGAGCGGCCTCAGGTGACGCGAAACAGCAAGCTAAAAGAAGAACGTATTCCGGTTGGGCAAGTCAAAGACACCACGTATGCTCACTTCAAAAACTGGATTGAAGCGATGGTTGCCAATGACCCAGCAAAAGTGAACAACGATCCTGAACTAGGTGCAGCGGCGATCACCACCGTGATCCTCGGCGCCAAGAGTTATCGGGATGGCAAAGCGTTCTTTGTCGATCCAGAAACCTACGCGGTCAGCGATCAGGATCCAGGTTGGGCCAAAAGCTGGGAGTCTCGATCGCACGAGCGCGGCAAGCCGAATCACATTTCAGGCTGGAAAGCCGGAGACGCAGGAAGCTTGCTAGAAGAACCCGAATACATGAAGCTAGGCGGCCCATGGAAAGACGGAAAGCCACCCGAAGGAGCCTGATCTGCCGTAGGCCGTAGCTGGACTCGCCAGAGTCCAGGCCGTTAGCTGCGCTCGGCCTTTGTGGAATCGCGGTTCATCTGTCTTCAAAGTGGCCGTCGATCTCCGAGCGACGCAGCCCGACCGAAACGG
>CAYNNP010000219.1:5684-11257 GCA_964398215.1 uncultured Pirellulaceae bacterium | reverse complement strand
CGCAGTATCCGCCGGCCAAAGTCAAACTGCCGCCGTACCTTGCTGACACGCCGATTGTCCGGCAAGGATTCAGTCGGTATCTAGCCGAAATAACCTACTACGATAACCAGGTTGGCCAGTTGCTAGAGATCTTGGACAAGCATGATGCGGCAGCAAACACAGTGGTTGTCGTGGTTTCAGAGCAAGGCAATTCGATGCCCTTCGCCAAGTGGACTTGTTATGACAACGGGCTGCAGTCCGCAATGATCGTCCGCTGGCCGGGTAAAGTTGCAGCGGGAAGCAAGACGGATGCGATGGTCGAATATGTGGACGTGACTCCAACGTTCATCGACATCGCTGGTGGCAAGATGCCCAAAGAATTGGATGGCAAGAGTTTCCGCCGAGTGTTGTTAGGCGAAAGCAAACAGCACAAAGAATACGTGTTTGGCGAAATGACCACGCGCGGAATCATCAATGGGAATTCATCGTACCCCATTCGCAGTGTTCGATCGCGATCGTACAAGCTGATTTGGAATCTTCAACACGACCAAGAGTTCACCAACGCGTGTACGAAGTCGGCCGAATTCAAATCGATGGTCAAAGCGGCCGAGGATGGCAACGAGATTGCCAAGCAAGCTGTTCGCCGTTATCAGGTTCGCCCTGAGTACGAGTTCTATGATGTCGTGAACGATCCAATGGAAATGAACAACCTGGCGGATCGCAGTGAATATAAATCCGACATCGCCAAGCTGAAGACTCGCTTGAACGACTGGATGAAATCGCAAGGTGACAACGGTGTCGAAACGGAGCTTTCTGCCAACAGCCACAAGAAGCAAGGCAAAAAGAAAAATCGCAAGAAGAAACAAGGCAATGAATAAAGTAATCGTGCAACCATGGATATGGCTTTTGGCCATTTTGATTTGCGGATCATCAACTTGTGTTGCTGCACAGCGCAGGCACAACGTTGTATTTATTCTTGCCGATGATCTTGGCTGGAGCGATACAACGCTTTTTGAAACAACGCAGTTCTACCAAACTCCTAATATTCAACGACTCGCCGCGCGCGGTATGACTTTCACGCGAGCGTATTCGTCCAGCCCGCTTTGTTCACCAACGCGTGCGAGTGTCCTGACGGGATTGAGTCCTGCGCGGCATGGAATCACGACTCCGACGTGTCATTTGCCAAAGGTTGTGCTGCAGCCAAGTAGCGCGGAGCGTGCCGCAGCGAATAAGTTTTCAACGACGCCAGTCTCGGTAACGCGGCTTGATACCAAGTACTACACGTTGGCAGAAATGTTTCGCAGCAATGGATACGCGACGGGGCACTTTGGGAAATGGCACCTTGGTGCAGAGCCCTATTCGCCACTTGAGCATGGTTTTGATGTCGATCTACCGCATCATTCTGGGCCCGGTCCTGCTGGCAGCTACGTTGCCCCATGGAAGTTCAAGGATTTTGATCACGACCCCGATGTGCCAAACCAACACATCGAGGATCGTATGGCAAAGGAAGCCACCGCGTTTATGCAAGCGCATCATGACCAACCGTTCTTTTTGAACTACTGGATGTTCAGCGTGCACGCGCCATTCGATGCCAAGAAAGAGTTGATCGACAAGTATCGAGCCAAGGTTGACCCAACGAGTTCGCAGCGCAGCCCGACTTATGCAGCGATGATCGAAAGCATGGATGACGCGGTTGGAACTTTGCTTGACACACTGGATCGATTGAAGATCGCAGACAAAACCATCATTGTCTTTGCATCGGACAATGGCGGAAACATGTACAACTTGGTGGATGGCGGCACGGCCACCAGCAACGCGCCGCTGCGCGGTGGGAAAGCAACGATGTTCGAGGGCGGCGTGCGCGGGCCAGCGATCATCGTGCAGCCCGGAACGATCCAAGCCGGTTCACGAAGCGACGCGATCATCCAAAGCAGCGATTTTTATCCAACGCTACTAGAGATGCTGGCGATTGAGAAACAGCCAGACCAAGTCTTTGACGGGATTAGTATCGTGCCTGCGTTGAAGGGACAGACGCTAGACCGGAAGGCCATCTTTACGTACTTTCCACATGGGCCTGGCGTTCCAGATTGGCTTCCACCATCGGTCAGTGTTCATGCGGGCGACTGGAAACTGATCCGGATTTTCTTTGGCGGCGAAGACGGACAACATCGCTACAAGCTGTTTGATCTTGAACAAGACATTGGCGAGCGAACGAATTTAGCCGCAAAGTTCCCTGACCGCGTAAAGCTGCTTGATGCGATGATTGAGCAGCACCTGGTAGACACTGGCGCCGCCCGGCCGCTTTTCAATCCCAATTTTGACCCTGCTAAGTATGACATTCACCTGGAAGGCAAAGCCGAGCTGAAAGGAGGCAGCTCGAAAGCGCCAAAGAAAACGAATCGAAAACAGATCGCAGCTTGGCAGCCCAAGAACTGTGAACTTTCGATCGTCAACGGCGCCTTGCAGATCGTCAGTACAAGCAAAGATCCTTACCTGAGTTTTCAGTTTCCAAAAGTCATCCCGAAAAACACGTCGTTGACGTTGCATCTGCGAATGAAGTCGAATTCGTCTGGCAATGGTCAGATTTTTTGGAAAGCACCCGGTTTTCCATTCGCCGCAAAGCGGAGTTCGCTGTTCGACATCAAACATGATGGTAAAGAACATCAGTACGCTATCGGGCTCAAGCCAGTTGGTGGTGTGCAGCAGATACGACTGGATCCGTCGCGCGGTAAGGGTGCGATCACGGTTTTGGAAATGAGTTTGGTTTCTGAAGCGGGATTGATCTACAAATGGCGTTTCTAAATCGCTAGAACGCTGGCGCTGCACGGGTACCAACTGGAACAATTATTGGCGGCTTTCCAAAGTCGTTGAATTCGGATTCTTAGATTCCGGCTACACTACACGCATGCAATTGCCAACACCGCCCGGATCAGATTCCAAAGAAGCTGCGTTTCAGACGACGCGATGGAGCATGGTGCGCGGTGCCGCCAAGAAGAACACGGCAGATTTCAATGCGCCCGATGTTCACCAAGCGCTGGCGGACCTTTGTGCCGGTTACTGGTATCCGCTGTACGCGTTTGCACGACGTCAAGGCGAACAACCGGATGCTGCGATGGATTTGACGCAGAGCTTTTTTGCCGACTTGCTGGAAAAATCTTGGATCAACCGCGCGGATCCGCAGCAAGGACGCTTTCGATCTTTTCTGATCACGGTCTTTCGACGTTTCCTTTCCGATGAACGAAAGCGAGCGGCCGCTGCCAAGCGTGGCGGAAAGAACAACGTTGTGTCGATCGACGCAGCGAGCGCGGAGCAACGTTTTCAATTGGAATCTACGAACGTTGAAAATCCAGCTGACGCCTTTGAACGTCAGTGGGCTTTGGAATTGCTGGGCCGTGTGTACGCACGTTTAGAAGCAGAGCATGCGGACAAAAATCGTTTGGAGCAGTTCGTCGCGCTTCGGCAATACTTGTCTTCCGCAGACGGGCCTGCGTACGAAGAGGTGGCGCAGCAATTGGGCATGACCGAAAATACCGTCAAGGTTACTGTGTACCGAATGCGAAAACGCTTTCGTGCTCTGCTGGAAGAAGAGGTGTCGCAGACCGTTGATTCGGCTTCGGATATCCAGAGTGAACTGAACGAATTGCTGACGGCACTCTGCCGGACTTGATTTTCAGCCGCGATGAATGGGCACAAACGTCGTTTTTTACGTGCCCTGACCTGTATTCGGGATTTTTCCGCGAAACACTGTAACCTTGGCCCCGCCAAATTCCAATCTTTGACTAGACAAAGGCTTGTACAAAAAACTGCGAGATTCACAAAGCTACCATGACGAAAATTCACTGCGAAGCTTGTCAGCGCGAAATTCCGCCTCATTCTCCCGGCGGCATGTGTCCGGTTTGCCTTTTGAAAGGTGGAATCAGTGGACAACCAGAGTTTCAACAAGAACCAACAACGGCAGGGGCACGGACAGCGCCATCCCCAAGCGAACTGGGCGGTCACTTTCCGCAGCTAGAGATCCTGTCGCTTTTAGGTGTGGGAGGCATGGGCGCCGTTTACCATGCTCGACAAATCAAACTTGATCGAACGGTCGCGCTGAAAATCATTTTGCCAGAGTCGGCCAATGATCCGTCATTCGCCGAACGCTTTGCTCGCGAAGCACGCACGTTGGCACGACTGGATCATCCCAACATTGTTGGCATTCATGACTTTGGTGAATTCGACGACGGCTATTTTTTCTTGATGGAGTATGTCGCCGGAGCCAACCTTCGACAGATCTTGCAAGAAGGTCGATTGGATCAAGAACTGGCGCTTTCGATCGTTCGTCAAATCTGCGATGCGCTGCAGTATGCGCATGATGCTGGAGTCGTGCATCGCGATATCAAACCAGAGAATATTTTGGTTGACAAAAACGGCCGAGTCAAAATTGCTGACTTTGGGCTTGCCCGTCTAAATACGAATGCGGATCAACCCGACGCACGTTACTTCACCCTGACGGGAACCAACCAAGTCATGGGCACACCGCGCTACATGGCCCCCGAACAGATCGAATCGTCCAGTCGTGTCGATCAACGTGCGGACATCTATTCTTTAGGTGTCGTGTTTTATGAAATGTTGACTGGCGAAGTGCCGATGGGTTCGTTCGAACCACCGTCGCAAAAAGGATCGGTTGATAAACGAATTGATCAAGTTGTCTTGAAGGCGATGGCACGGGAGCCCGCTCGGCGTTATCAGCAAGTAAGCGGCCTAGCCAACGATGTGAGTGAAATCAGTGGTGTCCCATTGCCTGGCAACGATGGTATTGAATCAAACTCACGATTCAATATCGATAGCACCGGTAGCGATACACTCGAGAGCACGACCAGTTGGGAGGGGCTTTCAGCAATTTTTGATCGTGATGCACGGGCGATTGGTCCATGGTTTGCAAATGCTTTGAACACTTCGCCAGAGGTGGCGCAAAAACGCGCTCCCATAATGCTGATCATCCTGTGCTGCGTGATCGGCGGCATCGCGACTTCGTTCACCTGGATCAATACGGTATTTGAGCGAACTGCTCCCACGCCAACGGTGTCCGACAAAGCGCAGGAAATCGCTTCGAACGCCGTGGATGTTCCAGCGATGGTGGTAGCGACGCCAGGATTTTCTGACCCTGCGGGAGCGATTGCAGCAATGTGTTTGGGGCTGGCAATCATTGCGCTTTTAGTGACTCCCGTGAAACGGCAAATGCCAATGGGGCTGGCTGCGATTCTCTGTCTGCTTTCTTTAGCAGCGGTGACGGTCATCATTGCTTTTCCAAGCCTTGTCTACGTCACCAGCGGTGTGGAAGAATTCCAGTTTGCTAGTCGTCAATTCGCGCCCGCGTATTGGGTCAGCCTGTCGAGTGCGGTCGGACTATTGATGACGGGAGTGATTGGAGTTCGCTATGGGATCGTAGCAAGATCGGCAAGGTCGCTATCAGACTCTCCTGTCAGGAGCGTGGGCGAAGCAAGCGACGAACGGACTGTGGGAGGTTTGGACGTTGTCACAATTTCGACTGACGACATTCTGAACGACAAGCTGCCCGGTCTGTGCCTGCATTGCGGGGACCAATTCACGAC
>CAYNNP010000219.1:0-5584 GCA_964398215.1 uncultured Pirellulaceae bacterium | reverse complement strand
TTTCGTGGAAGTTCGCCAAGGCAATGCGAAAGAACTCATCGGCGAAACAAAACGATCTCAAATAGTGGCCTTTGTTTTCTATTCAGTGGAGGGGCACAGTCGACGTGCTGCGGCCTTGATGTCCTGGAAAGCTGCTGGATCGCTAAAGCACGCCTTGGGCAATTTAAATTGCTCTTTGGTTTCAGCATCTATCCAACCAAAACTCTTGTCATCCAGAACCAATTCGTCGATCGCTGACCACATTAGCCAAGACTGAGAGCTCTCGCGAATGATGCAGAATCCGGTATCGCGGAGACGAATTGTGGTGCTCAGCCTTGCCATCTTTTTCATTGTGCGAGCCATGCTTGCGACTGCAAAGAAAACCATCCCCCAGATGCCGAGGACTGGTACGATCAGAGTCAGTCCATTGGGTGTCGCCAGCATACTAAGGTCGCCAGTCAGCCGTAGGGCGGCAACCAACCAAATGACCGCTACGACCCAGATGGGCAACAAAGCCCATCCAATGAATCCGCACGTATATGCGCAACTGTTGAATGTCCATTTCAGAATTCCCTTTTGGTGCCCGACGAGATTGATTTCTGCGTCATGTTGGTTTTCGCTGTTCGACTGGAATGGCCAATCATCAATTGACCATTCCGTTCCAAACGGTTCACAACTGTTGGATACTTGCGAAAATTGTTCGATTTGCGAGATTGCTTGTTCGTCAAGTTTTGTATTGGGGAACACGCCAATTTTTTGACCAAGCAACTTGCCAGCTTCAATCGCATCCACCGCGTTGTAGAAAAACCGACAAGGAATCGTGAACCGACGGCGTGTGTCTAATTTTGTGGCTATGAAAAAATGCTCTGGGAAGAAATGCACCGGCGCAAAAGATTCAAGTGGTGCTCGCAAATAAGCTTGGTTGCCTTCGTTCAGCACGATCAAATCGCCGCCCAGCCATCCTTGATTCATGACGGCAGACTTCGCCGTTTCTTCCAGGATTTCGCGGCGCTTTCGGTATCCGGGAATCCACTTGATTGCTATGGGCATCCAGATCGGAAGCAGAGAAGCACCTAGCAGCAACCAGAACACACCGTGGGTTGCCCGCTCAGCGGCAATGAATAGCAACAGGCCTCCGAAGACTAAAACAGAAGTGAGTTGACCAACGTATTTTCTGATACCTTCCGCAGGTGGCGCATTCATTAGCGACAGTAACAAATCGTCTTTGGTTTTCACTCCTGCAAAAAATAACGGTCTGGAAAAGTCGTCCTCTTCATCATCAACTGCGCTCGGACTGGCGTAGGGGTTCATTTCGTTCATAACGACAGTTTCACCTTTTCAGATCACTGCTGAATCGTAACTTGATAGCCGCCGCTATTGTCACCAAGTTCACCTGGAAAATCATTCACTCGTAGCAACAGCCAACAATGTTGCTTGATCTGGATCGTGGTCGATTGCTCGATCGATTGGACTTTTAGATCAGCATGAAATTGCTCAGTTGGAGTTAGATTGGCAAGCTGAACGAGTTGCAATTGCCCAAGTGGTTTGCCACGGTGATATCGAATGGTGACTCCCGGCGGTTCACTAACCCAAGGCTTTGGCGTGTTTGCCAAAGTCACTTGGCCGTCTGGTCGAATTGTGATTTTCATGCCAGGACCAAATCGCGGTCCAACGCTTTGCCAACCTTGATTTGCGTTGATTGTGGTGGTCAGCGTTTGGCGATCCCAGAGTTTATCTGCCATTGAAATTTTGACTTGCTCGCGCTGCCAATCAAATCCATAGTCCAGATTGTGGCACATCAACCGCCATCGAGCGTTCAGGATTGGCCAGTCTCGATCGATCGTTTGGCGAAGCTGAAGGTTGAATCCGCCTGTCATATCGCTGCCGTTGCGAGCCGACTTTTGAAAAGCCGTTTGGTACTCGGGATACGCTGACAGCAGCATCACCGCTGCCCAGCTCCATCCGTACGACTCCACATCAGATTTCATGTCGCGAGGATAGTTCAGCACGGTGGCCAACGAAGGAATCCCGGATTGCTTTCGCCGTGCGTTTAACAATGTAAATCGCCCCCAATCAGAAACCAGTTCGCGATCTGTTGGGACTTGGTTGATCTTTACACGATCGCCCTTGCCGGTGTGCACCGACAGCAATTCAGCGCTTCCTTCCATGAACCAGCTTGGCCCTGCTCCATTGAATCGGTCAAAAGCCAGAGCGTGAACGCCTTCGTGCAACAACAAGTGCCGAGTGTAATACTCGCTTTTCTGCGCCACGACCCAGATGTTGTTGTCCATTGCGAAGCCAAACCGAAAATTCGGCAGCTGTGCTGGGATTAGTCCGCCCTGAGCAAAACGATTCTTGTTGACCATCACATAGGCCCGGACCTTCCAGTCGTCCAGCGACCCAGCGGGCAAGTTCCAGAAAGACTCCCATTGCGGCGTGGCAGCGTCAAATGCGTCCACCAACTCCTGTGCCTGTTCTGCGGATTCTAAATCTGTGGTCAAATCGATGTGTTGACCCTGCAAGTTTTGGAAGCCATCTTGGCAGTAGCCTACAGAAGCGCACCAAATCACTCCCAGCGAAATTACCGAAAGGTACCGTTTTGAAATTTCAATCATCCACCCAGTCTAGCGTCTTCGAGAGGAGGCTTGGCAACTCGTTTCTATATCACGCAGGCGTGCTGGCAATCCGCAGCAGATTTGTAGTGCAGACATTGTGTGCGCTTGCGATCTTATCCGCAGCCGGCTGCGTTTCCAGGTCGGAAAATGAGGTCGTGGTGTACTCAGCGCTTGACCAGGAATTCGCAGACCCCATTTTAAAGGCCTATGAACGCTCAACCGAAAACGAGACCGATGTTTCAGCGAAGTTCGATGTGGAATCGACCAAGACCGTGGGGCTGGTCAATCAGATAATCGCTGAGGGCGAAAAACCAGTCTGCGACCTGTTCTGGAACAATGAAATCATGCACACCGTGCGGCTCCAGAAACTGGGGCTGTTGAAATCGCATGATTGGAAAGTCGATGGTGCTTGGCCGAAAGACATGATGGCAAGTGACGGCACGTGGTGCGGATTCGCCGCCCGGGCTCGTGTTTTGATCGTCAATACAAAGCTCTTGCCCGATCCCGCAAAACGGCCAAGTTCCGTCCAGGAGCTTGCCGACCCGAAATGGAAGGACAATTGCGCGATGGCGCGGCCGCTGTTTGGAACCACTGCCACTCACTTTGCCGTGTTGCGTGAAAAGAATGGTCACAGCGAAACGATCGACTTGCTGACGCGGATCCGCGATAACGCCGTCATCCTGTCAGGAAACAAACAGGTCGCGTTGGCCGTATCGGCAGGCAATGTGGCTTGGGGCCTGACCGACACGGACGATGCGATCATCGAAAAAGACCAAGGCAAGCCCATCGAAATCATCTTTCCAGATCAAGAATCGTCTCAACCTGGGACGCTCAGAATCCCCAATTCGATCGCCATTTTAAAGAACTCGGCGCACCCGAATGCCGCATCTGCACTTGCTGATTTCTTGCTTCAACCAGATACAGAAGACCGTTTGGCGATGGGCGATAGCAGCCAAATGCCGCTCAGTCGCAAGAGTAAATTCCCGCCTCGAGTGCTGCCCGAAACGCCCGTTCGATGGATGCGAGTCGATTTTGAAGCGGCGGCTGAGGGGTGGAAAAAGTGGTCGGACACCTTGCGAGAACTGTTCGCAGACTGATGCGCCGAACTGAAAAACCCAGCTTTGTTTGCCCAAAGTCTCACTAAACCGCCCCATTTCACTGCTTTTTCGTGTGATTCCGCCTGTGAACCACCCATCCGGGGGTGCAGATTAAGGGTCACCGTAGATACATTAGGCGTCGTCGAGTTTGATGCGTCAAATACCCTTGGGTTGGCGAGTCGGCTTGGCAAGTGTAAATGGAATCACCGATCTTTGAAAAGAAAGCTGCGAGATGTGCTTACTGGCTGTTCAGTACCGCTTAGTTCCCGAAAGTCCAATTCTTGTCGCGGCGAACCGCGAGGAGTATTTCGACCGACCCAGTTTGTCGCCGTCGATTCAATCTGGAAAGCCCCGCATATTAAGCGGAATCGACCAGAAATCTGGCGGAACTTGGCTGGGTGTTAATCAAAACGGAATGTTTGTCGGCGTTTGCAACCGAGTCACATCCCGACCTCTGTTTGGCCAGCGTTCGCGAGGATTGCTAGCGATGGATCTGCTGCGATCTGGGACCGCTGCTGCGGGACTGGAGCGGGCTCAAGCAGAATTCGCCAAAACTCGCTACGAAGGCTGCAACATCATCGTTGCCGATGCAGAAAATGGCTACTGCATCCACGCTGACGAGCGTCAGGAAGTCGTGGAGCTGCGTGAAGGGCTGAATATCATCGGCGCCCGCAACTTGAATGATCCAGAGGACCAACGCGTCCAAATGGCACGACGGTTGCTGACGCTCCAGACACTGGATTCGCCTGTCAAATTCTTGGCCGTTGCCAGCAAGGTATTTGCTCGTGCTCCGGTCGGACCCGGTCGCCCCAGCATGGTTGTTCGAAATAACGATTACGGAACCGTCAGCAGTTCGCTGATCGCCTTGGGAGTCAAACCGAGAGACGCGATCTACCAGTTCTGCAACGGAGCCCCCGACCAGGCCAAGTTCGAGGATTGCTCGCCAATGTTGCGCGATATTCTCAGCCGAGGTCTTCGTGAAGCACGTGCCAAGGCCAAAGCGACCCAGGCGTAACATCACGCTCCGAAGCCCTATAAATCACGATAGGCGTTCTCAATTTGAGAACGCCTTTTTTATTTGCCACCAGCCAACTTCACAAACTGATTTGTCAAAGGAACCCAACATGCTCAAGCAACTGATGTTTGTATCGATCTGTCTTTCGTTGCTTTGCTGCACAGCCAGCGCCGCAGATCCTGTCGAAGGCACCATGAACTACAAGAAAGTTGGCGAGCGGCAGCTCAAGATCGACTGGACAAAGCCTGCGGACTGGAAGGCAACGGACCGCCGTGCTGCGGTAGCCTTTATCCATGGTGGCGGTTGGGTCGGTGGTCAGCCGGGGCAGTTCTCCGAGCACAGTATCGAACTGGCAAAGCGAGGTGTTGTTTGTTTTCGCATTGAGTACCGCTTGCTAAAGAAGAAGACGTCTGTCCCACCTGTGACTTGCACCGAAGACGTATCCGATGCGATTCGCTACATCCGATCCAACTCTCAGAAGCTTGGCATCGACCCCAACCGGCTGGCAGCTGGCGGCGGGTCCGCGGGCGGCCATCTAGCTGCCTTTCTAGGCATGATGGACGATCCAAAAATCGATGGGGTATCGCGAAAGCCAAACGCACTTTGCTTGTTCAATCCCGTTTACGACAACGGCCCAGGTGAATGGGGGACAAGTCGTGTGAAAAAACGATTCAAGGAGTTTTCACCAGCGCACAACATCACTTCTGATGATCCACCCGCCATCGTTTTTTTGGGTACCAAAGACAACCTGATTCCCGTTTCGACGGCTGAGCGTTTTCGTGGCAACATGAAAAAAGCAGGAGTTCGTAGCGAGTTGTACTTGTATCAAGGTCAGCCACACGGATTCTTCAACACAGATCGCAATCAAGGTATGCACT
>CAYNNP010000218.1:0-11426 GCA_964398215.1 uncultured Pirellulaceae bacterium | reverse complement strand
TGCGAAAAAGTCTTGGGCATGAAGGGCAATGGCGGATACAACGCGTTGACCGACAAGTACGAAGACCTGGTAACCGCTGGCGTTATCGATCCAACCAAGGTTACACGTACTGCTCTGGGCAACGCTGCTAGCGTCGCAACCCTGTTGCTAACGAGTGACGCGTTGGTCGCCGAAAAGCCTAAAGATGGCAAGCACGGATCCGGCGGCGATCACGACATGTATTGATCCTAATCAATACGATTCAATTCAACGAAACGGTCGCTTTTAGCGGCCGTTTTTTTGTGATTTTGGTAACCCGACGCGTGAGCGAGGGACCTGTATTGGAGTCGCGATTTTAGTGTAGGCCGGACCGAGCAATCGCAGCGTTTGCTCGGTCCGGCCTACCCCAAAAGCGCAACGCCAAAAATGACGTGCCGGGTTACTGCGAATGGCCAATGACCGCAAAGAATACCTATCTTAAAACAAGATCTACCGGTCACCAAAAAAGCGTTCGCGTACGCTAAACTAGTCGCTCTTCCCAGACTCGTACGGAATTTGAAAATGAGCGACGCCAAAACTGGCCAGATTGATCATGTGTTGACCGAAGACCGACTCTTTCCCCCTTCGGCCGAATTCACCGCCAAAGCGGTTATCTCTAGCGAAGCTCAGTACCAAGAAATGTATGACGCCGCCAAGAATGATCCGGACGGATTCTGGCGGAAGGAAGCTGAAGAGCACTTGCATTGGTTCGAGCCGTTCACGTCGGTTTGCGAATGGGATTCTCCCAATGTGAAATGGTTCGACGGCGGCAAAACAAATGTGAGTTACAACTGCCTGGATCGCAACATAGCAGCGGGACTTGGCGATAAGCTCGCGATCATCTGGGAAGGCGAACCCGGCGACACACGCACACTAACCTACAAAGAACTTTTGGTCGAAGTCTGCAAGTGTGCCGCAGCTCTCAAAGAACTTGGCGTTCAACAAGGCGATGTGGTCAGCGTCTACATGCCGATGACGCCTGAGCTTGCCATTGTCATGCTGGCATGTGCCAGGATCGGTGCGATCCATTCGGTGATCTTTGCCGGTTTCAGCGCAGAGTCAATCGCGGACCGGAACAACGATGCAGGCGCCAAGCTAATTGTGACCGCAGACGGTTTGCACCGACGCGGCAAAGTTCTGCCGTTGAAAGAGACGGTTGATGAAGCACTGCAAAAATCGCCGACGGTACAAAAGTGCTTGGTGCTCCGGCGTATCGGCAACGAAGGGGTGCCTTGGACAGAAGGCCGCGATGTTTGGTGGCACGATGTTGTCGATCAACAATCCGGCGACTTGCCTGCCGAACCACTCGATAGCGAAGCCAGCTTGTTCATTCTTTACACCTCTGGCAGTACAGGAAAACCCAAAGGCATTCGGCACACCACAGCGGGCTACAATTTGTGGGCCAAGCGGACGTTCGAATGGGTGTTCGATTACCGCGACGATGATATCTATTGGTGCACCGCCGACTGCGGGTGGATCACCGGACACAGCTACATCGTCTATGGACCGTTGTCAGCGGGCGCCACGTGCTTGATGTTTGAAGGAGCGCCAAACTATCCGGCCGAAGACCGGTTCTGGGACTTGGTCGAAAAGTACAAGGTTACGATTCTTTATACCGCGCCAACGGCTGTTCGTGCGTTTATCAAATGGGGTGACGAGCACGTAGAAAAACATGACCTTTCCAGCCTCCGTTTGCTGGGCAGTGTCGGTGAAGGCATCAACCCTGAAGCTTGGATTTGGTACCACGAAAAGATTGGCGGCGAACGTTGCCCGATCGTTGATACGTGGTGGCAAACGGAAACAGGCGGGATCATGATGAGCCCGCTGCCAGGGATTACGGCAACGAAACCAGGTTCGTGCACCAAGCCGTTGCCGGGAATCGTGCCCGTGATCTTGGATGAAGAGGGCACGCCTGTTGACCAAAATAGTGGCGGCATGCTGTGCGTTGATCAGCCATGGCCAGGTATGTTGCGAGGGATTTGGGGAGACGACGAGCGTTTTGTAGAACAGTATTGGGCGACCGTTCCGGGCAAGTATCTGACGGGTGACAACGCGCGGCAAGACGACGATGGGTACTATTGGATCATGGGGCGAATCGATGACGTGATCAACGTTTCAGGGCATCGGTTAAGTACCATTGAAGTTGAAAGTGCCTTGGTCAGCCATGACGCTGTTTGCGAAGCGGCTGTGGTCGGGCGCCCACACGATTTGAAAGGCCAAGCGATCGCGGCATTTGTTACCGTTCGCGACCGAGAACCTGACGAAGAGTTGCGCAAGGAGCTTCGCCAGCATGTGCGCAAACAGATCGGTGCACTCGCCCAACCCGATGATATCCGTTTTGCCGCAACGCTCCCCAAGACTCGTAGCGGAAAGATCATGCGCCGCTTGTTACGCGACGTTGCGGCGGGCAAAGAAGTCGCCGGCGATACATCAACTTTGGAAGACTATACGGTGCTGGCCAAATTGCGAACCGATGAATGACCCCAAGAAAGGTTCGGCGTCATCGGCCAAACACAGCTGATCGATGACGCACGCGTCGTTTGTTTTGTTTAGAATGCTGCTTCGACAGACAGATTTAGCAAACTTTGGGAACAACAAATGACATTCTTAAAACGCGGTCGATTCTTGTATCTAGTAAGCTTGATTTTCGTATCAAGCGTTGCGATCAGCCAGGACAAGATACAGCCGACCGGAAGCGTCCAGTTGGTGAAAGATGGATTTGCGTTTACCGAAGGTCCAGCGTGGGACCCAAAATCCAGTGTGATGTACTGGACTGATATCCCCAACGCAACGATCCACCAACAAAAGGCTGACCAGATCTCGGCGTTTACCAAGGATTCCAAGCATGCCAATGGGATCATGATCGCAGCCGATGGACGAATGCTGGTGTGTCAAATGGATGGCCAAGTCGTTGCGTACGATTCGGCGACGAAGAAATCAACAGTCCTTGCGGCCGAGTACAAGGGCAAGCGGTTCAACGCGCCCAACGATTTGGTAATCGACAAATCCGGCGGCATTTACTTTACTGATCCATTGTTCCGCGCACCGACTCCGCTGCCTCAAGGCGTCCAGGCTGTCTACTACATCAGTGCGGATAAAAAAGTATCGCGAGTCACAGGGGACATCGCCGCACCGAACGGGATCGGTTTGTCGCCAGACGGAAAACGATTGTACGTTTGCCCCAGTCGCCAAGCTGAAATGTTGGTTTATGAAGTCGAAGGACCAGGGAAGCTATCCAAGGCCAAGACCTTTTGCAAAGTTACTCAACCGGCAGGCAAATCCGACACCGGGGCTGACGGGATAACATTGGATGTGAAAGGCAACATCTACATCACAACGAATCTGGGCGTCGAAATATTTTCTCCCCAAGGCGCGTCCATCGGGCTGGTCAAATTCCCTCAGCAACCAGCGAACGTAACGTTCGGCGGCAAGCAGCGCAAAACCATGTACGTCACAGCCCGAACCGGCGTCTATCGAGTCGAGATGCCAATCGCTGGCTTGGCGCCAAATTGATCTTGGCTGAGATCTTTTTGGAAGCGTCACTTCGGTTGGGACAGTGATTCCAGCCGCGATCGGTATTCCATCAAGCCATGCAGCGCGTGGTAGAGAGAGCCACACTCCAGATCAACATCCTCACATTGCTTCAATATCTCGCAGACCTTGCGTGCTGTTCGTTCGACCCACTCCGATGCGATGGTTTCGTCATCCGATGCAATCGCTAAAAATTCAAGGACATGGCCTGTCGATCCGAGCGATTCGCCAAGGTCACGTGTCCAACCTGGACGATGCATGTACTTGGCCGAGTAACTGCCGTCTGGATTCTGGCTCGCTTTCGCCTGTTGGATCTGCTGATCAATGACTTGCTGAGCCAATTGCCAGTTCTCGGTCAGCGGCTTGGATTCTTGTTGACGTTTCGCAATCGCCATCGAAATCCCAATCAACCGATGCGTGCCTCCACAAGCGCTGGATTCCAGTTGTTGACTAGATTCGACTTTCAGCAGCGATTCCATATTGTATTGATTGCCATCGCTCGCTTGCCACGTCCGATCCGTATCGTTGTGCGCGGCTAACGCAATCAAAGTCCAACTGTACTCGGCTTCATCAATCGTGGGTGGCGTATCCCATTCGATTTGATTGACCCAGTCTCGCAGCGTGAATTCGTGGTCGCCCGACCGGATGATCGCCGAATCCGATAGACCGCACTGCGAAAGCACGGCAAGCCATTGATCGCGGTGTCCTTGGCCCACCTTTTCTCTCGGTTCCAAGTAGACCTTCAAACCAGGCCGTTCGCCAAACGCGGCCCCTGCGCGAGGCTGGAACCCTGGAATGTAATTGCCTTGCAACAAATATTCGACCGCTGGCACTTCGCCTTCGGGTGTCGTTAGCTTGAACTCTTTGCCATAGGCCAATATTCCATGCAGCACCTGCCACGCTCCATGCAATTCGCTGGAAAGCGTTCTGTGACGTTGGTTTGATTCCAACGTTTGATCCAGCAAATCCTTGATTGGAACGGTTGTTTCGGGAACAACAAACGATGGATGGCTAGTCGGCGCCGGTTGGCAACCAACAAAAAGCAGTACACAGGCGGCAGTGATTTGGCGGCAAAACGTATTCATGCGCCAAAGTCTACTCGGGTGTTGAGCCATCAGGAACTGACGGCCACAAAAACGAACCTGAATTTTCTAGTGTGCAACAAAGAACCAACAGCGTCGTATTCGGGACCAAGCCAGCAGCGAATGAGAATACAAGGTGGTGAACATTGCTTCAGAGCTTGCAAGACTCCGCAGCTTTATAACTGCACGCCCTGATTTCTTTTCCGACCGCAACAACGATGGCTTGTTCCAGGCCAGATCCCCTACAATCAAATGCAGCGACGCTTGCTCCTCTCACACTCTGCGGTATTGACCCTGTGTTCGAGAATTGCATTCGTAGCTTCAAACGTCAACAACCCATTTTTCGAGAACAAAAATGCAACTGAGTTGTCCGCAGTGTGGAAAAAACTACGAAGTGCCTGAGACGATGGCTGGAAAAAAAGTCGAATGCAAAACATGCCGAGCGCAATTCGTGATTCCAGGAAGCCTTATGTCGGCGGAATCGCAGCCAACGCAGTTAGTTTCAAGTAGTTCCAGTGGCGGTGCCAATTCGACCATTGATGGCGACAACGAGTTCATGGCGGGCGATGTGGAAATCACCAGCGCGCCGTTGACAATGCGTGGAGGCCAATCCAACGATGGACGCAATCGGTCCAGCGACGAAATCGACTACGAAATCTTTGGTCACGAAGCACAATATGTCGAAATCACATTGGACCCCGGCGAACAAACGATTGCCGAAGCCGGGGCACTGATGTACATGACTGACAACATTGAAATGGCCGCTGTCTTTGGCGACCCATCGAAACAGAAAGGTTCGTTTATCAGTAAAGCCATGTCGGCTGGCAAGCGAATGTTGACGGGCGAGTCGTTGTTCATGACGACATTTACAAACACCGGCCCACGCCAAGAAAAGGTCGCTTTCGGATCGCCGTTTCCCGGCAAGATGATTCCTTTGCACTTGGATCAACTGGGAGGCGAAATCATTTGCCAAAAGGATTCTTTTCTTTGTGGTGCGAGAGGCATCGTGGTTGATATCGCATTGCAAAAGAAGATTGGTGCAGGTTTGTTCGGTGGCGAAGGCTTCATCATGCAAAGGCTGAAAGGCGATGGCATCGCGGTGATCCACGCCGGCGGAACGATGATGTACCGAGAATTGCAAGTTGGCGAAAAACTGAAATTGGACACAGGTTGCTTGATGGCGATGGGGCCATCGGTAAATTACAACATCCAGTTTGTGGGTGGGCTCAAGAACGCATTCTTTGGCGGCGAAGGTCTGTTCTTGGCGACCGTTGAAGGCCCTGGCCCCGTGTGGCTCCAGTCGCTGCCGTTTTCTCGATTCGCTGGACGAATCTCAAGTGCCACTCCAGGAATGGGTGGGCGTTCAGTAGGAGAAGGGTCGCTGCTTGGTGGCATTGGCGACATGTTGATGGGAGATTGAGACAGAAAGATAGCAAGCAATGCTGTGTTATCGTTTTGTCCAGGTGTCTATAGAGTGTCGCGGAACTCGCCAAGAGTTTCTGTAGCGTTGATTCAGTGTGCCAGCGCGTGAACGCGGGCCCGATCGTTCTCCGTGGCTGCAATGTAAATGGCGGTTACTTCTGTGCCACGTACATAAGATAGATACCCCCGCGAGGAATCGCCGGCTGTTGTTTCACACTGTTGAATCAACGCTCAGAATAAAATTCTGAATAAACTCGCAGGTAGCACCGGCGCGGTGGGCCTTGTTCATTTCACCGAAAAAATCGCGAAAACCGTTAGTTTTCAGCCATTTGCGGGCGGCCACAAGTATCGATTGAGCCGCTGGAGGCACAAGAATTGGCTGATACCGTCTGAACCTTTTCAAACGCACTAAAGAGTTAGGAGGGTTTTACTCGACATTAACTCTCGGATGATGAACTTTCGTTTGGATCAGTTCAATTGTGGTTTTGCCTCGGCAGGGCCAATGATTGTGGTGGTCGGTGGCAAATGAAAGCTCATTCCAACCCAGGGGGGATTCTGGGAAGCGAAAGCAAACTGCAGCTGAAGACTTGTTCCGAAGCTGTTGATTGATTCGGCGACCATAGCCGAACGTTCCTGAAGAAGGCGAAGTGTTGGTAACACCCACAACACTCAGTCAGATTCAGCGGAACGTTGGGCGTTGGTCGCCAGTCAAACAGTATCTACCCCTAGACCGAGCTTTGTTCGGTTGACTTGTTTAAAACCAATACCACAAGTTCCATTTCGGTAAGCGTCGCAAGATGCGAGCCGGCTGGCCAGACCCAGCGTTTAACGACAAACATTCATTTTGCCAAGTGACCCACCACGAAGCAAAGTGACCGATCAGGACCGGCAAAGTGTTTGAAGGAAAAGCGACTATGGCCGCGAGAGTGATGGTTACTGACGCACCATCACTTGAAGGGACAACCAACGAGGCGTTATGGAGAGCCTGATATGAAGGTCTTTACGACTGGACAGGTCGCCAAGATTTGTAAAGTTGCGCCCCGAACCGTATCCAAATGGTTCGATTCGGGACGTTTGAAAGGCTACCGTATCCCTGGATCTCAGGATCGTCGTATCCCGCGCGAATACCTGATTAAATTCCTGAAGGAACACGGTATGCCCCTGGGTGACCTGGAGGATGAAGCAATGGCCAAGTGCCTGCTTGTCGCCCAGGACCAGGTATTGATTGAAAACTTGAAGCGAGAATTACCGCCGGAGAAATCGTTCAAAGTAGCAGTTGCTGCAAGCGGTTTCGAAGCTGGTATTCAAGCCGAAAGCTTCAATCCAGATTGTATTATCGTCGACTTCTCGATCGGTAAGATCGAGGCTGTGCAGATTTGCCAAAATCTGCGCAAAAACATCGACTTTTCGGATGTTATCCTAATTGCACTGCTACCTGATGATGGACAGCCTATGAGCTTCGATCGCAGTAGCATCAACGAAACGTTCAAGAAGCCTTTCGACGCCCACTTGTTGGCAGAAAGACTTCGGACGCTCGTTGGAGCAAAGAAGGAATTGGTCTGATTGGAAATTGTTGATGCCTCGCATCAACAGTTGCCATGGCGACTGAAACAACCACATCAAAAGGCGGCATGCTTTCCCGTAAAAGCATGTCGTCTTTTGGTTTTTCGAAACCCAGCACACCACTGTCCCCCTGCAACCTAGGGCTAGGCAGTAGACAACTGGTTGAAATACTGCCACGATGCTGGCATGAATTCGAACAGCACAATTGATCTTTATCTCGCCGCAGAACGGGACTGCCGTGGTGTCCGTCGTCACCACATCGCAGGCGTCAATGTGCTGGATGCCGGCGTGCAGACAACCAGTTCGCTGAATGCCGGACTGCTGCTTGCCAAGTTGTGCATGGACGACCGAGCCGAGATTTCGATCGTTCCCGCCGATTCTAAAACACTGATCAGCAATCTTTCAGTTTTCGTTTCCACCGATCAGCCTTTGGAAGCCTGCCTGGGAGCACAGTACGCCGGGTGGCCCGTCCAGACGGACGACTTTTTTGCGATGGGCAGCGGACCGATGCGGATGTCTCGCGGTCGTGAGGAAGTGCTCAAGGAATTGGACCTGGTCGCGCAAGCCGATGCGGTCGTTGGAGTCTTGGAATCCGACAAAATGCTGACCGAATCAGCTGCTGAATTGATCGCAGCGGAATGTGGCGTCCCTGCTCAGAAAGTACACTTGGCGATCGCACCGTCGACATGCATTGCGGGCAGCGTTCAAGTCGTTGCACGCAGCATCGAAACGGCGATGCACAAACTGCACGAGCTTAAGTTTGATGTGACGAAAATCGTTTCAGCAACCGGCAATGCACCACTGCCCCCGCCAGCCAAACCGGGTGATATGGCTGCCGGCATCGGGCGCACTAATGACGCGATGCTTTACGGGGCCACGGTGGCTTTGTTTGTCGACTGCGATGACGAAGCGATCGAAGCTGTGATTGAGAGCGTTCCCAGTTGTTCGTCCAAAGACTACGGACGTCCTTTTGCGGAGATATTCAAAGACTACAAGTACGATTTTTATCAAGTCGATCCGATGCTATTCAGTCCTGCTGTCGTGACGATCCATAATTTGCGAACAGGAAAGACGTTTGCCAACGGCAAGATCAATTCGGCTGTCTTGCATGAATCATTTCTTGGGTGACTCGGTGACAACGATTGGCAAATCTAAATTCCTAGTTTTGGGCTGTGGTGAAGGATGGCATGCTGGCCAATTGAAAGCTGCCGCTGATCGCGCAAAAAGCGAAATCTCTTTTGCCGACTACGAATCCCTGTCGGCGCAAATCGGTGAACTCGGAAGCCGCCAGTATCGCTGTTCAGCAGGTCCGCTGCGACAGTTCGATGCGATCCTAGCGCGGACAATGCCAGCAGGGTCGTTGGAGCAGATTACTTTTCGCCTGGCAATTTTGCATGCGTGCTACGAACAGGGGCAATGCATACTGAACCCGCCGCGATCATTGGAGATTGCGATCGACAAATTCGCGACGCTCGATCGCGTTGCGGCGCTCGGCTATCCTGTTCCCGAAACAATGGTTTCTCAGTCTCGCATCGGCGCAATGAATGCCTTCGATTCGCTTGGTGGCGATTGCATTGTAAAACCGATTTTTGGCGGCGAAGGTCGCGGTGTGATGCGGATCAAAGATCGCCAACTTGCGTGGTATACGTTTGCGACGCTCGAGCGATTGTCGGCGGTTTTCTACGTCCAGAAGTTTGTCGCTCCAGGTGGTGCCGACACACGGTTGCTGGTCGTTGGCGACGAAGTGTTTGCAGTTCGCCGCCAAAGCGACAGTGACTTTCGGACCAACGTTTCCACCGGCGCGAACGTTCACCGGATCGACGTTTCTGAACAGCAAAGAGCCATGGCGCTAGATATCTGCAGTAACATTGGACTTCACTTTGCCTCGGTCGACGTGCTGGACAGCGACGACGGCCAAGGACGAGTATTGGAGGTCAACGCAATCCCAGGCTGGAAAGGCGCGCAAGGGGTTTTGGACGCTTGCATTGCGGACCAAATCGTGGCAACACTCGCGAGATTGTCTAACACAGCGGGCCATGGAGTTTCAAAATGAGCGGCCAAGAC
Organism: uncultured Pirellulaceae bacterium; assembly: GCA_964398215.1. Taxonomy (GTDB): domain Bacteria; phylum Planctomycetota; class Planctomycetia; order Pirellulales; family Pirellulaceae; genus CAYNNP01. Next base: position 1,746 of record CAYNNP010000218.1, on the reverse strand, counting down.
ATTGATGGCAACGTTGCTTCACGTGTAAAGATCGTTGCGTCGCTGATGCCCAGTGCGATTGCAATCGCCGAACCAAGTGGCCCGCCGTCGGCAGATGGAATGCGCGACTACTCGCTGACAACATTCCAAAACTTGGACGATCGTACCGAGGCAATCGCGAAAGGCTTGGTTGCATGGGGCATTCGTCCAGGAATGCGAATCGTAATGCTGGTTCCGTTCAGTGGCCAATTCATCGAACTGGTGCTCGCGCTGATGAAGGCTGGCGTCGTTGTGGTCTTGATCGACCCGGGAATGGGACGTCAGCATTTAATCAAGTGCTTGAGTGAAGCGGAGCCCGATGGTTTTGTCGGTATCCCTAAAGCACAAGCTATCCGAACGGTCTTGCGCCATCGATTCCCAAACGCAAAATGGAATGTGACCGTCGGGCGACGCTGGTTTTGGAGAGGCAAGACGCTGAAGGCGATCGAGAAACTGGGGCGCGAACGTGCCAGCGAAATCGAACGGCCCAAGATTCAACGTACCGACGATGCGGCGGTGATCTTTACCACAGGCAGTACTGGACCACCGAAAGGCGTCTTGTACACGCATGGAACATTTCATGCACAGGTTGACCGGATTCGCGAGCGTTATGATATCCATCGCGGCTCACGTGACCTGGCTTGCTTTCCATTGTTCGGATTGTTCGATGCGGTCATGGGCGTGACAACGATCATTCCCGACATGGACCCGACGCGGCCAGCCGACGTGAACCCAGAACGTTTGGTCGAAGCGGCCCAGCAGTGGGAAGTCGACCAAGCGTTTGGGTCGCCGGCGCTTTGGAATACGGTCGTGCGGTGGGCAGAGTCGCGGCCTTCAAAAGATGCCGAAAAACCTTTTCCTACACTCAAACGCATCCTTTCCGCCGGAGCGCCGGTGCCCGCATCGACGCTGTTGCGACTGCGAAAACTTGTCGCCGACGATGCTGATATCAATACGCCCTATGGTGCAACCGAAGCCTTGCCAATCGCGTCGATCGAATCGCGTCAAGTCATCACGCAAACCGGACCAGCAGCCGCAAAAGGAAAGGGAGTTTGTGTTGGAACCCGCTTTCCGGATGTTCAGTGGCGAATCATCGAAATCAATGATGGCCCCATAAAAGATATCTCGGAGGCCAACGATGTACCCAAGGGCAAGATCGGCGAACTGATGGTGACCGGTCCGATGGTCACCAAACAGTACGTGGTGCGAGCTGACCAAAATCAGTTTCATAAAGTCGCCGATGGCGAACGCATTTGGCATCGAATGGGCGATGTCGGTTACCTAGACGATCAAGATCGCTTTTGGTTTTGTGGTCGCAAGACGCATCGAGTGGTCAAAGGAAAGCGAACATTCTTTACAGTTCCCTGCGAAGCGATATTCAACACGCATCCCGCAGTCTATCGATCTGCACTCGTGCCACGCGGCGAACGTCCCCATCAAGACCCCGTGATGATTGTCGAACTGGCCGACAGCAAGCCAGCAACCGAGCAGCAAAAGAGTCAGTTGAAAACCGAATTGCTCGAGTTGGGCTCACGGAATCCGATCACACGCTCGATCCAAGAAATCGTAATCCGCGACAATCCCTTACCCGTCGACATCCGCCACAACAGCAAGATCTTTCGCGAGCAACTAGCAACCGAATTAGCAAGCGAAAGTTCAGGCGACGCCACACCCACGTAACGAAACTCGCCAAGAGTCTATTGATGCGCAGCACATTTCCGTGAGCCG
>CAYNNP010000217.1:0-11459 GCA_964398215.1 uncultured Pirellulaceae bacterium | reverse complement strand
CTCCGGCCTTTTGAGCTTGTTGTGTATGCGGTCCCATGGCTGAAGCCATGGGCTAGGGTTGTGTCGGCCTCCGGCCTAAATGCGCGGCCTGAATACCAAAGAGTTAGTTTGTTCGATAGCAGCCCGGAGACCGATAACCTAGCTGGACACATCAGCCATCAGACAAAATCGAAATTCAAAACGAAAGGGCGGAGGCCCAAGAAACTTCCAGCCTCTCAGTGCCGACCTCCGACGCTGTGATTGTTTTTGCAAACGCCTTGCCGCCTACAAAACAAAAACTCACAGCGTCTTTAAGTACTCTAGCACCGCGCGCTTTTCGGACTTTGGTAGATCGTCTGGGTAGTCGTGTCCTTGCTTGCTTTTTCCGAACCGGCGAGTGTCAAAGTAACTTCGCCTGATCGCGACATCTGGTTCGGCGAAGTCGGGTTTGTCGAATGCCTCGATTTGAAAACCGATTTTCTCTTCGTCGATTGCTTCTGAAGTTCGTCGCCAAACGACGGGGCGTTCGCTGGGGTTCAGCACATCCCATAACGTCGGCACACTGCCATTGTGAAAGTACGGCGGGCTAGCCCAGACACCATCCAGCGGCGGCGCGACATAGCCGCCTGGATCAATGATCGTTTTCTGCTCGTCCGCTTCGCCAGCATTTGCAAACCAACTGTTAGCGTATTTCTGTCGACCAGCGACCTCCAGCGTTTCACAACGAACCGGGTCCGTACCGATCTCATCAAGCGGTATGCATCGATTTGGATAGGTCCCTTTGTCGCCGTACGTGCCATGACACTGCGCGCAATTTGCATTGAACACTCGTCTGCCCTGCTCCGCCAAAGCTACATCAATCTTGCCTTCGTACTTCGGTGGTCGCAGCGATGACAAGTAAGCGTAGACATCACGAAAATCGTCTTCGTGTTCACGAAAAAACTCTGGCCCGTTCTCCGGTACCAACATGAACTGCATCAACCCTCGATGACCTTTCTGGGCAAAACCGTCGATGTAAATGTACGGCCGTTTGTGAAAATGCCACCATGGCGGCGCGTCCATGTCATGATGCGTAAACATCACCGGTGGCCGATCAATCAAATTCAATTTTTCATCGCGATAGTGCATTAGCCCCTGGCCGAACACGACCGCATTGGTCGTTCCATGAGACGTCCCCAGCGGAATCACGACAGAACCAAGATCCATCCGCGTGAGTGGTTTGCCAAAGCGAAGTTTGGTGCGGCGAATTTCTTCGGTCATCGTCTGCAAACCAAAGCGATTATTAGGCGAGCCCGGTGTGATTTTTCCATAAACACTACCACCATGGCAGGAAAAACAATTCATCGTCCAATTGCCCGCGTCGTCAACGACGTACTGCAGCGGTTTACCGGAATCGTCCCCTGGCCGCGTCGTCAAACCGTATCGATCAAATATCATCTTTCGTCGCTGCTCGAGCGTCGCTTTTTCCGCTTTGCTGCGAAGAGGCTCTGGCCAATTGGTCCAAACCTGGTCAACGGTTTCTTGATTGAAATCGGGAGGTAAAAACGACTGATTGATCAACTTGTCATAACCACGCTGCGCAGCGTCATCGGCGCGGCAGGTGACAACTACCAAAAGCGATAAAACAGATGCGGTACAGACAATTCGGTGCATGGCTAAACTATAGACCGCTGCCCAGTCGGATAGTTAACAGCCGTCGCAATGCGTGTGGAAACCACGAATGAACACAGGTAGACACCACTCGACTCGGAGAGCGGGAGCGAAGCGGGATCTTTGCCGTCAATTCGTGGTTGAAACGGTTCGAGTTTGAACAGGGATTGTTTTTGGCTTTTGCAGGGGCACCAGCAGATCGCTTCTTTGTGCCTTCACGGCTTGCTCGGTTTCCTTGCGGAATACGTCTTGAGCGAACTCTTCGGCGACCAGCTGATCGTAAACGTGCCCAGGCATCACGCGACTTTCCTCCGCCAACAGCTCGGGATCGTAAGTCAGTCCTGGATGGTCTTGCGCGACCGTGTACCGTTTCAGAGAACTCTTGCCTCGCGGCAGTTTGCTCAAGTATCCCTCAAGTGCTTGGTCTGCGATATCACGCCGCAATCCACGGGCACTCTTTTTGCGGGTTCCGCCAAAAGGATCGTAGTCGTCACTGGAGTCCGTCCATTTGTCCCACCAAGTCAGTTTCTTGCCAAAGATGCTGGTGGCGATTCGATCGGCTCTATTTCGCATGTGTTTGCTGACAGCACGCGATCGCTTGAAGAAAGCGGTGGGAAAGATCGCTAGGTCGAATACCGTGCGAGACTCATTTGCGATGTGGCGAATATGTGAAATCAACTGCACCAGCAGATCCATCGTCTCTGGGTGTTTTTCCATGTAGTCGATGGTCACGCCGTAATTCAGCGAACGCTCGGCAAGGTAGTTCAATTTGGGCATCAGGCTTTCGACACCACCGGCTCCCCAAGTCTTGCATTCGCGCGCGGTTTTCTGTTCATTGAAAATGTCAACCAGAATCGAATCCAACAGTTCTTTTCCGATCTCTGCGATTTCCTCATCCGTAAGCGGCCGGTCGATATACTCTTCTTTGAATCGCGGAAAAACTCGCTCGCTGACCAAGCGTATGAACCGATCAACTTTGTCCTCGAACTTCAAAGCGAGAAACATTCCATGCTTATTCGCTTTGCTGGTGATGAATTCGTCACCGACCATGTCAATCGCGTCAACTTCGTAGAGCACCGCAGAGCCTTTGGACGAATCCAGGGATCGGCGAACCTCCAGTTTTCCGATTTGTCGTTTCTTGAACAGGCCCGTTGATGTGTCGCTGTCGCCGGTGTCATACCGATGCACCACGACCCAGCGGTGAAGCGGATCGATCTTGCTAAGTTTTCGCTGCAGCTTTTTGGCTTCCCGCTGAAGCCATTTGCGATCGGGCTGGAACAAGATCGTGCGTTTATTGATATCGATTTCGTGAACAGCGCCAAGTGAAGCGTCCGCAATATCATGGATATCGCGAGTGTCGCCACCAACCACACTTCCAGTGCGCTCGACGTACTTGCTCCAGCGGTGAATCTGCTTCAGGAATTCCTTTTGGCTCTCCGCTTGTTTGGGAGTCTTTTGATCTGAAACAGGGATCAATGATTTTTGTAGTGCGTCCGCGCCACCGGTATGGCTATCGCCAACGATGTAAAAATTGATGTCGTGATCGGCAGCCGCATGCAGAAACTGGCTCTTTGCAAGTTGCTCGAATGCCAGGGTGCGGCCCGCTGCCGTTTCGTAATAGTTATTGGGGACGATGATGGTCATGCCGCGCCACTGTTCCAATAACGATTCATCCTGTTCAACGTCACGAACAAGGTCAAAGAATCCGTAGTACGACACGTCCCAGACGTCCAAGCTGCTACCAAAGTAGTCTGCCATTTGTGTCCACAACTCGATGTCTCGATTGGTCGTGCGATGATTGGCAATCAGCAAAAAACGCGATCCATCGTCGCGCTGGTATTTTTCCGCAACACGTATGAAAACACGGCGATAATCGACACGGCGGTATTCTTCTGAACGCTCGCTAGAATTCGGTCGTTGCAAATCCAAGTCCGCGCCCATTGCGAACCCGTGGTAGGGCTGGACCAGTGGGTCATCTTTGACGCCAATGCGACATTCAACGACACGTGTTTCACCGGGCTTCAAGTCCCGGATCGGCAACTGCATCGGACTCGTTGTCAGGTCATGCAAACCGTTTTCGTTGTCAAAAAACACAATGTGTTCGTTTTGGATGTCACCACCCAAGTACCGCGCGTGACTTTGCACGGCGCGATGCATTAGTTTGTGGTCGAACGTCTCGGTGCCAACGTTCGTGACAGCCCAAATGACGCGAGTCGATTCGCCGGGGGCTAGACTGTTCAAACAAGTGATCGCTTTGAGTTGAACAGGGAATTCGACTTTGACCGTTTCCGCATTCTCGAATCGGCGAAACGGACGTCCAATTCCGCTTTCCATCCGCGAGACCGGGCTGACAGGGTGCTTTAAAGTAAAGGGGCGTGCACGCGGTTTGTCGACGCAAAAATCTGCAAAGCGAAATCGAATTCCACTGTCAGCAAAAGTGAACTCCTGGCCTGGTTCAATCGACTGCTGCAAAACCAAATCTGCTTCAGGTGTTGTGATCCAGCGATCAGATTCGAGGTAGACGCGAATTTTGTAGTTCGGTGGCGTTGGCATCCCACCACAATTTCGCAATCTTAAATTGTCCAGTGAAACGAGGCTGTCAGGTTCGATGACGGAATATTCGCTGGCGATATCGAACGTGACAAGCTCCAAGTTGTAAGGCGAATCGTAGTGGGCATCGCCATTGGGGCCTTGGACAATGATCCGCAAGCGGCCGGGCAGACCAGGTTGACCGTCTTTGGCGCGGTACGACGAGTTTGCGCCGTCGCGACCGCGGCGTCCAGAGAACCCACCGGGATTCGATTTGAACACGGTCCGAGTGCGCGTATTGCCGTTTGCGTCGCGATAAGTTCTGGTTTCCGTCCAGTGGTAACTACTGCCGCCGGCGCCGCCTGGACCACCCTTGCCGCCGCGACCAGGTTCGCCGCCAAAACCAATGTCGCCGGGCAGCAAGTTTCCTTTGGCCAGCATCAGTAGGCCTTGATCGTCTTCGGAAACTCGCAAGGTCACCACGCCACCATCACCGGCAAAACCACCATCAGAAGGATTGCCAGCGTTGCCGCCGTCACCGCCTGGACCACCGTTGCCGCCTCTGCTGAAACGGGTTGCATTGCGGCCTCGGCGTCCCGTTGTTCCCGGTTGCCCATCACCGCCACGACCTCCGTTTCCTCCAGAACCGCCTTTACATTCAAAGAACAAGTAGCCGTCATCGTTGATGGCCAGCGATTCATTGACGGTGACGATCTGCGTGCTGCCCTGGGACGCAGAGCCTTGGATCGCGAACGAATTTGGATCGCTACGGTTGCCGTAGAAAAGAATGATATCCGCGTGCCCGCCGGGGTTGCCTGGGCTGGAGCGACTTGCGTCACCACCACGTTGTCCGTTCGCGCCAGCACGACCGGACGCGGTATGGAAACTCATGCCGTCACGCCCATGCCGACCATGGGCACCGCGCAAATCGATCGTACCTAACCGCTTTCGCTCGTGTTCAGAATGAAAGCAGCCCGAGTCTGAAATGTGATTTCCTGTTACGACAGGATTGCGAGAGTAACGTGCCACGGATCATCTTGTTTGCGAAAAATATTCACTGCGATTGCATCTGGTCGTTGAAGTTGCAATCGCGCGTTCGCTGGTCGCGAACGGGGAAAGGTTCCAATTCTGAGCTGGAAACTAGGCAGGGCCCAGGCCAGCCGCTCGGCGCCAAGCGCTCAGTTGTCCCATGTGCATCATGACATGGCCGCCAACATAGAAACCATGCATCGCGCCTTTGGTCTCGAACCGTTTGCGCATCGATTCATTTGGGTTTGGCTGCAGAAAGAGTTCGTCCTCCGCTTCGTTCAACATTTTGATGGCCGCTTCATAGCCGTCAAAAAACGTCTTGGTAACTTCGTCCATCGCTGGATAAACCGTTCCGTCGACATCATCCACACAGCTGACTTCCTGCGTGAACACGTCTTGGAATTTTTGCGTCGGCGTGATCGCAGCCGGGTCACCACCAAGTTCTTCGATGATCCTTGGAGCATACAAAGACAAATGTCCTAGGATGAACGAGGGATGGTTCGATTCGATCACGGTATCGCCGACTTTCGCAAAGCGTGCGAACTGTTCAGCTGTCACATCATTCAGAAGTCGGGAAGCATAGCCGACGCCAAGTTTCGCAGATGCCGCGATCATAGGACCAATATTGGGCATGAATTTTTGTCCTTTCGGATAACCGATGGGGATGGAAGTTTAGTAAGTTTGAATTTTAATGTTTTTGAACCACACAGACTGGCCGTGGTTTTGAAAACCAATGTGACCACTTCGAGGCAAATCCTTGAGCGCAGTCTTGAATTTGTTAGGCGTGCCATCGGGGTTCTTGTTCGCCGTGACCCATTGGTCGATATCAAACTCGTTGCAGACTTGGCCGTTAATCGTGACACGTCCCTTCGATCCTCGGACAGTCAGGACTGCTTGGTTCCAAGTGCCAGCCGGTTTGCCGGGGCTGCTTGAAGCGGCCTGGCAATCGTAAAACGCACCGTTTGAATTCTTGGGTTTCCGAGTAGCGCCCTTGGTGCCTTTGTCGTCCAGTAGCTGGATTTCAAAGCCGCCTTGGACCGGGTTCTTGGGATCCGTACGAAAGAACACGCCACTGTTACAGTCATTCGAAAGCTTGTAGGAAAACGACAGCTCGAAATCGCCGTAAGCCTGTTTCGACCACAGATATCCCATGCCCTTGGTACGCGGCTTGCCGGATTTCGTCTCCGTTGTCTCCATTCGGCATCCTAATGACTTGTCCGATTCGATCACCCATGCGCCGTCACGACAATCCCACTTGGCCAACGATGTACCATCAAACAAAACGGTCGGTTCAGCAGAATTGGCAAACGGACTGCTGAGCAAACAGCAGACAAGTAACAATAAAATTTGCCGCATGATCGTCCCCGTTGGTGGCGAAGGGTTTTGCGAAAGTAGGTTTCAGGCTGCGATTCTAACGCATCTTGGGCTTGCGCATTAGAAACCTTCAGTGTGATTTGGGGACATGATGGTCTTTGTAGGCGAAGTTGTCTGTCCGTTTCACGCCAATTTTGCATAGAATCCTGTGGATCGATTCCAAATCCGTTTCTTGTAGACTTTCCATGTCCCACATCCGATTACTATTGATGCCGATGCGAACCGCAAAGCAGGGCGTTCAAGTCAACATTGGCAAATATGGCGACGAGTACAAGAAAATAACGACGACTGTTTCCTTGCACTCCGATGACATGGCGGCTCTGGGAGCCGAAGACGGCAATTCGATTCGGATTCGAACCGAGTTTGGCGAAGCGGAGTTTGTTTGCGAAACGGGAAAGGTTCCTGCCGGGATGGCGTTTGTCCCCTATGGGCCACCGACCTGCAAATTGATGGGCGGCGAAACCGATGGCACTGGCATGCCAACTAGTAAAGGATGGGAAGTCGATGTGGAACTCATCGACTGAACCGACCAACGACTTTGACTCAAGAGAGTGATGATGAAAAAAGAAATCGATATGAGCGGTGAAGATTCGCCGCACTTCCAGATCAATCAGCCACCCGACGTGGCGGCTTGGGAAGAAGTTGCCGAGGGCCGATTCATGCCACGCCGCGTGCGAGGTAGTTGCCAAGGCCGGGCGCTTGGCTGAACGTTCACCGTTCCTTCATCCAGTTCGGATGATCAAGACAACGACACAGATCAAGACGCAAGTCAGTAGTTGGTGTGCGATACCAAAATCGCTGGTGTTTTCTGCCAGTGAAGCGACCTGACTGAAAAACAAACCCTGAAACAGAATGCTTGATTCCGATGGATCTTAACGTCATCAACAATGCCACCTGCACTTTTTGCGGCTGTGTGTGCGACGATATTGAATTGCATTCTGATGGCAATAAAATCCATCAAGCGAAAAAAGCATGCGTGCTGGGCAAGGCGTGGTTTCTGAATCACACGGGCGACGCAAAGTATCCGGCGGCAATGATCGATGGCAAACAAGCCACGGTCGAAGAAGCAATTCAGGTTGCAGCTGATTGCTTGTACGAAGCCGATATGCCGCTGGTGTATGGGATGAGCAATACGACTTGCGAAGCACAGAAGGAATGTGTGGCGATGGCCGATCTCTTGAACGGGATCGTGGATAGCCACACGTCCTTGTGACATGGGCCAACGGAGATCGCAGCCCAGTTGGGCGGCAAAGTCACTTGTACGCTTGGTGAAGTCAAGAACCGAGCGGATTTCATTGTGTACTGGGGCGGCAACCCTGCTGAATGCCACCCGCGTCACTTTACAAAATACACGTTGATGCAGAAGAGTAAATTTCTGCCCAATGGTCGTAAGGATCGCACGTGTTACTTGGTTGATATTCGCGAAACCAAAAGCGCCAAAGCCGCAAACGTGTTTTTGCAAGTTCGACCTAATAAAGATTTTGAGTTGATCACCATTTTGCGAGCGATGATCAAGGATGAACCTATCGGCGATGAACAAATCGCTGAAACAGGTTTGACTCGAGACGAATTGGATGAGTTTGTCGCCAAGATGAAGGGCGCGAAGTTTGGCGTGTTCTTTTTTGGCATGGGGCTTTCCATGACACGCGGAAAACACATGAACAGCGCCGCGCTATTGACGCTGGCTGCGGAGATGAATGCGTTCACCAAGTTTGTTGCGATGCCGATGCGTGGCCATGGGAACGTGACGGGTGCTGATGTGATCATGCGTTGGCAAACAGGTTTCCCGTTTGGGATTTCCATGCACCGCGGTTATCCCCGATACAACCCAGGCGAATATTCGACGGTTGATGTGTTGGTCCGAGGCGATACCGATTGCGCTTTTATCATTGGTGCCGATCCCGGTGCGACGATGCCTCAACCGGCGATCGATCACTTGGCGGCAATTCCAACGATCGTTTTGGATCCGCACGTAACGCACACCAGTAAACTGGCAAAGGTCCATATAACAACGGCGCCCGCTGGAATTGCGGCGCCAGGAACCGCCTACCGGATGGATGAAATCCCGATGCCGTTGCGTCCAGCAATCAACTCGCCGTATCCTAGCGACGAAGAAATTGTTCGCCGAATCAAAGAAGCAATTGCCAAGAAACCTGATTGGGCTGGTGAACGCCCCCAGATTTTGGCAACACAGCCTTAGCGAAGAAATTCGACGCCAGACGTGAGCGGGCGCTTGTAAAAGCGAGAATCTCGTTTCGATACTGGCAAAACTTAATTGGTGCGAAAGCGCCCGACCCTCCCGGCTGGGAAGGTGAAGCGAAAACCCGAATCCCAAACCCAACATGCTTCGCATTACAGGCGGCACGGTTTACGATCCCGCAAACGGAATCAACGGCGAAAAAAAAGATCTCTGCATTGACGATGGCCGCTTCGTCGAACTTGCTGACAGCCCGAGAACTTTGGACGCCACCGGCATGGTGATCTTTCCGGGAGGCGTTGATGTTCACACGCACGTCGCTGGCGGTTCGATCAACTTTGCCCGCGCGATGACTCCCGAAGACCATCGACGCACGTTGGCGTTCATCCAGTCCAAAACCATTCGTGGTGGCATCGGCGGAATGGCGCCGACCACGTTCGCGACCGGTTATTTGTACGCTGGCATGGGGTGGACGACCGTCAACGAAGCCGCGGTGCCTGTTCTTTCGGCGCGACACACACACGAAGAACTTGCGGATATTCCGATTGTCGACAAAAGTCTCTTGGTGCTGATGGCCAACAACGAGATTTTGCTCGAGCAGATGGAAGCCGGCGAGATGGAACAGGCAAAGAATACTTTGGCGTGGTACATCACCGCTGCCAAAGCGTTCGGCGTCAAAGCGGTCAACCCTGGCGGTGTGAAGGCTTGGAAGTACGGTAACGATGCAAAGAAGTTGTCGGAACCGGTCGATGGGTACAAAAATCTAACGCCAGGAAAGATCGTTGGGCACCTAGCTTCGCTCTGCGATCAACTTGGTTTGCCACACCCAGTCCATTTGCACTGCAATAACTTGGGCGCGCCAGGCAATGTTGAAACCACAATTGAAACGATGAAACACTTGGAGGGCAAACGCGCTCATTTGGCGCACCTGCAGTACCACGCCTACGGCGGTGACGACTGGGGCACCATGCGCAGCGAAGCCGCGCGGCTTGCCGAGCACTTCAACGCAAGTCCCAACATGACGACTGATGCTGGGGCGGTTCTGTTCGGCGACACTGTGACTATCACTGCCGATGGACCATGGCAACACTTGTTGTACAAACTGACCGGACGCAAATGGGGCAACCTGGATGTCGAGAACGAAACGGGTTGCGGGATCGTGCCTTACACCTACAAGCCCAGCAATTTGGTGAACGCTGTGCAGTGGGCAGTGGGGCTGGAATTGCTGTTGCTGATCAACGACCCGTGGCGCGTGTTCTTGTCGACCGATCATCCCAACGGGGCGTGTTTTTGGCGGTATCCAGAGATTGTCAAGTTGCTGATGTGCGCCGATTTTCGCAATGAATGCATGAAGAAGTTGCCAACCAAGATCAAGAGCCGGATCACGTTGCCCGAGATCAGCCGCGAGTATTCTTTGTATGAAATCGCGATCATCATGTCGGCAGGTCCCGCGAAAGCACTCGGGTTGCATCAGAAAGGCAACTTGGGCGTTGGCAAGGATGCGGATCTTGTGATTTACAATCCGTCCGAGGATGTCGAACACATGTTTGGTCATCCTCGCTATGTGTTCAAAGCCGGTGAAATTGTGGTCGAAGATGGAGACATCCGCGAAACACCAATCGGAAGCGAGTTCATGACGATGCCAGACTATGACCCCGGCACCGATGACTACCTAAAACCGTTGTTCGAGGATTGCTATACCATGCAGTTCGAGAATTATCCGGTCGAAATGCAGCGCATTGAAAAACCAGAAATCCAAGACTGCATCGACCCGACGTAGCTCGCTGGGATTTGTTCCACGCGCCGTTTTCTGGAAACTCTCGAATTCCATTCATCTCAGACACCTCCTGCTCTTGCCGTGATCACTCTTACTTTAAAACGAAAGCCCACGGTTACACTTGAAGCCGAAAATATTTGTCCGGATGTATTCGCGGACGCGTCGCGCGACGAGATAGCGGCCATGTTCGTGTACCACGGCAAACGCAAACTCACGATCGGCGATTTTTTCGATATCGATGGCGAACGCAGTGAGGATGTACGAGTCGTTGGTGATTTGCACCGCGTCCGAATGGTTGGGCAGCGAATGAGTCGCGGCAGCTTAACGATCGATGGTGACATTGGCATGCACCTGGGGGCTTATATGACGGGCGGGCGGATCACAGTCAATGGAAATGTAGGCGATTGGCTGTGCGCGGAAATGACCGATGGCTTGATCCGTATTCATGGCACCGCTGGCGGACAAGTTGGCGGCGCGTATCGTGGTAGTCGTGCGGGAATGAGTGGCGGAACGATTCTGATCGATGGTGATGCGGGTATCGAAGTCGGGATTCGAATGAAACGCGGTACGGTCGTCGTGGGCGGCAAGGTACGTGACTTCGCTGGTCTGCAGATGAAAGGAGGCACGATTGTCTTGAAAGGAGGCGCGGAGATCCGCACGGGAGCCTGGATGGTTCGCGGCACGATCATTTCGCTACAGCCGATTCAGATGATGCCAACATTCCGCAAGAGCGCCCAATACAACCCAACGTTCATGAACGTGTACGCCAAGCATTTTTCATCCGAACATGGAATCGATCTTCCCTACCAAGCCAGCCAAGGCAGTTACACAAGATACTGTGGCGACAAATCGGTTCCCGGCAAAGGCGAAATTCTCGTCTGGAATCAATCCTAGAAAACGAGTTAGCAAAACCCGTTTGAGAAA
>CAYNNP010000216.1:0-11517 GCA_964398215.1 uncultured Pirellulaceae bacterium | reverse complement strand
CGGAAAAAACGGTACGGATAGGGGACGCCGTAACCTCGGGCTAATGCCCGAGGCTACATGCTGTCGCTGCTTCGCAGCTGGTTTTCTAGTTGTTGAACACGATCGATCAAACGAATCTCGATTCATTTTTTAAAAGCGCAACCCCAAAACTCACGAGTCGGGTTACCGAAATGATCGAGACTGTTTTACCCACTTGCGACTCGTGCTAGCCCAGTCGATCGGTTGCCACATGGTACTGCGGGTCCTCGGATACGCTGACTTCGACAAATTCGCCGGCGCGATCCAGTAGTGATCGGCACTCGCTACTCAGGTGGGTCAAGTGCAATCGCTTACCACGCGTCTTGTATTTCTCTGCCAGCATGTTGATCGCTTCTAAGCCTGATTGATCGTACACACGGGTGTAGTAGAAATCGATCACAACATCGTCTGGGTCGACGGCAGGATTGAACAATTCCTTGAATGACGAAACCGACGCAAAGAATAGCGGTCCGTGCAATTGGTAAATTTTGCTGCCATGTTCGTTCAAACTGATATCGGCACCAAGGTGCATGGCATGTTTCCATGCGAACACCAACGCCGAAACAATCACACCCAAAATGACAGCTGTCGCCAAGTCGTGCATGAAGACCGTGTAGCCTGCCACAAGCACCATCACGAACATGTCCGCTTTTGGCATTCGCTGAAACATTCCCAGCGATGCCCACTCGAATGTCCCGATCACAACCATGAACATCACACCCACAAGTGCTGCCATTGGGATCTGTTGAATCCAAGGTGCTAAGAACAGCACGAACATCAACAGACAAACCGCAGCGGTGATGCCCGAAAGACGCCCACGTCCGCCTGAGTTGACATTAATGAGTGACTGGCCAATCATCGCACAACCACCCATTCCGCCGAACAAACCGCAAACGATATTGGCCGCGCCTTGACCAATGCACTCTCGGTTTCCACGACCACGGGTCTCGGTAATCTCGTCGATCAATGTCATCGTCATCAACGATTCGATCAATCCAACGGCCGCCAACGTCAACGCAAATGGAAACACAATCCACAGAGTTTGCAGATTCATTGGTGGAACCAAGTACTGAAAGAAAAACAACTGTGGCAGTCCACCGCTAATGGACGCTGAGTTCTTGGGTGCATCGGATTCGGCGGATGCATTTGTCTTGGATTCGACCGTCTCAGGAATGCTGGCTTCCGAGGCAACGGAGACGTTCGATACAAGCGTGATTTTCATTTCACTCTCGACTTCGGCTGCCAGGACTCTGCCTTCGTTTTCTGCAGCTGCGGCGTTGGCATTTAGCATGTCACCGACTGTCAAAACCGTATTCGGTTTATCCGAGTCTCCGACGACGCCGTAGTTGACTGCGACCGAAATCAGGCTGACCGTGACAATGGCGACAAGCGATGGTGGAACCGCTTTTGTTACTTTTGGCAGCAGCCAAATGATCGCCATCGTCAACGCAACGAGACCCAGCATGATGGCAAGCGGCAAACCCTGAAGGTATGCCAACTTTCCGCTGGACATATCAAGTGTTTTGAAGCTTCCCAGCTGCGCCAAGCAAATCACGATCGCCAAACCGTTCACAAAGCCAAGCATCACTGGGTGAGGCACAAACCGAATCAGTTTTCCCATACGTAAGACACCGATCAGAACTTGTAACAGGCCGCACAATATGACTGCGGGAAACAAGTATTCGATGCCGTGAATGGAAACGAGCCCGACAATGACAACGGCCATGGCGCCGGTGGCACCCGAGATCATTCCTGGCCGTCCGCCAACGACTGCAGAGATCAAGCCGATAAAGAAGGCTGAGTACAGCCCGATTACAGGTGAAACTCCTGCCACAAAGGCGAAAGCAATCGCTTCTGGCACCAGGGCGAGTGCGACGGTAAGACCTGAAAGCAAGTCATCTTTGGCGGTCGCGGTTCGCAACCGAAAAAACTGTAACATAGGTGCCAAGCAAAGAACAAATATCGAACGCGTCGGGCGCGATTCAACGACGCGCACTGCAACTCTTGATCGTCCATTCGGGACTCTGACGCTGGACTATAGTTTCGCGGTAGGCAACGTCAACGCGGATCATCTAGACCGAATAACGATCCCAAAGCGAATTCAGACCGTTAGTTCAGTCAGTGTGCTTTTCAGCACCGCTAGTCGAAACCATGGAGTATCGCGGCCCCTGTCATCAGCACTTTGTGGGAATTACCGGCATTAAATCCTGCCAGTATTTTCTTGCCCTTTTGATTGGATTTTGCCACATGCCTTTGTTTGGTCCTCACCGGCTGTTTATGGCGATATCCGTAGCTGACAAACTCACGGATTAAGATTGTCGTCAACAGTATCACTCATTAACGATTCTTGGGGCACTTTGATCCAGGACCGAATCACACCGGCGGTTGCCAGCAGCACAATCACTACCCCAAGTACTGACGCAAGCACGACTCCTACGAATGCCGGGTGGTAGGCTCCGGCCACCGTACCAATGGTTGATGCTGTAAGACCACCAGTGATCGTGCAAATCGGAATAAAGACAACGTATGCTGGCACCGCTAACATTAACGACAAAAGGAGTCGGCCGGGAATCGGCATGCTGCTTGGACGCACGATGCAAAACACGCCGAAGATCGCTGCAAAGATTCCCAGAAACGGATATCCAAAAAGCGACAACGGTGTCGCATCGTTGAACGAAATGAACACCAGCGAACCGATAATGACTCCAGCGACCAATCCGATACCAGCGATTGCAGGAAAACCGCCCACAAACTGCGGCCGTGTTCGAATAAGTGGTCTATCCGAAGTCTCCTGTGGAGCCTGATACGGATTCGTCGAATTGGTTTCGGATTGTGTCATTCGAGTCGCTCTACTCTGAAATCTTTGCACACACAAGTTCGCGATCGCTTCTAGCAAAGATGTGCCCATTTGCGATCGCAGGGTGCGCCCAGGTGACGCCTTCGCGGCGATTAAGCTGAAGTTTTGTCGGCGCAATCAGTTTTGCTCGCGAGTGCTCGGCATAACCTTTGGGTGACAGCGTCGCCATGATTAGCTCACCTTGTTCGTTCAGCATGATTTCACGATCACCATTTTGGATCGTATGAATGGTTGCCCACCGGCTGCGTCTGACGGCGGTTTTGTTTTCCCAAACGCGATCACCTGTTTTTAAGTCCAAGCATCGAAGTTCGCCATACGAATCGACGCCATAGATATGATCGCCTTTGATAATCGGATTGCTAATCATGCTGTGCAGCGCGTCCGTATTCTTTTCGCTCACACCCGCGCGAGCCCATGCTTTCTTGGCCATTGGTTTTTCCGGATCCAAATCGACGACCATTGACCCGTCGTAAAAACTGGCAACGAACAATTTGTTTCCGCTGACGACTGGCGTGGGCACGCCGATTGGCATCTTGCGCGGCAGCATCGGTACGCTCCAAAATACTTTGCCGGAAACGGGATCCAAACCAGTGACGCTTTCACCAGTCCAACAGACCACGACATCTTGGCCGCCTTGCTGAATCAAGATCGGCGAACTGTACCCAGCACGTTCATTCAAGGCATGCCATTTTTCTTTGCCCGTCTGCGCATCGAGGGCAACGACGCAGTCATCGCTACTTCCGGCCGCGATTTGTATGACAATGCCTTTGTAGACCAACGGTGAACCAGTGATTCCCCAGATGGGCATTTTTGCGGCGTAGTCTTTCGCCAAGTCACGCATCCAAATCACATCGCCAGATGCTGCGTCCAAACAATGAAATTGGCCCATCGCACCAACCGAATAGACTTTGTCGTCTTGAATGGTCACGGCGGCACGGGGACCGGCTCGATAGCTGATCGTGTACTTGGCTTCGTAGGTGTGATCCCAAATGTTTTTGCCGGTTGCCGCATCAAAGCACAGCACGCGTTCGATTTCGCTGGTGGCATCCGCCGATCCTCGGTCCATCACATAAACGCGGCCCTTTGCAACCGAAGGCGCACTGTAGCCGCCGCCAATCGGAACGCTCCAAGACAATTCGATTTTGTCGCTTGGCAACGATTCGATTTGTTCCTGAGAACTAAGCGATGCATTGCGATTGACGCCACGCCACTGCGGCCAGTCGTCCGCATTTGCCATCAGTCCCGGCATCGCAAATAGGCAAAGTACCAATCGTTTTAACATCACTCGTTCTCCAAGGATCACTTCTACTTCCGGTCGCCCCGTCCAACTCGAATTGTCACTCCTGCAGCGTGAATAAGCAACATCGAACTACCTGGATTCAATCTTCGCCGCCAATATGCTCAAAAGCGATACCCACTGGTGCTGATGTGCGAAGTACAATTTTTTGCTGACGTCCAACTTCCTAGTCACGCAATGACAGAATCATGCAAGCACTTTGTAAAATCATGCTTGGAGCCTTGCTGCTCACGAGCACCGCGTTCGCGCAGACTCCAAAATCCATTGGCCGCATAGAACGGCTTGACCCGGGGCTGGACGCGTACGTTGATGCTGACGCGAAGGTCGAAGTTCTGGCGGGCGGGTTCACGTGGACCGAAGGACCTGTGTGGGTTGCCGACGACGATGGCGGGCACTTGTTGTTCTCTGATATTCCGCGCAACAGTATTTTCAAATGGTCTGAATCGCGCGGCACCGAATTGTTCATGCGACCAAGTGGATACACCGGTGTTACCTACTACGGCTTGGAGCCTGGTACGAACGGTTTGGCGCTAGACTCGAAAGGCCGATTGACTGCCTGCGAACATGGCGACCGTCGCGTCAGTGTTTTGACCAAAAATGGTGGCAAGCGAACTTTGGTTGATAACTATCAAGGTCGACGTCTAAACAGTCCGAATGATCTGGTTTTCGATTCGAAAGGTTCGATCTATTTCACAGATCCTATCTACGGTTTACCTGAAAGAGCTAAAGACCCGTCACGCGAATTGGATTTTTGCGGTGTCTATCGTTTGGATCCAAATGGCAAATTGCATTTGTTAACCAAGCAGCTAGCGCGGCCCAACGGAATTGGTCTCTTGCCTAACGAAAAAACATTGATCGTTGCCCAAAGTGATCCTGAAAATCCGATCTGGATGTCGTTTCCAATCAAAGCTGACCAGACACTCGGCGAAGGCAAAGTGATCTTCAACGCCAAGCAATACATGAGTGAGTTTCCAGGCTTGCCCGATGGTTTGGCGATTGCCAAAGACGGCACGATCTTTGGAAGCGGACCAGGCGCTATCTACGTCTTTCGGCCGGACGGCAAATTGCTTGGCCGATTGATTACAGGCGGCCGAACCAGCAACTGTACCTTCAGCCCTGACCGCAAAACGCTTTACATCACCGCTGACAGCTACCTTTGCCGAGTCCGGCTGAAGTAGTTATCCGGTTACTATCGGTGTCCGAAGTGTAGCGATGAGAGTGAAGATAAATCCGGCGTGATCGGCGGATCTTGTGACTTCACTGATTAGACTGTGCTTGTGCCCAATTCGTCCCAACTCGCTTTTCGAAACAGAGTTCTTGATAGTGCAATTTAAACATTCGGCGTTTTTGATCGTGTTGATTTTGGCAGTCGCCCAAGCCGCCCCGGTGATGGCCAAAAATCGAAAAGCTGGAAAAGCCAAGCCCGGTTCTGCGAAACACAAGCACGAAAAGACCTCGCAAAAAGACGATGCGGACAAGTGGAATATTGAATCCACACCGGGTCCTAATCGTCAGCAGCCGATCGATACAACCGAAGGCACCTGGATCAACTTGGATGTCAGCCCTGACGGCAAGCAGATCGTTTTTGACTTGTTGGGCGACTTGTACCAGATGCCAATCAGTGGTGCCGACGGCAAGGCGAAACGTGGTTTTCCAAAGAAGCTGACTTCAGGTGTTGCCTGGGACATGCAGCCGCGGTTCAGTCCCAATGGAAAACAGGTCGCTTTTACTAGCGATCGTCACGGCAAAAGTACAAAGGCTGGCGACAATATTTGGGTTATCGGCGCCAATGGAAAGAACCCCACTCAGGTCACCGACGAAACGTATCGCTTGATCAATGGTCCCGCTTGGTCGCCCGATGGCAAGTACATCGTTGCGCGCAAGCACTTCACAAGTCGCAGGTCATTGGGGGCAGGCGAGATTTGGATGTTTCATCGAGACGCGATCTCAAAAGGCGCTAGCGCTGGTCTGCAGTTGACCAAGAAAGCGAACGAACAGAAAGACGTCAATGAACCCGTTTACTCGCGCGACGGAAAGTACGTTTACTATTGTCTGGATGCGACACCTGGATCGACTTTCGAATACGACAAGGATTCGACCAAGGGAATCTACGCGATCAAGCGTTTGGAATTGGCGACTGGCGAAACGGAAACCATCATTCGTGGCCCAGGTGGTGCTTGCCGTCCAACGCCTTCGCCCGATGGCAAAACACTAGCCTTTGTCCGACGTGTTGGTGCCAAGACCGGATTGCACTTGTACGATTTGGAGTCAGGCAAAGTACGTTTGGTCTACGATTTGTTGGAACGCGATATGCAGGAAGCTTGGGCGATCCACGGCGTCTATCCGTCATTCGCTTGGACACCCAATGGCAAGTTCATCATCGCATGGGCCAAGGGAAAGATTCGCCGAATCAAGATCGCTGACGGTTCGGCCAAGGTGATCCCGTTTCACATCAAGGATCGTCGCACGATCAAGCCCGCGGTTCGCTTTCCGATCCCCGTTGGCGAAGACAAGTTCGATGTAAAAATGTTGCGGTGGGTGACGGTTTCGCCGAAAGGTGATCGCGTTGCCTATCAAGCTCTCGGGCACATCTATGTAAAGGATTTGCCAGACGGCAAGCCGCGTCGGTTGACCGACCACGATCAACACTTTGAGTTTTACCCCAGCTTTTCTCGCGACGGTCAACACATTGTGTATTCGACTTGGAACGATCAAACATTGGGATCCGTTCGCATCGCTTCGGTTGATGTGGGTGTGGATGAAAACTGGAGGGTGACTGAGCAGCCAGGCCATTATGTGAAACCGGTGTTCGCACCGAACGGAAAAACGGTTGTCTATCAAAAAGTGACCGGCGGGCGGATCACATCGTCGCTGTGGTCACAAGACCCTGGCCTGTACAGCGTTGCGGCGCGCGACGGAAAACCAAAGCGAATTTCAAAGGGCGGTTCGAATCCACATTTCGGAAATTCGAACGCTCGCGTTTTCTACACCGAAAACGACTCTGGCAAGGACGCGGACAATCTAAAACTCTGTTCGATGGATTTGAGCGGCAATGACCAACAAGTTCACTATACAAGTGTGTGGGCAACCGATTTTCGAGTTGCTCCTAACGGAAAGTCGATTGCCTTTATCGAGCGGTTTCATGTTCATGTCGCGCCTTTTGTGATGGCAGGAAAGACGATTTCGGTTGGCCCCGATGCAAAGGGTTTGCCGATCCAACGGGTCAGCAGCGAAGCAGGCGACTTCATCCATTTTTCAGGCGATAGCAGCAGTGTGCATTGGAGCTTGGGACCGAATCTATTCACATGTCCGTTGGGCGAAGAAGAGCCGAAGGTCACCGAAGTCGCGATTGGTTTTCAGCATGATCATGCTAAGCCGAAGGGTTCAATTGCGATTGTCAATGCGCGAATCGTAACGATGGGCAAGGCGGGCGTGATCGATCGCGGCTGTATCGTGATCCAAGGCAATCGCATTGTTGCGGTTGGCAAATTCGGCAAGGTAGAGATTCCAACGGACGCATTCAAAATCGATGCCAAGGGGCAGACTGTGAGTCCCGGTTTTATTGACACACATGCTCATGGCGCGCAAGCGTCCACTGGGATCACGCCGCAGCAAAACTGGGTTGACTATGCACGATTGGCTTTCGGAGTGACCACTGTTCACGACCCAAGCAATGATACGCACAGTATTTTTGCTGCCAGTGAAATGACAAAGGCGGGAACGATCACGGCGCCGCGCACTTTTTCGACGGGAACAATTTTGTACGGCGCGACAGGAGCCTTCAAAGCGCAGGTGGATAGCCTGGACGATGCGAAATTCCATTTGCGCCGCATGAAAGCCGTAGGTGCATTCACTGTCAAAAGCTACAATCAGCCGCGACGTGATCAGCGACAACAAATACTGCAAGCTGCACGAGAGATGAACATGATGGTGGTTCCCGAAGGCGGATCGACTTTCATGCATAACATGACCATGATCGTTGACGGTCATACAGGAATCGAACATACGCTGCCGGTGCAAACGGCTTACGATGACGTCATGGATCTTTGGCGCGATACCGGGGTTGGATACACGCCGACTTTGAATGTTGCTTATGGAGGAATTTCTGGCGAACAGTATTGGTACCAGATTGATGACCTGTGGTTGCACCCGCGTCTGCAGACTTTCATTCCGCCTCACGTTCTGAATCCACGATCACGTCGTCGCCAGAAGTCTCCCGACGAAGACTACAACCACATACGCGTCGCTGAGATCGCAAAGCAGGTTGTCGCTCAAGGCGGTCTGGTTCAGGCGGGCGGGCACGGTCAACTCAATGGCGTTTGTACTCACTGGGAAATGTGGAGTTTCGTGCAGGGCGGTATGACGCCGATGCAAGCACTGACATGTGGAACGATCAACGGTGCAAAGTACTTGGGATTGGACGGTGATCTGGGCTCGATCGAAAAAGGCAAGCTGGCAGATTTGGTGATCTATCAACGGGGCGCCGATCCGACCAAGCGAATTCGCGATACCGAAAAAATCCAGTATGTGATCGCGAACGGTGAAACCTACGAAGCCAATCGGATGAACCGCTTCGGCAGCAGCGCCCCGCGGGCCCCGTTTTATTGGCACGACAACGAGAGCGGGATGACGATCCAGGCAACGGTAGAACACGGCATTGGCTGCAGCTGCCACCGCAGTCGCCAGTGATCTGATCTTTGGCTTCGTCTCATTAAATCAATTCCCAATCCGAGCTCCAGAAGCCATACTCTGGGGATGAACGACCAAACATCCGAAAATATTGAACTGCTGTCTCCCGCTGGTGACTGGGAGTGTGTGCACGCGGCGATCGAAAATGGTGCTGATGCAATCTACTTTGGGTTAGATTGTGGTTTCAATGCTCGGTTCCGGGCCAAGAATTTTGGGTTGCCAGATCTGCCCGATGTGATGAGCCTGCTGCGCTCGCGTGGTATTCGCGCTTATGTGACGATGAACACCTTGGTCTTTCCATCGGAACTGCCTCGACTGGTGGATGTTGTCGAGCAAGTCGCTGAGGCGGGTGTCGATGGAGTGTTGATTCAAGACTTTGGCGTCGCGCGGTTGGTGCGAACGATTTGTCCCGAGCTGGAAATTCATGCATCGACTCAAATGAGCCTGACCAGCGCAGAGACCATTGCGGTTGCTGCGCAAATTGGGTTGGCGCGTGTAGTGCTAGCGCGTGAATTGTCGGTTGCCGAGATCCGCAAGATTGCTTTGGCAAC
This sequence comes from uncultured Pirellulaceae bacterium, assembly GCA_964398215.1. Lineage (GTDB taxonomy): Bacteria > Planctomycetota > Planctomycetia > Pirellulales > Pirellulaceae > CAYNNP01. Next base: position 2,105 of record CAYNNP010000216.1, on the reverse strand, counting down.
AGACATGCCCTTGGAGGTCTTTATCCACGGCGCACTGTGCGTGGCGTATTCGGGACAATGTTTGACGAGTGAATCGTTGGGCGGACGAAGCGCAAATCGAGGACAGTGCGCGCAGGCGTGCCGCTTGCCTTACGAATTGGTTTGCGATGGCAAGTACCGTGACTTGGGCGACCAACGCTATTTGCTAAGTCCGCAAGACTTGGCGGGATACGCAGCGATTCCCGATTTGATCGACGCGGGCGTGCGATCGCTAAAGATCGAAGGACGTCTTAAAACGCCAGAGTACGTTGCGAATATCACAGGCCACTATCGCAAGGCAATCGATGAAACGCTGGCGGGCCGCGGCGTGAATATTGATGAGCGATCCAAACGCGAAATGGAACTCTCGTTCTCGCGCGGTTTTTCTCCTGGCTGGTTGGAAGGCAACAATCACAAACAATTGGTGCCCGCGCAGTCATCCGCAAAACGAGGCATTGAACTTGGAACGATCATCGAAGTCCAAGACGGTCGACTGAAAGTTTGGCTGGACGCACCGGTTGCGCTTGGCGATGGACTTGCGATTACGAACTTTGAGGATGACCGAACACAAGGCGGTCGAATCTATTCGCTGGAAAACGATGTTCTGACACGTGCTGATTCACTGGCCGAGGGGCAGGCTGCTTGGATCGGTTTCGGACGGGGTGAAATCGATTGGGACCAAGTCAATGTTGACGACTCCGTTTTCAAAAATGACGATCCGAAATTGAACAAGCGGCTACGTCAAACCTTTAGCGGTCAAGATGCCCAGCGCCGTCGATTGATGGATGTCGTGGTCACGGCCAAGGTAGGGTCGCCACTGGAGATCACAGGCCGAGTAGGTGCCTTTGAAGAGACTGTTCGCGGAACCGATCTGTTGTCAGCAGCTAGGAATCAACCCGCGACCAAAGAAATGATTCGAGAAAAAGTAGCTCGCTTGGGCGGAACTGTTTTTGAGCTTGGGGCGTTTCAAGCGAATATCCATGACCAACCGATGGTTCCCGCCGGCATGCTCAATCGTCTGCGCCGCGAGCTTGCTGACCTCATGGCTGATCGTGTCGCAAAAGCGCCGGTTCGAGATGTCAATGTTGCCGCTGGCCGAATGCTGCTGGAGAACGAACGCGCGAAAGATCAGCCGATCACGCCAAACCATTTGACCCATTTGACTGTGCTGTGCAGGACAATGGAGCAGTTGAGGGCGGCGATCGAGAGTGATGCGGTTTCTGTCTATGTGGATTTTCAAGACATTCGTGAGTATCGCGAGGCAGTCCAGGTCGCCCGTTCACATAACAAACCAATTGGTATCGCTACCGTCCGAATGCAAAAGCCCGGCGAGATGGGGCTGCTGATTGCAATCAGCAAACACAATCCAGATTTTGTTGTCGCTCGTAACCTTGCTGCTGCGGACTACTTTTTGCAGCGAGACGTTCCGGTCGTCGCCGACTTTTCGCTCAACGCCGCCAATCACTTGGCAGCCAATTGGTTGTTGGGACTTGGGTTGCAACGCATCACGGCTTCGTATGACTTGAACCGCGATCAGTTATTGGACGTGATCAGATACGCCGGTGGCAGTGCAATCGAAGTTGTCATTCACCAGCACATGCCGATGTTCCACATGGAGCACTGTGTGTTTTGCAGTGTGTTATCGCCCGGCACAAACAAGACCAACTGCGGCCGTCCGTGTGACGATCACGTCGTACAACTCAGAGATCGCGTCGGCGCGGAGCATACCTTGCAAGCCGATGTCGCATGCCGAAATACGCTGTACAACGAACAGGCGCAAAGTGGTGCTGAATTGGTGCGTGAATTGGCCGAGTTGGGTGTTGGTCATTTTCGCGTTGAATTGTTGAACGAAAACGCAGCCGAAACAACATCAACGCTGGAGCTGTATCGGGAACTAGTAAGCGGCGAAGTATCAGCGGATTCGGTTTGGAAACAACTCAAAGCAATCAACCGTGTCGGCGTTACCCGAGGCACGCTGGAGACCAAACGCAATCCATTGGCGATTTTGTAGGCGTTCGTTCTCTCATTGACAAATGACAGTTGACAATTGATCAATGACAATTTCTTGATTGGCTGTCACTGCCATG
>CAYNNP010000215.1:0-11692 GCA_964398215.1 uncultured Pirellulaceae bacterium | reverse complement strand
AAACCCTGCAAGGGTTTCACAGCAGCGCCGTTTGTCGAACACCTTCGGCGTTCATCGATAATCCACCACCAAACCCCGGGTGCGCTGCGCGACCCGGGGCTTTGTTGTTGAAGTCCTTCGGACTTAGTTTCACACCGCAAAAATCGAAAACGTTGCGGTCAAAATTGTGGGTAAAGACAAGGACGAAACCGGGGCTATCGCCTTACCCGACGTAGCGATCTAGTAATCGTTTCGCTGCATCGCGCCCACCCCAGCCAAAGGCGATGGCAGCGGCTAGACCCAATCCTCCCAACAAACTGCCAAACGCAACATTGACGATCGACGTCGAAAGTCCCATGCGTTCTAGTCCCATGCCACTGGCCAAGATGACGATTGCAATTCGTGCAACCAAAGCCAGTTTGTCGGCGCCCCCGACACCGGTTTGCTTGACGAACGATGCAGCAAGGTTTGCCAGATAAAAACCAAGGCCAATGATCACTAACCCCAACAGAACTTGAACACCAAACTCAAAGAACTGCTCCAATTGCCCAGCAAAGCTGCTTAGCCCCATCATGGGCAGCGCTTGCATCGTCGCCAACAACATGACCAACACCATTAGCGCCTTGCCGGCAAGACTGGACGGTGGAGTCTTCATTTCCTTGGTGATGCCAAGCTTGGTCGGTACTTTGTCAAAACCGACGCCTGACAATAGTTCGACCACGACGCCAGAAACCAACTTGGCTACAAAGAACGAGATCGCCAGAACAACGCCACCGCCAATCAGGCCAGGAATCGCAGCGGTAATCCGATCCAAAACAGCACCCGCCGGAGTAGTGATCGCTGCGATATCCAAAGTATCCAACGCCGCCACAAGAATCGGCAGCAGCACGGTCGCGTACGCGATCACGCCAATGATACCCGAGAGTTTCGTACCGCCCTCTTGGCTCATCAAACCCAGTTTGCTGCCCAATCGATCGACACCGAAGGATGACGCCAAATTGGAAACTACTTGGCGAACGATCTTGGCCACCAAGAAACCGACCACCAGAATGATGGCAGCGCCGATCAGATTTGGCATGTAGGCAAACGCTTTCTCAAACATTGCCTGAATCGGCTCCAACAAACCGGGCACCTTCAGGGCACCCAAGATCGCGGGCAAAAACAGGAACAGAATCACCCAGTACAGAGCTTCCGGTAAAGTCTGTGAAAGCTTGACTTCATCGCCGGTCGCTTCACTTTGGACCAAGTTGGCTGGAGTGGACGAAAAATCATCGCCCTCAGTCAGATCGATCTCCCCGTCATCCAAGTCCATCGCAATTTCTTCGACGACTTCCGAGCCCGAATTCAATGCTCGGTCGGTAGCCGCAGTAGCAGTGTCGACAACGGCAGAAGCGTCGTTGCCAAGCGACGCAAGACGGCCATCGATATCAACCGCCTCCAGAGCTGTGCGCGATGCGATTCGGCCAACCGTCGCCAGCGCCCACGCGACCACGCCTAGAACGATCGCGCTAATCGCTTGAGGCGCAAACGTGAATATCTTGTCCAAGAAATTGGACATCGGTTCTGATACGATCGGCAAGTCCAGCACGTTGAAAAACGTGACGAAAACAAACAGCATCACAAGATAGAAAACGATCTTGCCAATCACGCGAGAAAGGTCGGTTTCCTGCTTCGCGCCCAATACCTTACTAAGCTTGTCATCGACTCCTGTCTTGCTGAGCGCCAGCCTGACGATGCGCGCGATGATATGAGCGACGATCCACCCAATGATCAGGACGCCGATCGCAGACGCGATGTTAGGCAAGTACTGCCCAACTTGCTGAGAGATGCCTTGGATTATTTCATTCATGACCGGTCCTATCGAAGTTAATTCGTGCGTGAGGGATTTTCGGATTGTTTACTAAGTTGACGAACAACGTCCTGATCGGCCCTGATCAATAATGTCATCGGGACGCGGTAGATTTTGCCAGCTGTAGAAAGCAACACCTTGTCACCCTCCAAACCAACAAATTCCGCGGTCACCGTCTTGCCTTCGGTAGAGTTCCATACTCGCGTTCGCGCAAGCTTGTTGCTCGCTGGCTCGACCGTTGGCGTGACGACGGGAATGGGTGTCTTTTTTGCAGCATCAAGCTCTGCACTCAACGTTTGCATTTCAGCGCGAAGTGCTTGATGGTCGGCAGAGAGTTTTTTGTATTCGGTGTCCATCTTGGTGGCGTGAGACTCGGCCTCGGACTGAAATGTTTTCGCATTGCGAACGTCCTGTGCGAGCTGCAAGTTCGCAGCCTTCAAAGACTCGACTTCTGCTTGGATCAATTTCAACTCACCATCGTCAGCTGTAGCCACACTCCCACCGCTCGCGTCGCTCAGTTCAGATGCGTTTTGGAGCTCGCCGTCTTCCGCATCGCCTGACTCTTCCGCGAGCCCACCATCTGAAAGCTCCGATGCGTTTTCACCTGCTTTTGCAACAGTTGGGTACTTTGCAGAAACCCAATGCCCGGCAGCCCAAACTGGTATCAGAAGAAAAAGAAGAATCGCGACCAGAACGCCGACAACTTTGCCGCTTCGATGATGCATCGTCATGCCAATTTTGCCTGAATCAAATTGATCGCTCGAAATAATGCGGTGCTCCACGGAGAACACCGCATAGGAGTACGCGAGATGACCACCTGCTTTCCGCTTTGATTTCGCGAAAGCAACAACACAGCCGTCCCAGAATTCAGTTGTCCCACTCCATTGGAACGGGTCAGCAGCGTTACCTAGCGCATGCTCGTTTTCGCATTTCTTGGTTTTCGTGAAATAATACGGCCGGCGTATTCATCTAAATCTGCGAAGGACTTTTTTCGCAGCGAGATTTTGGCGAACCCCAGGCTGCCTATCGAGTCCTTGTTTTTGAAAAGCAACGATGTCCAGCGACAACAAAGTGCGTGGGCAGCGTTATCTACCTAAAACCGAAACATTACGTTCAGTCAAATACGATGTCTGTTTTCTATCCATCCGAACCGAGCAAGCGAACAACGGTCGATTTCGACACGTTTGATGATTCATTCACTTTGTTCTCGTCATTCGAATCGGATTATCCGCGACCCAAGCCGCGCACGTGACACCTGTAGATCCAAAACGTCAAAGTAACGTCTTGGCCCGGTGTCATCCCGACATCGGGCTTTTTTCGTGCAAGCATGGATCGATGATAAAGCAGGATTGTGGCAGACAAGGCAATGCAACGGTTTCTTAAACCGAACAATGTGGGTTCGATTCCCGCCGGTCCTATGACTGACAAAGCACTGATCGTCTAACGGTAAGATTCCTCCGTCGTAACGAGGAGATGCGGGTTCAATTCCGGCTCGGTGCTCTTTTGAAAAAACACAAAACAACTCGGGTATAGCTTGGAGTAAGCGGTGTGGTTTGGGACCACGCAAGGACAGTGTGCGACTCACTGATACCCGACTATTGAAATACATCGGTGGCAAGTCCCTCTGGGAAGGGAGCTTGATTGTCTATCAAGAAGTTGCGGGTTCGACTCCCGTTGCCATCGCTGCAAACACAACTTACCGCATTGGACTACTGGCTAGGTCGGCTGCTTCTCAGGCAGCAGGAAGGAGATCGATACTCCTATGCGGTACTTGGAATACAACGATTGAATTTGAAAAGTGTCATTCATGGCGTGGTAGTTTCTGTTGGCAGAATCGCCTGGTTTTCGCCCAGGAGTACGCGGGTTCGATTCCCGCTCACGTCACTTTTTTCCAAAATGCTGAAAGACCCGAGTCTCCGAACTTGAACTTTCAGCATCAGCATCGCAATACGGAAGTCATCCGGCTGGATGAGGAGACTGTGTTGAAAGCAGTTGGCGGCCAAGCGTCGTTTGTGGGTTCAAGTCCCACGGCTTCCGCTTGATCGATTCGTTGCAATCGATCGATCATGGGAACGTTTCCACACGGGAGTTTGTAATCCTCCTGCTTTTAAATTGTGTGGTAGTTGGCGAGAGGTGCGATTCCTTGCGTTCCCACTGCAACTGACCGTTGGCAAACGCACTACTTTGCAGAGGGCGTTAGTTTTGCCACCAATCTGGCTCGCACACGGTTGCCGTGTTCCTGGAGATCTCCATCGGTCTTGTAGATCTCGATCGCTTGATCAAATTTACCAAGCAATTCATAGGTTCGACCCAGGTTGTATCTCGCGGATGATTCCCAACGTTTCAGCAATTGCTCTTTGTCTAAAACTCGATCACTGAACCAATTTCTGGCCACGTCGGTTTTCCCGTCATCGTACTGCAGTAGCCCCAACCAAAACGTGGCGGTGCGTTTTCCATTTCGCATCAGCCCTTGGAGTTGCCCAACCTGAAGCTCATACATTTCGGCGGAAACGCCTAGCTCACGACGAATGCCATACGCTTCCTGCAGTTCGACATCGATTTGCAAGTCCGCAATCTCGTACTCTGGGTTGCGCTGTTTTAGATACTTGGTTCTAGCGCCAACTTCCATCTGGTCCTCACTATCAGCAAAGTTGCCGATCAAGTGATCCCATCGCCCAGATGTCAACTCAGATCCTGCTCCCGTTCCGCTGTCCATGAATCCCCATTGGGACATGTACCAAAAAAGAAAAAGAGGATTGCGTTCACAATGCTTTAGAATTTCCGTTCGGTAGACCTCGCTTTGCAAAGGCACGTCCCAGAGCCGAACACCACTGATTCCTGGAAACTCATCAAGCTTGGCCGCCAAACTATCAACGTCCGTGTGAACATTCATCCGCCGGTCACCAGTGAGCCCAGATTCCAACTGTTTCATTCGTTCACTGTACGCTTCCGGCAGGAAGTTAAGAATGGCAACGGACTGTTGAACATCCGTTTTGGACAACGGATACTCAAAGAAACCTGGCACATTAAGGCGACGAATCACTGACGCATCTGACCTGGCCTGCGCGAGCGTTGCGATTCCAATTTGATCTGGGCCTGGAACATGAATCCCAAGACTTGGTTCAAACAAATAAACTTGCTTGCCAATGAAGACGCCTACGCACCATGGCGTGATCTCGCCGGTTTCGGTCGACTGCGTCGCAAGAATCGCGGAGTCGATTTGAGCCTGGTTGCATAACTGCGAGAACACAGCGGCACGCTGCCATGCGTCGCCAATTCCACGCATCACAGTTTCAAAGTCCGTTTGGCGATATCCGGCGCCCTGGAACACCATACCCTTGCTGAATTTAGGTTCTTTGTCGCCAGCAGATTTGTCGCCGAGCTCTTTTTCGAGTGCAATATTGCGAGCTGTCCAATCAAACAACCTGGTTGCTGTCCGCAGTTGATCACCAAGTTCTTCGCCCAGTTCCGTTTGCTGCTGGTCGACCCAGTCTTTCAGGACAATGTCATCGCGAATCTCGGAATTGACCCACTGATTCAAAGCGTTGAAGAGAAAACAATCGCGAAGGTGCGAGACATCTTGCAATTGGAAACGCATTTCCGACGCGCGCCTGACAACTTGTTCATCGTCCGCGAAATGGTCCATCGTCGCCATCAGCTTGGCCGGTGCCACTGGCTTGGCATCATCAAATCGGCCTTTCCGCCATTCATTCAAGTGATACGTAATCTGCTGCTCCACTTTCCCGGCGTTCAAAGTCACGTAGTTGGGTAGCAGACTATAGATTTCGCCCAAGTTGTCTTGTCGTGATTTACTTTGCAGACGAGCCTGTTTTCTAGATTCGATCTTGCGCATTCGGTCGGTATCGTCGCCGCACCCTGTCAACAAGAATCCCAACAAGAAGCATGCGAGCGTCGTGACGATGGTAGACGATCTACGGAAAGCGATTTTTTGGGTGGGCATCGAAGTGGAAAGATGTTTTTGGAAGGTGGCCGGGAGGGCCAGATTTGTCAGTGTTCCAGTTGTTGAACGACCGAGCGAAGGGCTAGCAAGCGATTTACAAGGGGCTCCAGGTCTGCCAACGGTACCATATTCGGTCCGTCGCTTGGCGAGGACATCGGATCTGGATGAGTCTCGAAAAAGACCGCGTCAGTACCCATTGCTACGGCCGCGCGAGCCAATGGTTCGACCATTTCTCGATTTCCGCCGGTGGCACCACCCAGTCCGCCGGGCTGCTGAACGCTATGAGTCGCGTCAAAAACCACTGGAACACCCAATGAACGCATGATTGGTAGCGACTGCATGTCGTTGACCAGTCGGCCATATCCAAAAAATGTTCCTCTCTCGCACAGCATCACACCGCCGTCGCCGCTGCCCTGGACTTTGTCGATAACGTACTTCATGTCCGTCGGAGACATGAATTGGCCCTTTTTTACGTTCAGCGGTTTTCCCGTCTTCGCAGCCGCTACCAGTAAGTCGGTTTGCCGAGCCAGGAAGGCAGGGATCTGTAAAACAGAACAGACCTCTGCAGCTGGAACCGCTTGCTCTGGCAGGTGAATATCGGTGGTAACTGGCAACCCGCTGCTGGCCGCAATCTGCCCCAGCATGTCGAGTCCGTCATGCAGTCCCGGTCCGCGCTGTGCGTTCAAGCTCGTCCGATTGGCTTTGTCAAACGAAGCTTTGAAAACAACGTTCACGTCCGCACGTTCGTTGACCCGAGCCAGCACATCGGCAATCTGATTTGCGAGGTCAAGATTTTCCAGGACACACGGACCTGCAATCAAAAGCAACGGTTGCCCAGGACCAACAGTGTAGCTGCCGACGTTAACGTGTTTGACCATTCGATTGATTTTTGTTGAAGGAAAACGCTTGCAGTATTTGGCCTCTCCTGCACGCAGGACTTTGGTCTCAACAGACGATTAGTTTTCGCTTTGCAGCGTTTATTTAAAATCGTCCAGGTCTTGCTGCAAGCTTTTGTTTACGTCAGCACACCAACGGCCAGATCACTAACCGTCAATCAGTGCGTTGAAGGTTTTGCTTGGGCGCATCGCGCTGGCTGCTTTGTCTGGATCGGGTTGATAGTATCCATCAAGTTCAACAGCGGCACCTTGGACTTCGATGAGTTCTTTTAAGATCTGGTCTTCGTTATCCGTCAACGCTTTCGCCATCGCTCCAAAGTGAGCCTTCAAGGCATCGTCCTCGTTTTGCTCGGCAAGTGCGGTTGCCCAAAACTGCGCCATGTAAAACGCGCTGCCACGATTGTCCAGCTCACCAGATTTACGCGAAGGCGATTTGTTTTCGTCTAAGTAACGTCCCGTAGCAACATCCAAAGCTTTTGCGATGATCAACGCTTTTGTGTTGCCCGTTTTTGTTCCCAGGTCTTCCAGCGACACAGCCAAAGCCAGGTATTCACCCAACGAATCCCAACGCAAGTGATTTTCATCGACGAATTGCTGCACATGCTTGGGCGCCGAACCACCGGCTCCCGTCTCGAACAGGCCACCGCCAGAAAGAAGCGGAACGATCGACAGCATTTTTGCGCTAGTCCCTAATTCCAAAATTGGAAACAAATCAGTCAGGTAGTCTCGCAGTACGTTTCCAGTAACTGAAATCGTATCCAAACCGTCTTTGCAACGTTGACACGATTCTTTGGTCGCTTCGGCTGGCGACATGATTTCGATATCTAACCCAGACGTATCGTGCTCAGGCAAGTACTCGTTGACTTTGGCGATCAAGTTCGCATCATGAGCGCGGTCAGGTGACAGCCAGAAAATCGCTTTGGCACCAGTTGCTCGTGCACGACTCACTGCCAAGCGAACCCAGTCCCGAATCGGTTCATCTTTGGTCTGGCACATTCGCCAGATATCGCCCGGTTGGACTGAATGCTTCATCAGCACGCTGCCATCCTCGCCGACAACTGTGACTTCACCGCTGGACTGGATCTCGAAGGTCTTGTCGTGCGATCCATACTCTTCTGCTTTCTGCGCCATCAAGCCAACATTGGCGACATTACCCATCGTCGTGACATCGAAAGCGCCATTCTGTTTGCAGAACTCGATCGTTGCTTGATAGATGCCAGCGTAACATCGATCTGGGATCATCATCTTGGCGTCATGCAGTTCCCCATCAGGTCCCCACATCTTTCCAGAGCTCCGAATTGCAGCTGGCATCGATGCATCAATGATGAAATCGCTGGGGACATGAAAGTTCGTGATGCCGCGATCCGAGTCAACCATCGCCACCTTTGGTTGAGTCTGATAGACCGCATCCAAATCCGCTTTGATCTCGTCCTGTTTGTCTTGCGGCAACTCGCTGATTTTGTTGTAGACGTCACCGATACCGTTGTTCGGATCGACACCAAGCTGATCGAATGTGGCTGCGTGTTTTTCAAAAACAGATTGATAATAAACGCTGACGGCATGCCCAAAAATAATTGGATCCGACACTTTCATCATCGTTGCTTTCATGTGCAGCGAAAGCAACACGCCGGTTTCTTTTGCGTCACGAATTTGGGCTGCAAAAAACTCTCGCAGCGCCACCTTGCTCATCACCGATGAATCGATGACTTCGCCAGCTTGCAGGGCCAAGCCATCTTTCAGAATCGTTGTGTTGCCATCCGAATCGGTCAACTGAATGCTGACGTTTCCGGCTTTTGCCATCACGTGTGACTGTTCGCTACCAAAGAAGTCGTTGGATTCCATGTGTGCCACGTGGCTTTTGGAATCCGGTGACCAAGCACCCATCGAATGCGGGTTCTTTTTTGCAAACTCTTTGACGGGTACCGCGACACGACGATCCGAATTGCCTTCGCGCAAGACCGGATTCACTGCGCTGCCGAGTACCTTTGCGTAGCGAGCACGAATATCCTTCTCGGCGTCAGTTTCCGGATTCTCGGGGAACTCAGGCACATTGTAGCCGTGCGCATTCAGCTCGGAGATCGCCGCTGTCAACTGCGGGATCGACGCGCTGATATTTGGAAGTTTGATAATATTGGCTTCAGGAGTCTTTGCCAGTTGGCCCAATTCACTAAGTGCATCAGGAATCTTTTGGTCGTCCGACAAGTGATCAGGAAAGTTTGCCAAGATGCGGGCAACGAGCGAGATGTCACGGGTTTCTATTTCCAATCCTGCAGTACTCGTGAAGGCGCGAATGATGGGCAGGAAAGAATACGTCGCCAACGCTGGAGCTTCGTCGGTGTGCGTGTAAATGATTTTTGAAGCCATAGAACGATCGTTAAATCAAATGGAGTGAATTAGCCGTTTGCAGAAAGTAACCGTGACCGATCAGCGTCCGTTTTTTCTGGTCGATTGTCAATGGTGCCAGCGCTCTCAATTTTGTCGCGTTAGCGCTAAACGAGGGATTCTTGCGCCCTCATACTCGCGCTCTCACGCTTCGGTTTCCAATGCCAGCCAGAACTGAAACGGGCCTTGGCCTGAGACACACCGGCACACCCGCGGTCAGTGGGGTTTAGCAGCACGCTCGCTGATTTTTTTCCAGAACGTGGGACCTAAGTCTCTTGGCCCGCATAACGCAAACTTCGAATGATCATTTCTCTTGCCGACTTTTTGTCCACGCTCGTTGCGACTTCCATGTTTTGATTCCATGTCCGCGGGGTTCGCCGATCAAAAACGGTAACACCGTGAGTCAGCTCGCCACGAGTTTCGACTTTGCCAGCCATCTCTTCCCATGTAAACAGGCTTGGCTCTAGCAATGCCAAAATGGTGGTTGGGTCATATAGCGGAATCAATTCGCGGCCCAAGTGCTGGTGAGCCGTCCGAAATGCGACCGGCAAAATCTTTTGCAACAATCCACCGGCCCGCGTGTACTTTGCCGGGATCTCATCTAGGAGCTGAACTCCAAATGTTAGTTTGGCGGTAACATCCAGCGGGACCAGTGTCTTGGTCGTTGCCGATTCAAACACATCTTTCGCGGCGACGGCATCGAAGTGCATATTGGATTCAGCACATTGAGTCGCGTTGCCTGGATGAGTGATCGCACCGCCGCTAATGAATATCTGGTCGATTTGCGAAATCACAGTCGGCTCGAACTGACACAGACGCGCCAGGTTCGTTAACGGACCAAGGCAAACGATACTAACTTCGTTTGGATGGCTACGGACCAAATCCGCAATCACTTTATCGCTGGTCGGCAAATGCTGTCGCCCAGAACTTGCGATTGAGACGCCTCCAAGCCCATCGGTACCGTGCAAGTAACCGTCATCAGAAACAGTCGCGTTCTCCGACGTGGTGGCTTTTCCAATCCGAGGGTACCGTGGTGGATCCAAAATACTGAGGATCGACGAAACGTTCGTGGTCGCTTGGTCGGCATCGACAGTTCCCGCAGTTGCGGTGATTGCTAGTACATCCAAACGGGGGTCGAACAAAGCCATGCACAGAGCAACGGCATCGTCGATTCCAGGGTCGCAGTCAATAATGATCTTTCGGGTCATTGGGGAATTCTACGCTTAGACTTGATACGATACGAGTCCAACCCGATACCGATATTGGCGTTTTACACACTTGTTTCCTACCGCACCCAAAAATCTGGACAATCACACACATGGCAGCGTTCGAATCAGCGATCCAACAAGCCAAAGCCGGTCAAAATCTGGGAGTTGATCAAACAAGTGATCTGATCGACTGCATGTTGAAAGGTGACGCCAGTGGTGACCAAATCGGCGACCTCCTGTTGGCGCTTCGCGAAAAAGGCGAGGATGTTGACGAGTTGGTGGGCGCTGCCAGGGCAATGCGACGCCACATGACACAGATTCCACATAGCCATTCGGTGTTGTTGGATACCTGCGGAACTGGCGGCAGTGAAAGCGGAACTTTTAACATCAGCACCGCGGTCGCGATCGTTGCTGCGGCATGCGGCGTTGCGGTCGCCAAGCACGGTAACCGGAAAGCTACCAGCAAGACAGGATCCGCCGACGTGCTTGCTGAACTCGGTGTTTCGATCGAGTCGGATGCCAACGGGGTGGCAAAGAAACTGGACGAGATCGGTATCTGCTTTTGCTTTGCCGTCAAACTTCATCCTGCGATGAAACATGTTGTTGGCGTGCGAAGAAAACTTGGTGTAAAAACTCTCTTCAATCTCTTAGGCCCTTTGTGTAATCCAGCCGGCGCAACGCACCAATTACTAGGAGCATCCACGGCGGAGGCGCAAGCCAAAGTTGCCGCTGCTCTCGGACGACTTGGTACACAACGTTCTTTCGTTGTCCATGGAACCGACGGACAAGACGAAGTGTCGCTGGGCGCCGAAACGATCGCGATGGATGTCACTAGCGCTGGTGCAAACCAGCAAACATGGTTACCCAGCGATTTTGGTTTGTCATCGGTCGACAAAAACTCGTTGGCGGCCGAACACCCAGCCGAGAGTGCTCAGATCATTCGCCGCATCTTTGACGGAGAACCAGGACCCTGCCGAGACACTGTGCTTGCCGGAACCGCAGCAGGTCTGTTGCTCGTCGGCAAAGTGGACTCGCTGGTCGACGGTGTCAAACAAGCAGCCGATGCAATCGATTCCGGCGCCGCGAAAGAAAAACTAGCAGCGCTCAGTAACTAACGTTCGGTCATGTAATTCTGATTGCGATCTGGTTGTGAGTTTTTTGTTTTGTGAGCGGCAAGGCGATAGATAGTAGCCGCCGTTTTTGTGGCGTTCAATTTCTGCGCAATTAGCCGATGGGCGATAGCCCGGTTTTTGACAGTCACAACATCGAATTCGATATGCGATACGTTTTCGAGCAGGAGATCATCACATGATTGCTAGACGCATAGCCACGAAGTGGCGACATGCTGTAGCCATGGGCGTCAGCCTTGTCTTTACCCACAAGTGTTTGGCCCAAAAGCACGAAAACATGGGTTTAC
>CAYNNP010000214.1:0-11746 GCA_964398215.1 uncultured Pirellulaceae bacterium | reverse complement strand
TTGGTTCACGCGTCTCCGGGAGCGAGCACAGCCTTATATTGCCGAAATCGAAGCGACGAAGTATGAATGATTTCGTGCGGCCAAAAGTCTTGCGGTCTTCCATTGCGTGGCCGCTGCAGAAATTGTGTCGGCCTCCGAGGCTGTGATTTTTTGGGAAATGCCTTTTCTGGTGAGCGACAAGGCGTTAGCCGTCGGCTAATTTGCGTAGAAATCGAACGCCACAAAAACGGCGGCTATCGCCTTGCCGCTCACAAAACAAAAAAATCACAGCGTTAAAGGCCGACGCATCTTACTCGGCTGAGCAACAGTTAACCGTCTCAGCTAAACGCACGGAAATAGATACGCGAACAACAATGTGAAAAATAGCCCGGCGATACCCATGCTACTGCTCATGGGGGCTAGCGTTTTCAGGCCTTCGGATTCAGTCATGCCGCTCATACGTGTGATCACCCAAAAAGCACTGTCAGTCATCCACGAAACAGGTTTGCTGCCCGATCCAATCGCCATTGCTAAATAGACTGGATGAAACGGTAACGTGCCGGCATCCGCGAATCCTTGAAAAATTCCTACCGCCGTAATCATCGCTACCGTAGCCGAGCCTTGTAACGTTCTGATTGTTGCGGTCACAGCGAACGCGATTGGCAATATCCACAGCGGCCTAACGTCTCCGGTCAGACTCTCAATCGCGCCACCAATTCCTGCTTGACGGAGCATGGCACCGAAAGCACCGCCGGCAGCGGTAATCAAAATGATAATGCCGCCCGACGCCAATGAACGCGTGATGATGGATTCACGCTTGCCTTTTGGAATGAACAACGCCAACCGCATCGCCAGAATTGCACCGATCCCAAGCGCCACATTCTTGTCACCAAGGAACAAGATCACATTCGATAAAATCGATGGCTCGACCGGCTGGGCGCCGGCCTCCGGTTTCGTCGCGATTTTAAATACCGACGCAACCGTGATCAGGACCACTGGAATTGCGATTGGTAACAATGCCGACATCAAATCAGGTTTCGCAGCATCGTCCGCTTGACCTGCTAGCTGCCGCGTTTCAGAGGGACCTTCGACACTGCGGAGTGGAACATCAATGAAATGGTTGATGATCCGAGCGGCCACCAATGCTACCACACTACTGCATATACAAATGGCAAAACCGGCGGTTAGCATTACCCCCAACTCGATGTTCAGTTTTTCGGCGACCAGCAACGGCCCAGGTGTGGGTGGAATCAGCGAATGGGCGAGCGAGCCGCCAGCAAGTATCGCCAAGATGAATAGCGTATAGTTCTTGCCAACTTTCTCGCGCAGCGAGCGCGCAAGCGGCACCATCAAATAGAACACTGTGTCAAAGAACACCGGGATCCCCAGCACAAACGAACTGGCCGCCATCGCCTCGGGCGCAAACCGTGGCCCCGTTAGCTTCAGCATCCGGTCAACGATCGTTGCAGCACCTCCAGATTCCAGCAAGCATTGACCTATGATGCTGGCCAGCGCGATCAAGATCCCGATTTTTCCTGCAGTCACGCCAAACTCCACAGCCAAGCGACCTGCGGGTGTCGATTTAGCGACGAAACTCTCGGCTTGCGCGGACGTCATCTTTTTTGCGTCCACCTGTTGGCTGGCATAAGTCTGCAGAGCGGATTGGCCCGTCAACGTCGCCACCAACAATCCGGCTAACAGCAAGGTCAAGAATGCATGCACGCGGAAAACCAAAATCGCGGTCAACACGGTGCAAACGGAAAGCCCGACGATCCACCAAATATTCATTCTTCTCTGTTCCTTGCCGCAAAGGTAGATTCGCGGCGGCTACCAAAAAGTCTCTCGCTAACGCGCCAAGATTCCACGCGATTTCTGAATAACTTAACACATCCGCTGTTGTCTTTCTTAGCGTCCTAGCGGCGATGCGGCTTTGCGTTGTCATCTTTGACCGGTTCGGTATCCACCGTTATGGCGTAGCGAGGATGCGATCTGTGCAAAGGCGCATTGCCCGATCACCGTTGGAGATTTAAGTTCTAAGGAGTGCTTGCCCAGCGATGGCAGCCCCAATCTCGCTCCTCTATCCAAGATCCACCGTATGCTCGCCGCGCGTGTTATTCCTTGTTTGGACGTCCATGAAGGACGAGTCGTTAAAGGCACCAACTTTGTCAATTTGAGAGATGCTGGTGATCCAGTTCAAGTTGCCAAGCGATACGAGAACGAAGGTGCCGACGAACTTGTTTTTCTGGACATCACAGCCAGCCACGAAGAACGCGATATCATCTTGGATGTCGTTCGACGTACTGCCGATCAAGTATTCATGCCGCTCACAGTGGGCGGCGGAGTGCGGACAATCGAGGACGTGAGATCGCTACTGTCAGCGGGCTGCGATAAAGTATCGATCAACTCGTCAGCTTGCACGGACCCAGAATTTGTCCGGCAAGCAGCCGATCGATTTGGCAGCCAATGTATCGTCGTCAACATTGACCCCAAGCGGGTCCAAAAAAACGGCGAAGAATTCTGGGAAGTCCATATCAATGGGGGCCGCAAACCAACTGGCTTGCAAGCTGTCGAATGGGCAAAGGAAGTTGAAAAACTAGGCGCCGGCGAGATCGTTTTGACCAGCATGGATGCCGACGGAACCCGAGATGGATACGACATCGAAATCACATCGGCTGTCAGCGAGGCTGTTTCGATTCCGGTGGTGGCAAGTGGTGGTGCAGGAAGTCCGCAACACTTGGCCGATGCGATCTTGAACGGCAAAGCAAACGCAGCGCTGGCCGCCAGCATCTTTCACTTCGGTCAGTACACGATTGCAGAAACGAAACAGGTGATGGCAGAGGCTGGCATCGCGGTCAGAATCTAAACACACGATGTTCGCTGTTGCATGATGTCGGCGCAATGTTTCACGACGGCTGAAGCGTGAGTCGTGGAAAGATCTTTCGCGCGATCAAATAGCATCCAATGGCTACGCTGGCGCCAGCTGCATCAGCAACGAAGTCCATCACGTCGGCGGTTCGACCGCGAATGAATGTTTGTGTGATTTCATCCAAAGCGGCATACACAAAGCAGACGATCGCGATCCAGGAAAAGCGGCGCAGCAAGTTTCGCGAAGTTGTCGTATAGCTCAACAGGATTGCGAGCCCAAAAAACGCAGTAAAGTGTTTTGCTTTATCACTAACCGTGGGCAGGACGTTGGGTATTTTGGGCAGGTGTGTGCCGGTGAAAATCAGGATCCAGTAGAGTCCCAGGGCAACGATACCAAGCCGAACCCCAAAAATCCTTATTTTGGTGACTGGTCGCATTGCAGTCTCATCATCCGCGTAATATCGAGAAACCAGCATCGCTCCGCGCTTTTTGGTAACCCGAAGCGTGAGCGAGGGACCGAGTCAATTTGGATTGTCCCTCGCTAACGCTTCGGGTTACCAGAAAAGCGCAACTTCAAAAGATGCCAGCGATGTGTAGAATAAAGAATCCCTTCGCTGCCACCGTCCTCTGAGGTAACCATCGTGAAACGAAATCCATCAGGCCAACTATTCTTCGCGATATTCACAGCTTCTTTGATCGCCCTACTCGGAACGCTTGCAAATGCCGACGAGCCAGCAGGTGAAAAAGGCAAGCAAAACGAAAAAGAAATGCCGCCAGTCAAGAAAAATGATGGCAAAAAATGGACCAACCTAACCGGGCACTGGAAGAACTGTGAGTTCGGCGGTGATGGCGAAATCAAGATCACCGACAAGCTGATCAAACTTGGTTACGGTGATCCTATCACAGGAGTTTTCTGGACTGGCAAAGAGAAAAACGCAATCCCAACAGACAACTATGAGTTTGAAGTTGAAGGCCGACGAACGGAAGGATTCGATTTCTTTTGTGCCGTTACTTTTCCCATCGCAAAGTCGCATGCAAGTCTTGTGATGGGAGGATGGGGCGGTGGTGTCTTTGGAATCAGCAGCATCGATGACCGAGATGCAAGCGACAACAACACCACGATGTTCATGAACTTTGAGAATGGAAAATGGTACCGCGCCAGAGTGCGCGTGGAACAAACTCGCTTGGCCGTTTGGCTGGACGACAAGCTGCTTTTCGAGCATGAACGCAAAGGACACAAGTTTGACATTCGTTACGAAATGGATCTTTGCACACCGTTTGGCTTGGCAAACTATCAGTGCAAGTCTGAGATCCGTAGCGTCAGAATCCGGAAACTTGCGAAAGAAGAATTGGGTATCAAACTTTCACCCAAGAAGAAGGGCGAGAAAGTCGAGAAAGCACTGGCACCTGTCAAACCCGAAGCGAAGAGCACGACCGAAAAATGATTTTAGGGAATGATGAGAAATCGCCAGAACCTGCCTTCGATTTCGATCTGCATTGGATGGGACGCGCCTTTGAGCAGGCTAGCCAAGCCGCGACGCGCAATGAGGTGCCCGTTGGTGCTGTCGTGGTTAAAGATGGAATGGCGATTGCTGAGTCGGGCAATCAATGCATTGCCTTGAAAGACCCAACGGCGCACGCTGAAATGCTCTCGATCACGCAAGCTGCCGCCGCCGTTGGCGACTGGCGATTGCAGGGCACGGTGATGTACATCACCCTCGAACCGTGTTTGATGTGTGCGGGTGCAATTTTGCAGGCCAGGATTCCAAGGATCGTTTTTGGCGCCGCTGAACCGAAAGGTGGTGCTGTTGTCAGTATGTATCAGGTGCTGAGTGACAAGCGGTTGAATCACAGCTGCGAAATTACCAGCGGCGTGATGGCCGAGCCGTGCGGCAATATCCTGACGGAGTTTTTCGCTTCACAGCGCGCCCTTGGCAAAAAGTAAGCCTGCCTGGATTCTAGGTCTGCTTCAATGTCGTTGCGGGAACTAGCCAAGACTTTCGCGGTAGCTTATCTTTCACGGCATGAGCCCCATTGCCATCTTGATCATCTACTGCGTGTTGATTGTTGCCGCCTCGCTTATGGGTGGGCGGTTGTCAACGATCCTGAAAATGACCCACCTGCGCACACAATTGTTGCTCAGCGGGGTTGGCGGCTTGATGCTTGGAATTGCCTTGTTGCATCTGATGCCGCACGCCGGTTCGGTGCTTGGTTCACACGCCCAAGTCGGTGCTGGGACTTTGATCGGATTAACGATCATGTTCCTATTGATACGCTTGTTCCACACTCATGATCACACTGAGATTGAATCTGATCACGAACATACGTGCGATCATCCGCATCACCACAACGACGAACACGGCAAAGGTATCAGTTGGGCCGGCCTGTTATTTGGACTGGGGCTGCATACGGTGGTTGATGGCGTTGCATTGGCAAGTAGCGTGATGGCGGACCATGGTTCGATCGCGGGGCTCGCTGGCATCGGAACGTTCCTTGCAGTTTGGCTTCACAAGCCGCTCGATGCCTTTGCGATCACATCCGTAATGAAAAAGCAGGGGTGGTCGCGCAATGCTCAAAACCTTGTGAACGCAGGATTTTCACTTGCATGTCCGATTGGCGCTCTAGCGTTTTATTTTGGAGCAACGCAATTCGGCGGGCAAGCTTTCTTGGGTTGGGGGTTGGCAGTTTCCGCTGGCTTCTTCATTGGAATCGCGTTGGGCGACCTGTTACCAGAAGTAGCTTTTCACGATCACGATCGAGACAAGTTAACCGCCGTATTCTTGCTGGGGATCGCGATTGCGGTTGTCATCGAAAATCTGCCCGGACACGACCACGCGGCTCGAACTCCCACACAGCCAAGCGTTCACCAAAAGAGCCAAATTCCATTGGACTCAAGTGTTCCAGACGGTCAATGATGAAAATAGTTTTGAAGTGAACTTGAGCTGTAGCCAACGATTAATGACGTTGTAGACAGCAGTGTGAGTTTTTTTGTAAGCGGCATGGCATTCACAGAAAGAAGCTTCTAGAAAAATCACAACGTCGGCTGCGAACCTCGAGATTTGGTAGAGCAAGATGAATTTTGGTGACCAGCGATTCGACTGTAAGAGTGAATTTTCCAAAGCGCTTTCAAAGCAACTCAGGGCAGCAGCATCTCACCATGACGCCTTCAACCCTGAAGACATGGTGTTCATTTTTGATATCCAGTATTTGATGTTGGTGTTTGATCGCCTGAACAAGGAGGATTTGATTCGCGGAACACCCAAAGTTGCCGAGGCTGAAGACTGGCTTGCAAAATTCAAAAGCAATTTCAAAGCTTGGGAATCCTATGACGACTACCTCGGTCTTCTGAAAGCCTTTGAGAACTTTGTCAAAGTGTGCGATGACAACAACTGACCGCGTGCGGGTTCACGCTAAGTCAGAACTACAAATAACCGTGAGCACTTAAGCCTCGTAGCCGGTCGTCAGACTTTCGGCAGACCACATAAAACCAAAGGTCGTGGCGTTGATGTGACACCTTTGATGGATCACCAATTACTACGCATACTGGATTTGCCGCCGAGCACCAAAATCCCATTGGGATTTCGCGAGCGGCTGCCATCTTTGCGACGCTTGACGATTCAACGTCATGCCATCGCGAGCCCTCGAACGCCTGCGGCGGTGCTGCTGCCGAACTGATCGATCTCGACTCCCATCCGTTGGGCCATGGAGACGAATAGGTTTGCAAGAGGCGTATTTTCACTTTGGTCATGCGCCACGTAACCACCATGTTTGAATCCTCCTCCTGCAACTAGGATTGGTAGGTTTCGCCAGTCGTGCGCGCTTGCGTTGCCAAGGTTGGATCCGAAAAGTACCGCGGTGTGATCCAGCAAGCTCTTTCCGTTCTCCTTGATCTCACGAAGCTTGGACAGAAATTCGTTGAACACAATAAACTCTGCTTCTTCGATCACTTTCAGTTCTTCGATCTTGGCTGGATCTTTTCCGTGATGCGAAAGGCCATGCCAATCGCTGCTGACTCCTTGGATCTTTGGCACTTGGTTCATGCCGCTGATTTGATAGGTCACCGTTCGCGTTGAATCGGTTTGCAACGCAAGCACGATTAAATCATAAAGCAACCTTTGTTTAGCAATCGTGTCTGCTTTATCGGCCACGTCTCGCGGTGTTTCCACGTCCACTTTTGGTTTGGGTTTTGTGACCCAGCCTTGAGACTGTTGCAATCGCTTTTCCAATTCACGTACTGCGGTCAAGTATTCATCGATTTTGTGTTGATCGCGTTGCCCAAGCGATTGCTCTAGTTCTTTTGCGCGGTCGCTGACGGTATCCAAAATGCTGCGTCCGCGTTTGATCGATGTCATTTCATCTTTGACTTCTTGTTCGGATCCGTCCACAAACAGAGCCTTGAAGAGTTTTGCGGGTGACGACATGCCTGGGATTTCGACGCCGTTGGAAGTCCAAGACATACTGCGGCCGCTGGTAGACAAAGCCAAATACGGATAACGCGTCTTGGTTCCGATTTGGTTTGCGATCGTTTGGTCTAACGAAATCGTGTTTCGAAATCCGGCCAATCCTGGACGTTGGGCGGACGTCAACCAAGTCATCTCGGATGCGTGTCCGTTGTTGCCTTGCTGGTTAGGATGCGAAAGTCCAGACAAAATGGTCAATTGATCGCGGTGATCTTTCAGCTTGGCCAGATAGGGCGACAGTTCAAAATCAGTGCCGGTTGTTTGGGGAAACAAGAAAGGCGTGTGAAATCCCAACGTCGCGCACATCGCCACAAATCGCTTCGGCGAAGGGGCGATTGGCTGGGCGGCCAAAACTCGCTGCCCAAGTGACGGCCCCATCGCTTCCAAAAACGGAAGTGCAATCACCGCAGCGCCGCTTCCTTGCAGGAATTTACGGCGGTCGATTGGCTTTCGGTTGATGATCTTGGCCACTGGTTTTCTGCTTGTTGGTTGCATGTGCTTATTTCTTTCTAAACAGTTCGCTGGTGACGACCTGTTCGATTAATCCACGTACGCCATATCCGTTCGCCTTCGACGCTGTGACGATCCGTTCGATTTCAACACGATCGGAAAATCCCATTTCGCGTCCGGTCGCAAACGTCAGTAACTTTGTCGCTAACGTTTTGGCTAAGGCACCTTCGTTTTCCGCCAGCATATCGCGAAATTGTGTAAAGCCACCAAACTTTTTGCCTCCGCTCATTTCACCACTCGCATCCACTTCGGGGCCCAGCTTGTAGCGGACTTTTCGACCACGGATTGTCTTGATGACTTTTTCTCCGTCGCCCAAACTGCGAAACCGATCACGCCAACCGCCGATCGGATTGAAACTCTCCAGTGCGAACCCCGGAGGATCGATCATTTGATGACAGCTGCGACAGCTATCCACGTTTCGGTGCTTGGCAAGTAACTCACGAATGGTCGACGCGCCGCGGATGTCGGGTTCGACTCCTGCGATACCAGCAGGCGGAGGTGCCAGCGTTTGACCCAGGATTCTCTCAAGCACCCAGACACCACGCATCACCGGGGACGTGTTTGTTCCGTTAGCGGAAACCTTCAAAATGCTCGCTTGACTGAGCAGTCCACCACGCACACTATCAGCAGGTAGTGCGACGCGTTTTACATTCGGGCCGGCCACTGCGTCGACACCGTAATGATTGACAAGTCGCTCGTTGAGCATCGCAAAATCTGACTTCACCAAGTTGCGAACACCCAAGTTTTGCTTGACCAGTTCGCGAAAGAAGGCCCGCGTTTCTTGCAGCATTGAATATTTCAGGAAGCGATCAAATTCTGGATAGAGATTTTTGTCGGGGCTGGTGAATTCGATGTCACGCAGATTCAACCAAGCGTCCGTGAAATCGATAATGAACCGCTCGCTTCGATCATCGTCAAGCAAACGAGCGGTTTGTTTCAAGATCTCTTGGGGATCTTTGGTTAATTTGCCAGCGGACGCTGCACGCAATAGCTCGGCGTCGGGAATTGTTCGATTTAGAAAGTACGACAAGCGTGCCGCCAGTGCAAAATCGTCCAACCATCCATCGCCTTCTTGCAAGTACAAAAAATCTGGCGAGCAGAAGATTGCTGCCACGGCTGTCCGCAACGCCGCTTCGTTGGTTGCCCCCAGTTCGATTTGCGAATGAAACAGTTTTAGGTAACGATCAATTTCTTGGCGCTGAGTTGTCCGGCGAAAGGCGGCAGTAGAAACCCGCTGAAGAACGAGAGCGATTTTGTTGTCCCCGTCGCCTTTGCTACCGACATCAAGTTCAAATTTCGGCACATACCAGGACTTGCTTTTTTGGTTCGGGTTACTTGGTTCGATCTCGCTGCGTCGCAGTCCATCAAACAGGAGCCGATGCCCTCGACTTGGAAATTCATCTACCAGCGGCCCGATCAATTCGACTTCATTGATCGCGAGCCCTGGGCCGGTGTAGTTGTCGATTCCATTTTTTTTGATTTCGTAGTTGTCGTCTGAAATTCCCCATGGCGTGATATCAACCATGAACCGATCTTCCATCCAGGCGGTCAGTTCGATCGTCGTCGGCTTGCCCGGTGGAAGCGATCGATAGCCGAACGTCGGTTTTTCGACCCCGCGTTGAAAGGTTGTCGCACCGACCGCGAATGTGATCGGCCTATCGGACTGGTAGGCGTAACCTGTGATTCGGATCTTGTATCGCCCGGCCTTACGAGCATCGGCGGTCCGCAGCATTCCGGTGGGATACCCCAGCTCTCGAAAGAATACGACCGCACCGTCTTCTGCTAACTTCCACGCCGTGCCAACGTGCTTTTCACCTTCTCGTGTCTCCGCGTAGTTCGCTTTTTTGGTGGTTGGTTTGACGGGACTGGTTGTGCGGGCAATCGATGCGTCCAATACAGAATCGATGGCTTCCAAATACCGTCGCATTTGCACGTCGGATACATTCAGTGATTCGCCAACATTGTCAAACTCGTGCGATCGCCCATCTTCGGGCAGCAAACTTTCCAGGTCCAGGTTTGTGCCGAACAAGTCGTTTAAGGTATTTTCGTATTCCCGTCGATTCAGTCTTCGATAGACCGTGCCTTTTGATTTTTGGTGGGCTTGGTGTAAAGCGCTGCCCAGGATTTTTTGGAATGCTTGGTGGTGCGGATCGGTCACACGCCCGGCGTCTTGTGGAGGCATTTCGCGGGTGCGAACGCGGTCGAAGATTCGCTGCCAGCTTGCGAAATTGGCTGGGTTTGCTAAATCCGGTGACAGTACGCCCAGTTCCAAGCCGCCTTCGTCAGCGCCGTCGCCATGGCAATCGTTGCAATATTTGCCAAAGAACGGCTGGAGTGTTTTGTCCAACGGCTTGTTCTGAGCGTGGACGACCGAACTGCCAAAGGTCGCGGCGAGCAGCACAGATAGTATTAGACGCAACATGGCTGGATTTTCAGATGGGAAGTGGTCAGCGACAACATTGTAACTGACACACCGCGCCGCGACGTACGCCTATCCGTTATCCTGTTGCCAACAGAAAATCCGGCCTACTCGCTTTTTACAGAACCCTCATGTGCAGAACATCTTTTGCAGTTTGCATCATCACCCTCTTGATGGGTCCCGCTTGGTCGCAAGAAGCTCCCAGTATCCGTTGGCGGGCCGTGGAAATCGACAAAATTCAGATTGGATACGGTTTGCAACTGGTTGACGTTGACGGTGATAAAAAAACCGACATCGTATTGGCCGACAAGAAAACGGTTCAGTGGTATCAGAGTCCTGAGTGGACCAAACACGTGATCGCCAGCAACCTGACCAAGCGGGACAACGTTTGCGTGACGGCTCGCGATATCGATGGTGATGGAAAATGCGAAATCGCGGTCGGTGGTCAGTGGAACTACAAAGAGAGCCGAAAAGACGGAGCGGTTTTCTATCTGGACGCGCCCCAAGATCGGACTCAGCCGTGGAAACCAATCAAGCTTTACAACGACCCCAGCACACATCGGATGCACTGGGTCAAATCAAAAGAGAACGAATTTCGTCTGGTCGTCAAACCTCTTCGCGGTCGTGGCAGCGACCATGGCGATGGGCCTGGATTGCGACTGATGCAATACACACGTCCCGAGAATCCAGCCGACGAATGGGAGCATTCTGTTATTAGCGAGATCATGCATCTGTCGCACAACTTTCATCCGGTCAATTGGGACACAGACAGCGAAGAAGAGCTAATTGTGGCAGGCAAAGAAGGCGTTTGGCACTTTGACAACAACGGCGACAAATGGACAGCGACTCAGTTGACTGAAGACTTTGCTGGGGAGATTCGCGATGGCAGACTTCCCAACGGCAAAAGATTTATTGTCACGATCGAACCGATGCATGGTCAAAAGTCAGCGGTCTACACCCAGCCTAAAAAGAAAGGGGATCGCTGGCAGCTGAACAAAGTTTTGAGCGAAACGTTAAAAGACGGTCACGCGATTGCGGTCGCCGATTTCTTGGGCGTCGGTTCGGACCAAATCGTTGTCGGCTGGCGCGCGATGAACGAACCAGGAGTGCCGGGCATCAAGTTCTTTGCACCGCTGGATGACGACGGCACGAAGTGGCACGAAAATCAAATCTCGGCAGAGAAAGTTGCCGTGGAAGACATCAAAGCCGCTGATCTGAACGGCGATGGCAAAGTCGATATCGTGGCAGCGGCACGACAAACCAAGAACCTAACTATCTTCTTTAACGAAAGATAAAGCGACAAACGTTGGTACCTTGACTGAAAGCCCGAAGCGGAATGCGGATTCGCTCCCTTCATTGATAGATGACAGTTGACCGATGACAAATGACAATTATTCCCCCACCGTCATGTCGGTGAGAAACTGAAAGCGTTCCAGAAATTGTCATTGATCAATTGTCAACTGTCATTTGTCAATGAAGCGAGTGAAGCGTTGACCTACGTGGAAAAATCGCC
>CAYNNP010000213.1:3922-11786 GCA_964398215.1 uncultured Pirellulaceae bacterium | reverse complement strand
CGGCTCAGTAAATCAACAGACTCCTAACGGCCTCGACGGCCGCCTCGTGATGGGCTAGTACTGTAAGTCTGCTGGGCGGAATTGCCAGCTTGTTCAGCACGCATCGCTTTTCGGTTGCCTGCCCACAATTTTTCGTCTCCGATTTCAGAAGCCTGCTCGTAGTTCAAGGCGGCATTGCGCTTTAGTTCGGGAACAACGCTACTGGAACCGTTGGATGCACACCTAAAAGCCGCAACTTTTAATTCCTTGTCATTCGTCAGCAGTAACAGCCTTGCTTCTTCAATTTGGCCAGCGTCGCGTAGCTCCGTTGCACGACAATTCCTTTCATTTGCCAATTGCACACAGCAAGAAGCATAGGTCACAAAGTCCGTGTTCTTTTCCACTAACTTTGGGTCGTCTGTGAAGTTGACAGAAACGTTACTGGAAAGCTTGTCCTTCGTGTCTGAAATCATATTGGTGTATTGGATTGAAACATCGGCCAGCGAACGCGACTCTCCCGTTTCGCTTTTGTCGACTTCAACTTCAACAATAAAGTAACGTTCTTGCTTGGCGTACAGTTGAGCCAACGGAATGGAAACTTCGCGACCAGAGAAATCAGCTTTCGTTCCAACAACTCGCACAGGACGTACGCCTTCGGGAACTTTCGCGATGATTTCAAAATCACTTGCGACAACACTCATTAAATTGTTGAACTCGCGATTGAAGACAGCGATCAGGTCTTCAGCTGCTTCGACAAAGACATGGTTTCCGCTTCCTGCCACCGCTAGCTTTGACATCAAGTCTTCGTTGTAACCAAGCCCCAGTCCCATCGTTGAAACACTAATGCCTTCTTTGACAAGAGTGCCACCCAAGCGTTCTAGTTCACGCGGTGATTTGGGGCCAATATTGGCGAGTCCGTCCGACAACAGAATCACGCGGTTGACGTATTCGTCGTTTCGGAATTTGCGAACCTCAGCTGCTCCCTTGCTGACTCCTGCGAACAACGCGGTGCTACCACCGGCCTTGACGGATTTGATTTTGTGGATGATTTGAGCCCGGTCCGTTGCTTTGGTAGCCGGAACAAGGACTTGAACCGACGACGAGTAGAGTACGACCGAAATGATGTCGTCATCTTGCAATCGGTTCACAGCAGCGATCGCAGCTTTCCGCGCCTGGTTGATCTTTGTTCCGCCCATCGATCCACTCGTGTCAATCACGATGGCAACATTCACGGGTGGTCGTTGCTCGGTTTTGGGCAAGTTGAAACCAGTCAGGGCGATCCGCACATAGTTGGTTTGTTTGTCGCCAGCTAGCATCATTGGATTCGAGACGCCAACATTCAGCGCGACTTGTTTCGCGTCGGTGGCTGAAGCATCGACGGCAGAGAGTCCCGCGAATAGAGTGAATGCAATCAACGTGTGACAGCACTTGGTGGATAGATTCTTGAACATTGCTCCGTTTCCTTTGGCGTTGGATGATCTGCCGACAATTGTGATTGAAACCGCCAGCTGTGTGCTACTAGTAAACCTCTTATCGCCAATCTGATCGTTATACACACGTCAGAAGAATGTAAAAGAAATCTATCACACCAGAAACATCGCTATTTTGGGCGTTTAAAGCAGGTGTTTGGCTTTGATATCCAGATACGAATTGATCAGTGGAGCGGTGATTTTGTCTGGAAAAGCGTCAACGATCATGACGCCGCGATGCTCCAGATCCTTCAACACCTGGTCTCGCCATAGCAATATATCGGCAGCGGCAGCGGCTCGGTACATTTGCATTTCGTCGCCATCTGGAGAGTCAGCTGCAGCAAACATTTCCCGATCACGCAGCAAAACGCCGAGAGGTAAATGCTGCCCGTTGATGTTCCGTAAATAATCGGCTACGGCGGCTGCGTTGACTTCGTCAATTACATTCGTCGCCAACACAACAAGAGACCGACGATTGCAATTCGATTTCAAATACAAGAACGCTTGATCGTAGCGCGATTCGACGAGTCGGGGAAACTGATCGAAACCAGCTTGGATCAGTCGATTCATTTGGCTCTTGCCACCACGCGGCGGAATGTAGGCGTGGATCGTGTCAGAAAAACACAGCATGCCAACGGAGTCACCTTGCTCCAGTGCCACATAGGCCATCATCAGAATCGCATTGAGTGCATGATCGAGCAGCGAATAGCCATCGCGCTCGTTGGTCATCATTCGGCCGCAATCCAACAGAAAGATGACTCGTTGGCTCTGATCGCTTTGGTACTGCCGAACGGTTAGCTTACGTCGCCTCGCCGTGCTTCGCCAATCCATGTGCCGATAGTTGTCGTCACGACTGAAGTCGCGCAATCGTTCGAAATCGCTATCTTGCCCGATCCGGCGCGTGCGCCGAACACCAATTAGACTCAGGCGATTGGTGCGAGCCAAGATTGCGTAGTCCGATAGTTGCTTCATGTTTGGATAAACATTCAGCTGATTCGTTTCCTCGAATTCGCGATGGCGAATCCAGAGTTTCAAAGGACTGTAGAACCGCAGATAGATCTTCTTTAGATGAAAGGCACCGCGTCGTCCTGGTGTCAAAGTCCGCGCGGCTGTGACTCGACCAGACCTGGGCAAATCCAATTTATGCTCAATCGGGCTTGCTTGGAAATGCTCTGGCAAGTCGTCGCGAAAGTGACCCTTCAAGGCCATGGAACTGCGGTTCTCCAGCGTTACATGACTTTCAAGAGGGACTCCCAGTGAACACGTTTTTACGATTTTCCGAGAAGCCGTGATTCCTCTTCCCGATGCAAGCAGTAGCATCAAAAAGTCGTTGATGGATACCAATACAATCAGGCTGTCGATCACAATCACAACCAGCAAGAATCCGGGAGCAACCACTGTGATCAAGCAAGATATCAGTGAAAGCGTTAGCAGCAGGATCCACCATTTCGTTGGATAAATCTTGTATCGCCAGGCCACGAAAACCATGGGTAATCCAACCACCAGCAATAGCAACCAGGGCAACTGGCTGGCCCATTGAAATTGTTTGGTAGCGAATTGTTGAATGGAGTCTGGCATATTGAATTCAGTGGTGCGCAATTGCGGCTTGATGCTGACAAGATTTTACCACGTTTCAATGCTTGGGTGTCTGCCACCGGAATGTGGAGTCGTGAAAACCTTTCGGTTTGCGAGCGCGAGCATCAGCGGCGGAATTGGTTAATCGCGGTGATCGTGTCGGTCCAATTCCCTTCAAACGCGATGGCTCGATCGTCGACGTAGACGAATGCAGGCGGTTTATGCTCGCACACTTCGTCGACTTCGATATTGTGTTTGGCGAGCCAGAGTGCGATAGCGTTGCGACCTTTTTGCGTATTCCCACGCGCGGAATGAATCACGACACGATAGTTCTTGCGTAAACACTCAATCGCTTCGCGAACACCATGCAGCGGCGGATCGGGGATCGTTTCTTCGCCTTTCCAACCTGACCGATAGGAATGAATGACGCCATCAAAGTCCAAGCAAACCGTCTTGATGGACTGCGTCATTCCAAGCTCTTTTACGAGCCCAATCGGCGCCGGGCGCGCGGCCAAGATGCGATCGATCGCATCGTGCCCCTCCAGCCAACGACGGTCATCCCACGCCTGATCGTTATACAAACGCGTGTAATGTTCTCGCGTGTGGTGCCGACCTGGCAACCGCAACCAGCTGCCCAGATGATTCGATCCTTGTGTGCCCGGGAACAAATCGGGTTCCTGGTCCAACCCTCGCTTTGCAAAGTCGGAAACGAATCGTTCTACGAATGGTCGTAGACTTTTGGATCGCACTGGTTCTTGCAGAACGACCCAAATGTGAAAACCGCCGTCCCCGTTTGAATCCATCAATAGAGGATCAAAGCCCAGTTTCTGCAGTTCATTGCACCAGCCCATCGCCGCTGCAAAGTTACCTTCCGCCGTCACAGACAAATCGTCTTCATCGTGCCGATCAATATCGATTGCAAACCAACGTGACGAACCATCGCGAGCAACACTGTGGATCCCCAGCACGCCACCATCGACAGCCCTAAAATGCTTTTCCAAAGAACTCGCGCCCAGGAACACCTTGCCTCGCTCATCACGAAAAGGGGCAGTGATCGCATTGCCATGAAAACCGGTCTTCGATTCCTCTTTTGTCTTGCGACTCTTCTTTGGCAAGTAGCGACCCCAAACATCCGTTCGGTTGACTAGGTGATTCATGATCCACCCAGCGAGTTCCGGCCCGCGCTCCCGCCATTCGCTTGCGATCTGTGTTAAGTAGGCGTCACTTGACATGCAACACTATCCCAATCGCTGTTGGTTGTTCTTTGGCGCGCCATCGATATTCGTTTGCGATTGGGCTTTGGCAGGTGGAATCGCCACGCTCAAGTACTTTGCAAGTATCTGCTGCGCGTCAATCGCGATCGAACAACGGCTTGCCGCGCTAGCTTCAAAAACCATTGTCATTTCATCAAAGTCGAATTCTGCTTTGATCACAGCGCAGGCCAGTTCCAGCGCGGCTGACAATTCTGGGTCCGTAAGTTCAACGGCAACATGATCTTCAATCGTATGGAAATCAAAGCAAGTGACTTGGATTCGATCAACGGTTTGGTATGAATCGATGGTCAGCCAACCTCGCACTTCTCCTGCGATGTCATTCAAGAAAACTTCGGTGATTTTAAAATCTCGTTTCACGGATAATCATGTTGGCGGAAGCGAATCAGATTCGGAAAACTCGCGCACCCTATTCTAGCTAGACAATTCTGCGGCGGCAGCGAACCGTCCAAAGAAGCCTGCAAGTAATGGACAGATACCGAAACGGAAGTCGTCAAGATTTCGGCAAACCACATAAAACGGAAAGTCTAGCGCTTTGGCTAGTCTCGTTTTTGTTGTAGCTGGATTCGCCAGAATTCAGGTCGGTGAAACCGAAGTCGCGCGACTCCGGCTACGTCTGAACCCAAAGTTCTAGCCCCTTACTAAAACAACGCTTGGAAATCGCAGCACGCCCGATTCTTGCCGCAAATGCCGGAAAATCCGCATCAAAGCGGTACTTTTTAGTTTTCAGCAGATTGCAAAATAAATTTGTCCGCGAGGCGCATCCCTCTGATGTACCTCCGAGACAAAGACAATGCCAGAGTTTCAAGCCACCCGATTCATCCGCTTCAACGAGCAACTGCTTGCCATCAGCAAGATTGGGTTGCCGCTCAATCTGGAAATCCCGTGTGATCAGTTGCAGCAGGAATTGGGTGAACAGATTGCCGAAGCGACACGGATTCCAAAGCACTGTAGCGTTGAACAAGCGGCTTTGGATTTAGGGTTAACACCAAAGCATCAAGCTGCCTTCAACGCTTATCTTGGAACGGACAATCCGGCCGTCGTCTTTAACTCAGTTGTTCAGTCGGCTAACGCTGAAAAGAAAATCGGCACCCAAATCTCTCATGCGTTTTTACATCCAGTAATCGTTTTGGTTGTAGCGTACCTGGGCTTTGTACACTTTTGTTTTTACTTGTATCCAAAGCTGCAAGCTTTCTACACCGCCACGTCACTCGAGCAGCCACCTTGGATGCAATGCCTGACAGCTATTCAGAATTCGCTGCCCGTATGGGGGCCATTGGTTCCAATCCTGTTGATCTTGGCTTGCTTTTTCGGAGTTCGTTTGCTGCGGGGCGGGAACTGGGCTTGGATACCAGGTGCAAAGCAATACGCGCAAATGCAAAATCAATCTCGTCTTGCCGAGCAAGCAGCCGTGCTTGTCGAAAACGGCGCCAGTGCAAATGATGCGATTGGATTGTTGACAGGGGCGAGCATCGACAACACAAAGCCTAGTGTCCATCACTCAGTTTTTGATTGGGTGCTTGACCAGCACAGTGATGCGAATAGCAGACCCGCAGTCTTGCGCATGTTTTCGCGGATGTATCGAGATGTTGCAGATCGGAATTGGCTGAAGTGCCGAAACGTTTTCCCGACCATTCTAGGGTTGTTGATTGGTGGCTTGGTGGCGTTGGTCTATAGCGTCAGTCTGTTTGTTCCGATGTCGGGTTTGTTGCAAGACATTTGCGTCAGCGTCGGAGGATTTTGAGATGCCAAAGTATGTCTACGATGCAACCGATCAATCTGGCCATCTGGTTTCCGCAACGGTCGACGCAAGCTCGCTTGCCGACGCGACTGCTGAACTGCAATCACAAGGATTGACTGTCATGTCAATTCGGCTGGAAGGTCATCCCACAAACGTGTCGGTGCTGGATCAAAGGCTACAAGATTCGATCAATGGCCGTGAATCACTCGTGCCAAAGATCTCGGCGTTCCTTGACGAATTTTCGGTGGTCGAACAAAAACGGGCTGATTTCCATACGCTGGTCTCCACATTGAAGTCGAACGTCAATGTCTCGCAGATCAAATCAGATTTTCCAGCATTTGTTCCGCTGTTGGTTGGCGCGGGAGTATCGGACAAGCAGCTTGCTACATCGCTTGAAGACCTAGCAGTCGAGAATCATTCACGGTCCAGTTTGCGAATGGCACTCGCTTATCCCGCCATGCTCTGGGTTTTTGCCTTTGTCATTTTGGTTGGGCTGTGTGTCTACGTTGTGCCGATTTTTGCGGAAATGTTCGCCGACTTTGGCATGCAGCTTCCGTTGGCCACCAGAACGTTGCTCGATTTGTCGGCTTGGGTGACCGAAGGCACCGCAAGCTTCGTTGCAACTGTGGTCGCTGTGACGCTCGGCATCGCACTGGCCATCTACGGCTGGCGATCAAAGAACCTTTCACAACGCTTTTTCGGATTCGCCTTGCCCACAAAACACTCGAAAGAACTCGCAACGCTAACGGGTCACTTGGCTAGCCTAACGATCGCTGGCGTACCGGTTCGTGAATCAATTCCAGTCGTTGCAGGGATTTGCGAAGACAAGAAACTGGCTGCAAATGCGTTGTTATTGGTAGGTGGCGGATCTGGTCACCAGACATTGGCCTTCAATTCTCTACCACCAAATGTGATCCATGCGATTGGAATGGGCGAAAGCCAAATCGCACCCAATGCTCGTCTGCTTCGCGAACTTTCTGAAATCTATCGCCACGAAATATTCAGGCACGGAAACTTGATCAATGGGCTGTTGTTGGGGTTGTCGATGATAGGAATCGGTTTGATGGTCGGTGTGATCGTCTTGGGGCTGTTTGCACCGTTGATATCACTTGTGGCGGGATTGTCATAGACATGATACTTTCAAGCACAAACCGATCATCGCAACATCGACGAATTGCATTGCTGAAAATTCTTGCGGTGGCTCATGACCAGCGACTTGACCCAGCAGTCTTGGTTCACAACCTTGCGATGGAAAACTTTGGTATTTACCGTCGACGGCTGATCCGATTCGCCGAGTGTTTGAGCAGTGGCACGGACGTCCCAAGTGCATTGGAGCAGAACCCGTGGTTGGTGAATCGACATGCGACGCTGGCGATTCGCTTTGCATACCAAACGGGCACGACCAACCAAGTCTATCAGCAACTATCGCAAATGCGGTTTGGAAAAGAGATCCAGCCCGAATTTGATCGACCGACGCATATGATGGCACAAGCGATTGCTTCGTTGATCATTGCGATCGCCGTCATGTGTTTTATGGCGATCTATATTTTTCCCGTTATAGGACAAATCAAAGAAGACTGTGGGATCGAATCGCCAGCACTTGAGTCAGTGTTGGGCTGCGTCCAGTGGCTGACTGAATATTGGCCTTGGGGTTTGCTTTCGGTTGCCTTTCTAATCGCGGTCTATTATTCACGCCCAATTCGCAAATGTGTGAATGGATTGTTTAGCGAAAGAGGCGGAACCGATTCGCAGCAAGCCGAAATACTGAGGTTGCTATCCACCGCGTGTGAAGCAGGACGACCGATCGAATCTGCGATTTCGACGCTTGG
>CAYNNP010000213.1:0-3822 GCA_964398215.1 uncultured Pirellulaceae bacterium | reverse complement strand
GTTGTCCAAACGACCGGAATCTGGCGTCAGATTTCACAATCCGAATTGGCGATGGATGAACTGGCCAATCAAATCGAAAGATTACTTGCGGTTCCAGATCAAATGCTTGACGAATCCATTGCAGACTTGACGCCTACTGAAACGACGATGGCTGCGCTGCCGGGGGCAAACCTGAAAGCCAAGCGGATCTCCGATCAGAATGGTGAACGCATTGAGTTAAGTCTGAAATGGACACGCTTTCCACCAGGGCAGCCGGTCACATTGGTTGGATGGATCGATGCTTCGGATCCTGGTGACGAACAGGGAGAAACAAAATGATTCATCGGTCCAAGCTCAGCCGTAATGGATTCACGCTTGTTGAATTGTTGCTGGCACTGATTGCCGGCTCATCGATAATGGCATTGGGGATTGGTGTCGTTCACCAATCGTTCCATTGGTCAAAGCAATGTCGTGATCGCGCTGCCACTGTTCGCCATTTTGATCGCTTGCAACGTCAGTTTCGCAGTGATGTGCATGTTGCCGAATCAATCAAACTGCAAAACGACTCCTTGAGTTTGGAATCTGCCGATGGGCAGGTCGTGTACCAAGTCGAATCGAACCGCTTGGTCAGGACCAATCGATCCGCCGATAAGATTTTGCAACGCGAGTACTATCCACTTCAGCTTGGCGAAGCCTTCAATTTATCGATGCAAGTCATCAAAGATCCGGATCGAGCTTGCCTTACCTTTCGAAGACGCACACCGCTGAAGGAAACGGTGGCGCCATCCCTTGTGGTGCGTGACATTCAAGCTGTGGTTGGATTTTCGCAGCGGCATGGAAACCCACAGGCTATGGAGGATGTGTCGCTATGATCAATTCACACAGAATGAAAAGGTCGCATGTCAGGCGCTCTGGCGCGATTTTGGTATGCGTGCTGGCGTGCATCGTGATTGTCACGGGCGTCTTGGTTTCGATGGTGAGAACTTCGTTGACCAGCCGCAGAGAACTGCGTCACCAAGAACAGCTTTATCAAACTCAACTGTTGCTGGACGCGGGCATCAACCGCTGTCGAATGCAAGTTTCGGCGCAACCAGATTACCAAGGCGAAACCTGGGATACATCCGGCGCCATTGCCCGATTTCCTTCGTCGAAGGTTCAAATCATGGTTTCGCCATCAAGTGAAAACTCGCATCTGAAAATCGAAATCGTCGCGACGCTGGGCAGCGGAGCGTCAGGCGATACAAACGCAAATCAAACACAACGTCGGTACATCGGTACGATCGAAAAACCAAATCTTGATACTGGGAGTTAGAGGAATGAATAGAAAAACTGGACACAATGAATCGAAACGTGCGAACGTGGCTCGCGGATTCACATTGGTGGAACTGCTGGTCGTGATCGCGATCATTGGAATTTTAGTGGGGCTGCTGTTACCGGCAGTGCAAAGTGCTCGTGAGATAGCCCGCCGTGTCAGTTGCACTAATAACATGATGCAATTGGGCCTAGCAGTGCATCATCACGAATTCAGCACGAACCAGTTTCCTGCAGGAGTAATCAACCCAGACGGACCGATTCGGAGCGAGGAGGTTGGGCAACACACGAGCTGGACGATTCAGATCATGCCGTTTCTTGAACAGCAACCAGTTCATGATCACTATGACTTCGACGCAGGGGCTTATGCACCAATCAACAAGGATGTGAGCGAAGTCCGAATTCCGACACTCACGTGTCCTTCCAATCCAGGACATAGCCCGGACTTTGCTGAATCACACTATGCAGCTTGCCATCATGAAACCGAGGCGCCGATCGACACGGACAACAATGGCATCATGTACTTGAACAGCAAAACACGATTCAGCGACATTCGCGATGGTTCGACTTACACGATCTTGCTTGGCGAGATCATCGGCAACAAGGATAACTTGAACTGGTTGTCAGGAACACGCGCAACCTTGCGAAACACCGGGGCAACTGAGCTTGGTGACGAAGTGTTTGGAATCGACGACTATCGCAAGTGGGCCGAAAGACAATTTCAGCGGCAACCGCAAGATGTGGGAGGATTTGGTAGCCCACATCCAGGCGGCGCGATTTTTTGCATGGCCGACGGGGCGACGGTATTCATTTCTCAATCCATCGACTTGGAACTCTATAGGCGGCTGGGTAACCGTGCGGATGGAGAGATGATCAAAGAGAGCCCGTTTTAGGCCAGTCAATGACGTGTTCGGCCCGCCGCTTCCGCCTTTTGAAATGCTGCAGCTAATTGCTTCACGATTTCAGGATGCTGGCTGGAAAGGTTCGCTCGTTCTGCTGGGTCTTTCGACAGATCGTAAAGTTCATGACCACGATCTTGGTCAGCGCCGTAGCGAACGATCAACTTCCATTTTCCGGTGCAGACCGCGACCGCGCTGTCTTTGCCGTTGCCCAGAATGAAAACCGAATCGCGCCCCTCAACACTCTCTTGTTTGCCCAGCAACACCGGCAGCAGGCTGAACGAATCTTCGGCAGCATCGGGTGGCAAGTCACGATCAACGATGTCAGCGGCCGTCGCAAAAAGATCGGTCAAGCTGGTTAGGCACTTCGATGAAGTCCCTGCTGCAATTTTACCAGGCCAGCGTGCAATCAGCGGAATTCGATGTCCGCCTTCGTAAGCATAGCCTTTGCCGTCACGCCATGGGCCATTGGTGACATGTCCCAGCTTCTTGGCATCCGCCTTGGCCGTTTTGAACTTGCGTCGGATGTCGCCGGAATCGTCATCAAGGTTCAACCGAACGCCCTGTGTGCCTTTAAAATCCTTTGGTGTTGATCCATTGTCACTGGCGAAAATCACAAGTGTGTTTTCAGTCAAGTTCAGTTCATCTAGCGTGCTTAAAATCTCGCCAACGTGTGAATCAAGTTCTTGTACATGGTCGCCAAACAGTCCGGCCTGACTCGTGCCACGATACTTTGCCGCAGGAGTCACGTGCGTGTGAGGAGCGCACGGAGTGAAATACAGAAAGAAGCTTTCGTCAGCGCTGCGGCGAATGAATTCGACTGCTTTCTTTGTCAGCGTACTGTCGACCAGATCTTCAACTCGTGGCTCGGCCAAGCCTTTTGGAAAGTCACGTCCTTTCACGATCTCGTATTCTTCATCCGTTTTTCGGCCAACCAGATCGTGATCTTCGATGAACGCTCGAGTTGAATCGTTGTGATTCGATGGCACGCCAAAGTGATAAGTGAATCCGACTTCCAACGGGCCAGTAATCGGCAGCTTGTTCCAATCTTTGCTGTAACCCAGATGCCACTTTCCAATGGCCGCAGAAGTGTACCCCGCGTTTGCAAGAAATCCCGCGAACGTCATTTCGCCAGGCTGAAGACGATAACCGTTACCTTTTCTGTGCAGCCGCCAAGGCGACCGGCCGGTCAACAAACCATATCGCGACGGCGAACAGAGCGAAGCCGCCGAATGCGCATCCATGAATTTCATGCCCTGGCTGGCGAGCCTATCAATATTCGGTGTTCGGATCTTGGTAGCGCCGTAGCAACTGACATCGCCATAGCCCAGATCATCAGCAAAGATAATGACGATGTTTGGCTTCGAGGCCTCAGCGGCTTTGGTTGCAGTGTGCGCGAGCAACGTGATTGCAATGAAAACCAGTGCGGTGCGATTCGTCAGTGTGGACAGGACCATGCAAGGTGCTCAACAGCGTTAAGAGAAATCGTGTGGAAAGGAGCCACTTTATTGGCTGGTGCCAAAGTTGGCAAATAAGTACGGCCTTTCTGGGCTTGTTGTGTTTACGTCCCCATGGCTGAAGCCCTTGTCTTTACCCACAACTTTGACCGCAATCCTTTCGATTTTTTCGGCGT
>CAYNNP010000212.1:0-11793 GCA_964398215.1 uncultured Pirellulaceae bacterium | reverse complement strand
CTCGATTAGCCAACGGGAGGTTGGGATCGTTGACGTCGCTCGGCCCCTGGCTGCGCACCGTCGGGTGGGGTCGCTGCAGGAGTTTCAGGTGCGCCTTGATCGCTCATGCGACGGCCTCGGCCTTGCAAGTAGTCGGACCAACGGCGGCGTCCATGAGTTTCTGTTGGGCCAGGTGCGATTAGGAAAACGGCACCCAGGCCAAAGATCATTCCTGCGAATGTTGAACCACCCGCCAACACGATAGTACCAGGTCCCAAGGGCTTGTCTGAGGCTTGAGGTTTTCCAAGCTCTGCGATCAAGTTCGTTGACAAGGCGGCGGAGCGTGCGGCGTGAGCTTCAGCTAGTTGGCTTTCGGCTTGTGCAAGCGTGTCGGTTCGGTGTTTGTATTCGGAGTTGATTTTTCCGTAGTTAGCACGAACCAGAGCGATCTTTTCCAATCGTTCGGCCAGTTGTTGCGACTTAACAGAAAGCTGGCTTACTTTTTCGCTCTGTAGTTTGATCCGAGGTGCCATGCCTTGGACGATCGAAGCGGCTTCCTTTTGCATCCGAGCCCGAATTTCGGTTTCAACTGCAATCGCGGCGCGACGCTTTGGATTGTTGAACGTATACACGCCAGACAATTCACTCGAACGAATCTGAGCGTCCATCAGACCGATCTTCAGTCGTTGCAGTGATGGCTGACTGCTCAAAAGGTCTTCGCCAGAGATCAGTAGCTGTTGCGGATCTTTGGTTCCTGCATCCAGCAAGGATACCAGAGACTCCAGTTTCTGAAGCTCAAGTTGGGCGGCCTGAAGTTCCGTGAGCGTTGTTTCGAGTGTTCGTCGACCAGTACTATCACCCGTAAGTGTCTCATTCAAACTTCGCAGATCACCAAGGTCTGTTCCAAACTGGACTTCAATCTCACTTAATCTGACTGCCGACTCATCAAGTGCTTGTTTAGCCATGTCGCGACCGTGCTGCAATTCGCTAATCATGCTATCTGCTTGAACACGACGAACATTTCGCAGGTGTTGCGTCAAGTTGTCGAAAACGGCCAAACAAAAACTTGTGGCGCGATCTCGATCCGCTGCCTTCACTTGCAGATAAACCACTTCGCTGCTGCCAAACTCTGCACCTTCGGGGGCAACCAAATTGACATTTGATTCACAAATGGAATCGATCTGTGTCGCAGTTGGATACTCAGGGTCATGGCGGCCATCAGGAGGACCAATCTGTTCCAGAGCTGCACGGACAACTTCCGGATTCTTGGTCATTTCCAGAATTGTTTTCTGGGCAGCCTTCAATTCGGTTTGGCTAGGGAATCGCCCAAGTCGATCGACCGAACGTGCAGCTTCATCCCGCATCACAAGCGGCAAGCGAGCGATGTATTGGTCCTTTTTGAGCAACGAATAGCAAAGTCCCACTGCTCCGAAAAGCATGGTTGCACCCAGCCATAAAGGCGCGAATAGCACCAGCACGTTGCGTATATGTTTCCAAGGAATTGGTGCGGACATGGCTCAGATCTGTCAAAGAAATTGGATTGGTAATTCATTGAAACGTAGGTTGCTAAATTCGATTTATTGGAAACGCAGGCATTCTGGACCAACTTCAGTATCGATCCGTTGCGGGTTGTGACGATTACGACGCTTTGGTTGGCGCGCCTGAGTGAATGCGTTTTGCGGCCTGACAGTGAAAGCGATATATTTTGGTACAAAGGTTCAAACTGAACGCCTGCATTTACCCACCGCGAGGATGCTCATCGAAACGCCCACCGACGACCGGCCTGATTCAAGTCACCCGCTGTTTGACAAACAGTATGATGGACTGATAAACCCCAGTCGCCCGCTCGCGGCTGCTTGTGTTGGTAGCTGTTTGGTTGCGTTGTTGACGTTCTTGTTGGCTCCGCGCACTGAGATCGCGAAACCAGCGGACCAAGCACCCCAAGCCGCGCCGGTTCGAGGTGCAATCATTCCCAGTGCAGGTCCCCAACTACAGTTGGCAGCTTTTTATGACGCGTCGGTCGAACCGCAAATTCAAGCGGCTGATCGTGCGAACCGACAGAGCGCGGTGAACTGCATCAAAAGAATTGAACGTCTGATCAATCAGTATCACCAAGGCGTCGAACCGTTTGTCAAAGATCTAACGAGCCTGTCGACGCGTTTTGGGATCGTTCGCCGGATGCCTGGTCAGTGGTGGCGCGACGACCAACGTGTCAACAAGTACGTACAGCAGAAGTTTGAACATCACCTGTTTTCTGAAGACAAATTGGTCACTGATGTATCAGAAGTGTTGGTCGCATTTCGCAAAGAGATTGACGCCAATCAAAAACGAATGCTGATCAATATTCGTGCATCGCTATCAGAATCCGATATTCCGACGATCAACCTAGAGCATGACGAAGCTTTTTTTCGTGCTGTTGCGGTCGAGCTACAGCGGTATTCGACACAGAAAGCAAACGCGAGTGTTATCAATGCAGCGGCTGTGTTCGTTGTCAGCGAAATTGGAGTATTCGCCGCGCGGTCGTTGCTGTCAGGATTGCTTGCTAGATTCGGCGCCGTGACCGCTGGTACGGTTGCCGCCGGCACCGGTGCAACAGCATCAGGAGCCGCAACTGGTGCAGGTGGCGGTGCCCTGGGAGGACCTGCAGGCGCGGTTGTCGGCTTTGGGATCGGTTTGGCCGTCGGCCTTTTGATTGACTGGTGGATGACTGAGAAATTCGAAGCACAGGCGAGCGGGAACCTGCACAACTACATCAATCAAGTCGGCGCGACGATACTTCGTGGTGCCCCCGCAGACCGCGTACCCAGCAACGAATCAAACCTTGGACTTGTTCGCGTATTGCCCACTCTGTGCGACGGACTGACCAAGGCCTATCGTGTGCGTTTTTACCAACAGATCGTTAGCCCTGGAGAAACACAGTGAAACAAAATCTAATTTGGCGGTTGGCGATTGTTCTGGTCACAACCATGACGTTCACGACACTGACTGAATCCGCGGCGCAAGCGCAGATCAGTTCGTCGTTGGGCCGCGCGGTGCTGCGTTTCTTTGGCAAAGAAGGCGCAGAGGAGGCGGCTGAGTATCTTGCGAAACAGGCTGGCAAGGAATTGGTCGAGCGGGTAACCAAGGCAGCAGTGGCTCAAGGTGGCGAAGAAGCGGTCGAGCAAGTGGCCAAGTTGGTGGGCAAGCATGGCCCCGAGGCGCTGGATGCTTTGGGCAAATCACCTGCGATCATGCCTGTCTTGAAAGCCTTGGATGATATTCCTGAAGCACAGGTCAAAACTGCGATTCGCGCCATCGCCAGTGCGGGAGGCCGCGAGTTGGCAGAAACAACCAGCAAGTTTGGTTCGGCTGCGCTTCGTAGCGAACTAAAACATCCGGGGATTGGTGCCGCGCTGGTTCGAGAACTTGGGGAGGAAGGCGCCGAACTTGCAGGCCGACTGAGCGGCGATCAAGCGATCACAGTTGGTCGCTACGCAAAAGAAATCGGTAAACTTCCGGCGCAGCAACGCAAAGGCGTGGTTGGATTACTGGGCAAAGAAATGAACCGAACCGTATCGTTCATGGGCCGGTTTGCAGAACGGAATCCTGGCAAGGTACTGTTTTCAGTAGCTGCGACGACCGTCATCTTGGCGCAGTCCGAACGCATCCTGGGTGGCGACGAACTGGTGTTTGATGCCCAAGGCAATCCGGTTTTGGTGTCAAAACCTGGATTGGCTGGTCGTACGCTTGAGGCGGGAGGCAAAGCCGCAGGACACGTTTCGAATCAATATCTGCAGCCTCTGTTTTACGCAGCGTTGGCATTCGGAATCGCTTTCGCTGTGATCTGGGGCGGACTGAAGCTGTATCACACCCACCAGCGTGAAAAACTGTTGACGAATCAAATGGTCGCTGACGAAAAATCCGCTTCCAAGCAAATCGAATCCAGCGAACCCGATTCAAAGGATTAGCGGCCGATGCTGGATTGCCATCGCAACATCGGCTCGCTCAAGTTCGCATGTTCGTCTACATGCCGCTCTTTAGCGCATCCAAATGTCGGCCAAAGTGATCATCCAATACTTCGGTGTAGGTGTTTGGATGTGTCTTCAAGCAATCCAATACGATTTTGCCCCATTTGTCGTCAGTCAGTACCGACCCGAATGTGCAGTGCAAAATCTGACGCCCTGGTTTGGTAAATCCTTTGCCAACCGGAACGTCTTTCCAAAGCTCCAGATACTCACTTTCCAGCACCGCGTCGTCCGCATCGCTTGTCAACGGCGCGTCGGCGAGCGTAGCGGAAACATGATAGGTCGCTTTGTCCGTTTCGTATCGATCACGTGAGAAATCGATGATCCCTCGGAACGCCGCCGGATCGTGTTTGGCGACGACACGCAGCGCCTCCAGGTAACTTGTTCCGGCCGTCTTGACGTGAAAACGCCCCTTGGTTGCTTTTGCCAACAAGCCGTACATGGACACTTTATCGCTGCCCGAATGCAGGCTCAGTTTGTAGGGCCCCAAGGTTTCCGCGACGGCAGCATGATCGTGCAGCGATGCTTCGAGTGCACCAAGATCGCCAATGAAGTCGATTCCCTTTTCAAAATCACCGATGAACCGAGGCGCCAGCGAAACCAACTTCATCCCGCCTTTCAAACACTGGTCGGCAATGATGTAGTGCTCGGCAAGCGTTGTGGGCTGATCGGTTTCGTCGACCGACAACTCGATTTCGTAGTCGTTGCCAGCCGACTCGTTGACTTGTTTGATATAGTCACCAAGCTCCAAAGCTCGTTTGATCGCTTTGCCGTACTTGACGGCCGCACGCATGCAAGCTTCTTCATCAAGCGTGATGACAGTTCCTGTCGTCAGCTTAACGGTTTGCCCCAAATAGCTCTCGTACCAAGCAGCCTGGTCGCGACAACCAGTAAACTTGTCTCGCAAAACAGCTTCGTCGTAATCGTCTGCTTTCTGGTCGACATCGTCCGACGGATCGATCGTAAAGAATGTAAAACCGACCGCAGCAGTGATGTCGACATCATTGGGAACTTTCAGATGGTCTGCGTCAGCGCCGATCTCATCGGTCCATCCGGCAGCCTCCGCCGCGTTCATTGCGTCGGACATGACCCCGTTCGGTGTCCGCTGAGTACGCGTCATTTCGCGGATCGACTGCTGCGGATAGATAGCGGCAATTCCGTCACCGCATCGCTTCATCGACGCAACGTGTCCTGGCGTCGCCAATCCAGTTCGGTCACCAAATCCAAAACTCGGCTTCAACCCGAGCGCTACACATTTCTTTGACATTAAATTTCTATCGATGGAGGGGAGTTCTGCGAAAAAAGGTGACTACGCAATGTCGATAACTGCCTTGATCACACCCGTTTCAGGCTTTGTAAAGGACTCAAAATCATCCAACACCGCCGTGAAGTCCGTGCGATGGGTAATCCATGGATCGGTATTGATGGTTCCATCCTCAATCAGTTGAATGATCCGCGTAAAGTCTGGTGGCAGTGCGTTTCGTGACGCGATAATCGATGCCTCTGGTTTGTGCATGATGGGATGACGGAACGACAGCTCTTCGGTCGTAATCCCGACATACACCAGCGACCCAGTCGGCGCAATGTACTGGAGTGCTCCAGCCATCGAATGCTTGTTGCCAGTCGCATCCGTGATGACTTGATACATGTCACCACCTGTGATCTCCTTCATCCGATCGACTTCGCTGCCATCGCCTTTGAACAGCACCGTGTTTTCGATTCCGTAGGTTGCTCGTACAAAATCCAAACGCGCTTCGTTCATGTCCATCACACTGATCGTAGCATCGGTCAGCCGCGCGAATTCAAGCGTCGCAAGCCCGATTGGCCCCATGCCGATAATCAACGCGTGATCACCGCCTTGCGGATTGCCCCGGTCATTGGCGTGACACCCAATGGCCAACGTTTCCACCAAAGCCAACTGATCGTAGCTCAAGCTTGCTGACGGGTGCAGTTTTTCGGCGCGAATCAAAAACGATTCGCACAAACCGCCGTCCATCATCACACCGATTACTTTCAAATTCTGGCAACAATTGATGGCACCACGCCGACACGGATAGCACTC
This sequence comes from uncultured Pirellulaceae bacterium, assembly GCA_964398215.1. GTDB lineage: Bacteria > Planctomycetota > Planctomycetia > Pirellulales > Pirellulaceae > CAYNNP01. The sequence goes on along the minus strand of CAYNNP010000212.1, from coordinate 5,748 downwards.
ACCGCAATGAAGATAAGGCTCGACACTGCACTTGTCGCCCACCGACACGTTCGTCACGCCTTCACCAACTGCGGTTACTTCAACACCAAGCTCATGGCCCGGGATACGAGGAAAATCAAAGAACGGGAACTTGCCCAAATAGCAACTGATGTCGGTTCCGCACACGCCCATCCGCCGGCTGCGCACAAGCACTTGGCCGGGACCAGGCGCACCGGGTTCGTCGATCTCAATCGGCTTGAGTGTCTTGACTGCTGAGATTTGAATTGCACGCATCGTAGTTCGCTGGTAGTCGCGTTAAAAAAATGGGTTGTATAGTCTTGAGGGAGAATCACGAAAGACCATAGGCTCGCATGGCGTTGCCTGCGAAAAAATCTTCTTGTTCGTGCGGCGAAAAATCGGCTGCCAGCTCTTTGACCGTATCGAGCCACTGCTTGTGGCCTGAACGCAGCAAGCACACAGGCCAGTCGCTGCCGAACATCAATCGATTGGGACCAAAAGCGTCGATCGCAACATCCCAGTAACGCCGGATGGTGTCGATGGACCATTCGTTATCGCGAACTTCTGTGACAACGCCCGAAAACTTGCACGTCAAATTTTCTCGTTTGGCGATCTCGCGAAAGTTCGATTCCCACTCGTCGTCAAACTTATCTGCAACAATCGTAGGCTTGGCAATATGGTCCAGCACCATCGGAAGATCGCTATGTCGATCCACGAACTCGATCGAAGCCGGAAGTTGCCTTGCGAAAACCAAGACATCAAAGACCAACTTTCGCGCCGCCAACAAATCAACTCCGCGATTGAAATCGTCGTTCATAATGAATCGATCATCAGGCTCGTCCTGAACGACGTGACGCACACCCTTGAGTTTTGCGTTATTGCTGTACCGGTCCAAAACCTCGGCAACATTTTCGTCGACAAGTGGCACCCAACCAACCACAGCTTTGATCAACGATTCTTGTTCAGCAATCGCCAGCAAATCGTCGGTCTCTTCGATGACTTGTCGGGCCTGCACCGAAACAAATCCATCAACGCCAGACGTCCTCGCAATCTCGTTCAACTCCTTGCCCAAGAAGTCATTCTTCAAGACAGACATTTCATCGTTAATCCAACCGTACTCTTGCGCCGAGTACTTCCACAGATGATGGTGGCTATCGATCAGCATCCGGAGACCTTGTGTAGCTGCGCAGGGAATTGACAGCCTAGATCTTACACGCATCAGCGAAATGCTGGGAGTGCCCGAAAATCACAGGCCGGCGCCACTCTCGTTGCTGATGCTGTTTTTTAAGCGTGAATAAAAAGTCCCGGTAACCCGAACTTCATTTATCCGAACGCAGATGTTACGACTTGGCCGCCAGTCACGCCCAATGGTGTTTCTTTTAAACCATGGTGGTCATAGATCAGTTTCTCGCTGTTGATTCCCATGGCGTGCAGAATCGTTGCGTGAAGGTCCAGAGGTTTCACAGGATCTTTCGTGACTGTGTATCCAATATCGTCGGTCGCTCCAATGATGTGGCCACCGCGAGTGCCACCGCCGGCCAGCCAGACGGAATACGCCGCCGGTGAATGATCTCGCCCATTGCCGCGGCCTTCCATCGTCGGCGTTCGCCCGAACTCGCCGCCCCACACGACCAAAGTTTCATCCAGCAACCCCGTCCGTTTCAGGTCCTCTAGCAGCCCCGCGATTGGAACGTCTGTGCGCGTCGCCATCTTCTGATGATTGGCTTTGATGTTTCCGTGAGCATCCCAGCCGCCGACACGAATCTGTATGAAGCGAACGCCGCGCTGAACCATCCGCCGAGCCAACAAGCATGCTCGGCCAACCTTTCTGCTGGCAGCCACATCCATCCCGTACAAATCCTGGGTCTCCTGAGTCTCTGAATCGATCTGAAACAGTTCGGGTCCCGAGGTTTGCATCTGAAAGGCTTTTTCATAAGACCGAACGCGTGCAGCAAGCTCGGAGTTTTGAATCGTGTTTTGGAACGCTTGGTTCATGGAACCGATGGCTTTCAGTTCGTCCTTTCGCCGATTCAACGAGACGGATTTTGGCATGCGAGCGTTTTGAATTCCGCCCGCTGGATCAACGACCGTGCCTTGGTATTTTGATGGCAAGAAACCGGCGCCCCATCCCGCAGCCTGTGGATACTGCATGCCGTCGGAATGCAAGTTCATGGCGACGTAAGCCGGCAGCTGACTGGATTCGCTTCCCAGGCCATACAGCGACCAAGCTCCCAAACTCGGGCGTTGTCCGATACCGCTGCCCGTTAACGCAACGCATTCGCCGGGACCGTGCACGGGATTGCGATGCGTCATCGATCGGATCAAACATAATTTGTCAGCATGCTCTGCTGTGGCGGGCAGCAAACTGGAGATTTGCATTCCCGATTCGCCGCGAGGCTGAAAGGTCCACGGCGACGCCATCAAGTTCTTGAGTCCTGATCGCTTGATTTTTGGAACATTGCGGGCGATCGAATCGGGAACATCCTTGCCGGCCAATTCTGCCAGCAGTTCCTTGGGGTCGAAGGTATCGATCTGACTGGGACCGCCCGACATGAACAGCAAGATCACACTTTTCGCAGTCGCCGGATGATGGATACCTGTCGCGCTGCTGGAGACTTCGTCTGCCAGTAACGACCGCATCGCCATCGTGCTAGCTCCGAAGGCGGAGGCCAAAGAAAACGTGCGGCGGTTAATTGCTTTTGGTGGATTCATGGCAGATACAGAAACTCACTGGAATTCAAGATTACCAAACAGGCGCTTGCCAGTCCGTGAACCTGAGCGTGTTTGTTCAAGATCGCTAACTCGTCTTCGGTCGGTGGACGCCCCAATGCGATACGGATGGCTTGATCGATACTCCCGCTGCGCTTTGCGAAACCATCAGCAGTCTTCTGCGCGAAACTGCTGTTTAGCAGCCACAACGGTTGCAAGGCTGTTGTTGAGGTTCGCCGCCGAGAACATGACGTGATCCCGTCAGCCCCATCAAACAAAACCTGTTGTCCAGGCAACGCATCGCGTTTTTGTTGAAGGAAAACGCTGCGGCGATTCGAAACGCCAGAGTCGCTAGGACCTCCCGGTGTACGATCCAACTTTCCGCTCACCGCCAAAAGGCAATCGCGAATCGACTCTGCTTCCAGTCGTCTTGGTAACCAACGCCACTGGTAAGTATTGTCGGGATCGATCTGGGCATTGCTGGCCGAATGTTCGTGTCCTTGCCGGTAGGTCGAAGAATTCAGGATCAGACGATGAATGTGATCGGTGCTCCAGTTGTGATCGATCAATTCACTGGCCAGAAAGTCCAGCAGTTTCGGATGGGAGGGACGTGTGCCCTGCGTTCCAAAGTCGCTGCTGGTTTCAACAAGTCCACGTCCAAAATGCCATTGCCAAATTCGATTCACCCAGACTCGAGCCGTCAGCGGATGGTCGGGGTCTGCTAGCCAAGCTGCCAGCTGGGTTCTTGTGGCTGGCGATTCATCAGTGCGTGGCCCGAACACGATCGGCCAAGCCGCATCGACCTCGGGTCCTGGTGAATTGATGTCTCCGCGAATCAAAATCGAGGTCGTAGGTTTGGGCAGATGACCAGTATCGCGCGGCAACGGCCATCGCATCTCGTGCGGTGTGCTCAGCAGAGAATCACCACTCGTTCTTGGATCAACAAAACACCACGCTTGATCCAACTTGGCGATTTTTGAATCCAATTCATTGAAACGTGTTTTCTGCTTTGGCTTCATTCCAGCAAGCACAGTCTTTGGAATGACGTAGATCGGTTCGGGATGACCCTGCCGCCGCTTTGAGCTAACAATTCGGTCGCGGGTCTCGTCAAAAATTTGCCATCTTTCGCGGACCAATTCTGCATCCGACTCGCTGGCGTTGAATGCAAAACTCCCAGGCTTGCCCGCCCCAAAGAACGCTTGGAATCGATAGTAGTCGCGAATCGAAAGTGGATCGAATTTGTGTGTATGGCATTCCGCGCACTCGAGCGTCAGGCCAAGAAATGCGGACGCTGTGGTGTTGGTGGCGTCACGAAGAATGTCGTTGAGCTGAATGCGTTTGTCGAGTTCATTGCCGCTGTACCGTGCTGCTGCCAGAAAACCTGTCGCGATGGACTGATCCGCATTGAACGGTTGGAGTTCGTCGCCAGCGATCTGATCACGAAGAAACTTATCGTACGGCATCCCGTCGTTGAACGCGCGAATCACCCAGTCTCGATAGCGCCATGCGTGCGGACGAATTCGATTGTGTTGATGTCCGTTGCTTTCGGCCCACCGCGCCACGTCCAACCAGTGTCGCCCCCAACGCTGACCATACGCCGGGTCGCTTAACAAATCGTCGACCGTCAGTAACTTAGAATTCGATTCAGCCGCTGATTTGCTTGGCGGTAGACCAAGAATGTCCAGTGACATTCGGCGATTCAGCGTGTGTGGATCGGCCGGAGGATTGGGAACCAAACCAAGTCGTTCATGTTCAGCGCCGATGAAGCTGTCCACCGGAGTGCGTATCCAATCGACGTTTTTGATCTTTGGCACCGCCGGACGTTTGATAGGCTGAAAAGCCCAGTGGTCGGTTTTGGGGACCGGCGTTGGAAGCAAGTCTTCGTCCCAGTCCAGCCCCTCGTTGATCCATGTGCCGATGGTGGCAAGTTCTCGCTTGCTCAACTGCTCGTCAGGCGGCATTTTTCCTTGAGCAATCAGCTGATGCAGCTGGCTCTGTTCCGCATTCCTGGGAGCCGTCTGGTTCAAGACTTCGTCAAAGATATCCAGACGCACGCCGCTATCGTTATCCGACTCGCTGTGGCAGGTGAAGCACTGTCGTTTCAGGATGGGATAAACATCATGTTGAAAGTCGACAGTTTTTTCGGGTGGCGGCTCGGGTTCATTTTTAGCGCTCGGCAGTTGCATGATCTCTGCCCAGGAACCGGCCGTTGCGATATCGCGCACATGAATCACATCGGTCATTTCGGTCTTTCGCCCAGTGGAAATTCCGATCCAGCTAACCGCAGCAATCGCTTGCTGATCGGTCACCGTTGCGAGAGGTGCAAGCTCTGCTTTCGGCGAGGGATCAACCCACAGACTTAGCTGATCAAACGGTTTGGAAGCTCCTGGGTTCGACTTCGATAATCGGGCAACGATTTGAAACTCGCGATCGCCTTGCAATACTGGGCCAAATTTTTCGCCTCTGGAACGGTATCGCACCATGAAACGGTTGGACGTTTTCTGGACATGAATGCCAACGTTGGGCACATGGCCAGCATGAGTGCTGCCCGGTCCACCTTCGTTTGTGTCCAACCACAGGACAAGGAATTCACCATCACCCTCCGGCGGCGCATCGATCGATTCTGCTTCGTAAGTTAGATGCATGCGAACAAACAGTTGCGCACCACTGAACGGAGCTTTCAGCGCACGACGCAGCGGGTTGTTGCGGTCGTCGGTGCCGGACACACGGAAGCTGTGCGTGACAAAGCTATCCGTCTTCCACTGTTGGCCGTGGCTAGTCACAAACGATGCGCAAGAGCTGAGCATCAGAAAGGTCGCGATGAAAATTGGCCGGACGTTCGACACGATAAACACGCTTTTACAGAAACGGACGGTAGGATCCATTGAACATAATGGGCGTTTGGGCGAGAACCTAAGTATACTCTACTATTGCCCGATGTTCCTGTACGTTCCGAATCTCAGTGATTGGTTGTCGTTTCGGTTGGGCACTTAAAGTTGCCATCTCTGTCCCAGAGATGTAGCCCGACTTTGTGTCGTCTAG
>CAYNNP010000211.1:0-11891 GCA_964398215.1 uncultured Pirellulaceae bacterium | reverse complement strand
GCTGCCAATAAAAACGAAACTTGCTGCTGAATGTTTGTTGTTCACGCAAGTTTGTGGAGCTCTACTTCTTTGGCTTGCCGATTCCGAATAGCTTCTTGAATACTTTCTTGACCGGGTCGTAGTATTCATCGACTACGCGTTCTTTCAGTGGAATGATTGCGTTGTCGGTAATGGTGATGTGTTCTGGGCAAACTTTTGTGCAGCACTTTGTGATGTTGCAGTAGCCGACGCCTTGGGTTTCTTTCAAATCCTCTAGGCGGTCCGCTTCATCAAGCGGATGCATTTCGAGCGCCGCTGAGTACACGAAATATCTGGGGCCGATGAATTCATCGTGCTTGTGGTGATCGCGCAGAACGTGGCAGACGTCTTGGCACAGAAAGCACTCGATGCACTTGCGAAACTCTTGGACGCGTTCGACGTCTTCTTGCAACATATTCCACGAACCGTCTTCGTTATCGGGTTCGCGCGGCTGAAACGGCTTGATCTTCTTTTTGGCACGGTAGTTGTGCGAAACGTCTGTTACCAGATCCTTGATCAGTGGAAATGCCTGCATCGGTTCGATCGAAATCGATTCTTCGAGATCCAAGTCACTTAGCCGGGTCATGCACATCAACCGCGGATTTCCGTTGACTTCCGCAGAACAAGATCCGCATTTTCCGGCCTTGCAGTTCCAGCGACAGGCAAGATCATTTGCACTTTCGGCTTGGATCTGGTGGACTGCATCAAGAACGACCATGCCTTCGGTGACATCGGTTTCGTAGTCCTTGAACTCACCCGAGTCCTTGTCGCCGCGCCAGATTTTGAAAGTCACGGTCGCCATTACTTATTGTCCTCGATGATTTGCGTCAGTTCAGCGGGCATTTCAGGAATGTTCTCCCGAATCACCTGCATTTCGCCCTCGGGGCCTTTTCGTACCACGTGATTGAACGAACTGTAGCTGTCGTCTTTCTCTGGGTAGTCGTCACGCGTATGGGCTCCACGACTCTCTTTCCGGTTAGCCGCACAACGTGCAACTGCCTCCGAGACTGTCAGTAGATTTCGCAAGTCCAACGCTGTGTGCCAACCTGGGTTGTACTGCCGGTTGCCTGGTGCGCTAACCGTTTTCGCTCGCTCTTTAAGCTTGTCGATCTCGCTGATAGCTTCCTGCATCTCATCTTCTGTTCGAACGATCCCGACCTTGTCTTGCATCAGGTCCTGTAAGTCATACTGGACTTGATAAGCACCACCAGCATCGTTGGCAGAACTGGAATCCAGTGGCTCAAGGGCATCAGCATAAGCTTGCTGAACGTCTTGATCGGAAACCGAACCCGCTCCATTTTCTTTAGCAAAAGCTGCTGCGTGTTCGCCAGCCAGTTTTCCAAAAACAATCAGATCCGAAAGCGAATTTCCGCCCAATCGATTGGCTCCGTGTAACCCGGCGGCACATTCCCCAGCTGCAAACAAACCGGGGACCGTCGTCATCTGTGTGTTACCGTCGACACGGATGCCACCCATTACATAGTGAGTCGTCGGGCCGACTTCCATTGGTTCTTTGGTGATATCGATGCCTGCCAATTCTTTGAACTGGTGATACATACTGGGCAGTTTCTTGCGAATATGTGCTTCCGAGCCGGGGATCTTTTCTTTGATCCAAGCAATGTCCAAGAAAGCACCACCGTGCGGCGACCCGCGACCCTCACGGACCTCGCGCCTAATGCAACGAGCGACATGGTCTCGCGTCAACAACTCTGGTGGTCGCCTGGCATCCTTGTCTGTTTTTGTAACGTATCGCCAACCCTCTTCCGGAGTATCAGCCGTCGAACTCTTGTAGTTATCCGGGATGTCCCCGAACATGAACCGTTCGCCGTCACTGTTCTTTAGAATGCCGCCTTCACCGCGAACGCCTTCAGTGACCAAGATGCCTCGGACGCTTGGCGGCCAAACCATACCGGTTGGATGGAACTGGACGAATTCCATATCGATCAAGTCAGCGCCAGCGTCGTAGGCAACCGTTTGGCCATCACCGGTGTATTCCCAAGAATTACTGGTGATCTTGAAAGCACGGCCGATTCCGCCGGTTGCCATCACAATGGCCTTGGCTTTGAACAGGATGAATTTACCCAGTTCACGTGTGTACGCGAGCGCCCCGGTGACTCGATCACCGTCTTTGAACAATCGCGTGATGGTGCATTCCATGTGCACATCAATGCCTTGATGGATTCCGTGATCCTGCAGTGTGCGAATCATTTCCAGGCCGGTACGGTCACCGACGTGAGCGAGTCTTGGGTGCGCGTGGCCACCAAAGTTCCGCTGCATGATCTTGCCAGTCTTGGTGCGATCGAAAACCGCTCCCCAAGCTTCTAGCTCTCGCACACGATCGGGTGCTTGTTGAGCGTGGATCTGCGCCATCCGCCAGTTATTTAGGTAATAGCCACCTCGCATCGTGTCGGCAAAGTGAGTTTGCCAACAATCACGATCATCAACGTTGGCCATTGCGGCAGCCATGCCACCTTCGGCCATCACCGTGTGTGCTTTTCCAAGCAGCGACTTGCAAACCAAGCCAACCGAAATGTCTTGGCCAGCTGCTTCGATTGCCGCGCGAAGCCCTGCGCCTCCAGCGCCGATCACCAGCACATCGTGTTCGATTGTTTCAAAGTCGGCCATCAAAAGATCCTGAAGTCATGCCAGATGCCCATTGAACAGAGTCGGATATAGACATCCGAAAACGCTACCCAAATCAAACTAAACCAAGCCCAACGCATGTGACCACCATTCAAGCGGCTAACGCAACCGTAGCACTTGCTGCGAATGGGTGATCCCGACAGCTTGTTCCAAGCACCGCCAATCAGGTGTCGCAGCGAATGGCACCCCAAAGTATATCCACCCAGCAAGCACACATTCACGCACAGTACGATGGTGCCAACACCCATTCCAAAATTACTGAAGCTGCCATCGCCATCATCGTCGAACCAGAATCCCAAGTAGGCATCGTGTGCCAGGAAAACTAGAAACAGCAATGCGAAGTAAAGGAAATAGCGATGGATGTTTTGCAGCACCAACGGCAGCGAACGTTCACCCAAATATGAGTTGCGAGGTTCGCCGACAGCACACGCTGGCGGGTCGGACCAGAACGCTTTGTAATATGCCCCGCGATAGTAGTAACACGTCATCCGAAAGCCAGCTGGGAATGGCAAGATCAATAGCGCGGGTGAAAACGGAATGAACCCTGGCCACCATCCTGGCTTTGCCCCAAACCAACTATGATGCGAATCACCCCACAACACAGGTGAATAGAACGGCGACAAATAGTTGTGGTGATAGAAGTGGTTGCCTTGAAAGGCCGCCCAAGTAGCATAGACAATGAACGAAAGCAGAACCGAAAAAACGACCAGCGGAGTAATCCACCAGCGATCTCTTCGAAGCGTTTCGCCCCAACCTCTCCGTTTTAGTTCGCCCAGGTCTTGCGCCATCAGTTAGCCTTTAAATTCTCTCGCAAAACGTTCGATAGGACCTTTTCAGCTGCGGATTGTGATGGAAGTCCTGGTGAATGTCAATCACACGTTTTGTCCGTTCCACCTAACCACAGCGACATGTTGCTATGAAGTATTTCAAGTCGTCCAGCAGGCTGTACACCCCCGACGCTTGCACTTGATTGTGGTTAAATTACAACGGTAGGTTCCCAGCACGTTTTGTGTGGTGTGACTAAAGTAGTTCGCATATCGCGCTTGACCGGCAATTACGTTCCAATGCGAACAATCGAATGACAAGGATAATTATGAAGACGAAACTACTGCTTGCCTTGAACTTTGTTGTGCTAATTGTGGGCACCAGTACTGCAGACGACCGTACCATCAAAGAGTTCAAACAGTATGCCGCTGAACGGGTGTCAGCGTTGTCAGAATCGCAACTTGACGCGTTTGCGGCTGCTGTCGACAAGGATGGAGATGGCAAAATCTCGGACGCAGAGTTTGCCCAAAGACGTTCGGCGCTGGAAAAATTAGCCGCCAACCAAACGCCACCCGCGAAGAAAGCGTCCAAAGAAATGAAGGCGGCTAAAGAAGAGCAGCCAGAGCCCGTGCATGAGGTGGTTGTGATTCCAGCTCGAGTCGAAACGGATACCTACCCGATCCTGCTGATTACCGCAGACAGCATCGCAAAATCGTGGCAGCCGTACGCCGATTGGAAAACGCAATCGGGCCGCGCGACTAAGATCATTACCGTTGGCCAGATCGCTGAGGAATACGAAGCGGATATCATCCAGGAAAAGATTCGCCTTTGTGTTCGTGACCATATTGATAATCATGGCGCCCGATGGGTCGTACTCGGTGGCGATTGCCTGCCGGGCGGCAAGGGCTTGGTTCCTGGTGGGCACACGACTGTGCACGCTCAAGAACGCAAAGGGATTCCAACAGACATCGTCTACCTTAGCGAAACAAACTGGGATGCAGACGACGACGGCATTTACGGCGAGTGGGAGGATGACCGCGATGCGATTAGCTATCCCGATGGTAGCGTTGGGCTAGGACGTATTCCTGTACGGACCGTCGAAGACGTCGCAGCCTTTACCGAAAAAGTAATCGCCTACGAATCTCGTTACCCGAAAACTGAATTTGCGCAGCGGATGGTCTACACCTGTACGGACCGCCCGGCATACCCAAAAGTGCTTAATAGCTGGGATGGGTTCGTTTCCGAATCGTGGAAGAATGCCGAAGTCGATAGGTTCTTTTCTCAAAAGACTCCTTGGGACGACGATGATGAGCCAGGTAGCTATGAGCTAAGTGCCAATAATTTGGTCAAGCTTGTGAACGATAAAACGACCGGAAAACTGCACATCCATGGCCATGGACATCTGCCGTCTTGGGTCTTAGAGGACTCTATGTTTTCAGCCAAGCACGCTGCAAAACTTTCCAATGACGGCGCCTATCCTCTGATCACGACTGTGTCTTGCAATACAGGTGAGTACGACTCCGCCAAAGATCCGTCGATTGTCGAATCCATCATTCGTCAGCCCAAAGGTGGGTCGGTCGCTGTCGTTGCTCCCGTCCGCACTGGCAAGCCGCATTTTCACAAACGCTCGGACATGCGATTGATGATCAAAGATGGAAAGCTTGACGGAACGACGCAAACGATGACCCGGTACTGGTGCCATGGTTTGGGTGAAGACGTGACGACCGGACATGCAATGATGATGGCGAAAGCTGATATGTCCAAAGATGCTCGCAAGTCGCCAGGATATCACCTGTGCATTTGCGAACTGAATCTCTTGGGCGATCCAACACTGGACATGCGAGCGGCCGCCCCCAAAACTCCGGAGATCAAAGTTGCAGGTGCCATTCCAGTTGGAAAGAGCAAGCTTGAGATTACAACGGGCGCACCCAACTGCACCGTTTGTGTTTGGAAAGACAAAGAGGTTTACAGCGTGACGCAAGCAGACGAAAAGGGTCGAGCAAGTGTTCAGATCGCTCCATCGTCTCTCGGGCCGTTGACGATCACTGCATCGGGACCCAGCTTGAACACGGTGTCTGTGTCTGCAAAGGTCACGCATCTGGAATAGATTTGGCTTTGGCAAACCGCTCTCCCATCTGGAGAGCGGTGCGGCCAGTTCTGAGCGAAAATTCTGCTACTTCCGCTGCAAAAAACCGAGTGATGTCCTCGGTTTGCCGGAATTGGAGGGGCAGATCGTTATCTGCGATAGAAACTGAAGCGGTCAGGAGCGGTGGACGATATAATGGAGTATCCCGCCTACCCCAAACCTTTCCATGCCTGCCAGCCGCTTTACGCTTTTCTCGCTCTGCATCCTCTGTGCCGCCGTGATCTCAAACGCCAACGACGGCGCTGGATCGGCATTCTTTGAAAGTAAAATCCGACCGATTCTCGTTGAGCATTGTTACGAATGCCACAGCGAAAAAGAACAGTTGCGCGAAGGCGGATTGTTGCTTGACCGTCCATCCGGTTGGCTGGAAGGAGGCGACACTGAAAAGGCGGTCATTCCTGGTCAACCAGAAACGTCACTCTTGATGGTCGCCGTTCGGTACAGCAACGATGACTTGCAGATGCCACCAGACGGAAAGCTCAGTGACAAAGAAATTGGACTGCTGAAAACTTGGATTGAGAGAGGAGCCCCCGGACCTGCCGATGACATGGGCGCCACTGAATTCTCTCGCTTGGGTGATCAGGTCTACTTGTTCGATCAAGCTTCTGATCACTGGGCGTTTCAAACGGCCAAGCCCGTCGCACCACCGAAGGCTGAAAACCCACGTTGGAACAGCAGCGCAATTGATCGCTTCGTCTTTGATCAGTTGCAAAATAATGGACTCGCGCCGTCCTCGCCAGCAACGGCGGAGAGCTTGGTCAAGCGATTGCATTTTTCAATCACAGGTTTGCCACCAAGTTTTAATGAAGTACGTGATTTCGCAGAGGCTTGCAAGCAGTCACGTGAGGCTGCCATTGAACAGAAAATCGCACAACTATTAGCAACGCCGGCTTTTGGCCAGCACATTGGACGAATGTGGTTGGACGTCGCTCGATACGCGGATACGGACAGTTCATATCGGGCGGATACCAAAACGCCGTACTATTTTCCATTCGCATTCACGTATCGCGACTACGTGATCGAATCGTTCAATCATGACAAGCCGTTCAATGAATTCGTCACCGAACAGTTTGCGGCAGATTTGATCGGATTTAAATCGGGTGATCCAGAAATCGCAGCGCTCGGTTTTTTCGGCGTTGGTCCGTATCAACAGACCAACTCAAGCGAAGCTTTGGATGACTGGATTGACGTCACGACTCGCGGGTTGATGGGAATGACCGTGGCTTGTGCGCGGTGTCACGATCACAAGTACGAACCGGTTCCAACAGCCGATTACTATTCGCTGCGAGGCGTGTTCGCAGGTTTGGATCGAATCAATCCGACAGACACCCGGCGCCTACCAACTGTTAATGGATACCAGCCCTCCCAAGCAGAAGTGGCGGCCTACGAACAGAAACTAGCTGTGATCAACAAAAAGATCGCTGATGCCGGCAACAAAAAAGCAAAGAACAACAATCGGCCGATAGCGAAAAAAATCCGTGATACAGAATTGGCTCATCTCTTGTTGTTCGAGCCAGGCGGGCCAGCACATGCGATGGTCGTTCGGGACAAAAAAACTATCCCCCAATCATTCATTTTCGTTCGCGGTGATGCAACCTCGCGTGGCGATAGTGTGCCACGGCGGTTTTTAAAGATCTTAGATCCGGAGCAACCCGAATTTGATCCGCAAGCGAGCGGGCGACTTGATTTGGCAAAACGCATTGTGGCTGCCGACAACCCACTGACAGCCCGAGTGTTTGTGAATCGCGTTTGGGGTTTTCTGATGGGGTCGCACTTGGTGTCGACGCCGTCCGATTTTGGCTTACAAGGCAGCAAGCCCTCACATCCAGAATTACTTGATTGGTTAGCGATCGATTTTGTCAAACACGGCTGGTCAACGAAGCGTCTGGTTCGGCAAATCGTAAGTTCACAGGCTTTTGCGCAGCGCAGTCGACACCGTGATGATGGCAGGGCGACTGATTCCGAGAATGCTTTGCTGTGGCGCGCCAATCGTCGTCATCTTACAATCGAGATGCTGCGTGATCGTGCGTTAAAAGTCTCTGGCGAGTTGGACCTGACGCCACGCGGACGTTCCCAAGAATTATGGGGTGAAAATTACACACGTCGCCGCGCGATCTACGGGTACATCAATCGGTTCAACTTGGACCCAACGCTACGAGCCTTCGATTTCCCGACGCCAATGCACAGCAAAGCGGCGCGTGACGAGAGCATTGTTGCTTCGCAAGCGTTGTTCACAATGAATTCGCCTTTCATCATCGATCAAGCCAAGGTGATCACGGGATCCCAGCAGTTCGCCGATTGTAAAACGGAATCTGAAAAAACGACGTTCCTGTTTCGAGAGATCTTGCAGCGCGATCCGCATCAGAACGAACTCGTGCGAATCGAAAAATTCCACAAGTCGTTGGGTCGACTCAAACCGTCCAAACGTTATCCGCCTCAGCCTTGGCCGCTGGTCGCACAGTCTCTGATGATGAGCAATGAGTTTCAGTATGTGGATTAGCCCCAAGCTCCGGTCAGAGCTCCGTATGGTTTTCAATAGGAAATTTTCATGCACCATTTGAACCGCAGAACGTTGCTGCAATCAACCAGCATGGGAACGCTTGCGCTGGCCAGCATGGCTGGTGAATCGGTGCAGGCGCGAGATGCGGATGAATCACCTTTACTGGTAAAGCAATCACACTTTCCGGCAAAGGTCAAACGCGTCATTCATATCTTTTGCAACGGTGGTCCGTCACAGATGGACACGTTCTATCCCAAACCGGAATTGAACCGATTGAATGGGAAACCGTTGCCGGATTCCGCCAAGCAAAAACTTCAACGCACTCAGCTCAATCGGGTCGGAGAAATCTTTGGTTCGCCTTTCAAATTCAAACGACATGGTGAAAGCGGATTGCCAGTAAGCGAGCTGTTTCCGAATGTTGCAAAGCATGTTGACGACATGTGTTTCATCCACAGCATGCAAGGCGAGATCGCCAATCATACGCCAGGATTGCTTCTGACCAACTGCGGCCACTCCACGCTTCCGCGGCCCAGTTTGGGATCATGGTTGCTGTATGGACTTGGGAACGAGAGCGATGAACTGCCTGGATTCGTAGCTTTGTGCCCACGCGGCCTGCCGACGGCGCAGTCGCGAAACTGGACGAGCGCGTTTTTGCCAGGTGTTTACCAAGGAACGCACATTGACACTCAAAGTCCTTCCAAGGAACTGGTGCCGAATTTAACTCGGCAGGATGTGCGCCCTGGAAGCCAACGTGCTCAAGTAGCGTTGACGCAATATCTGAATCGCCGACATTCCACCATGCGCCCAGGCGATGAACGTTTGGAGAGTCGGATTCATACCATGGAACTTGCTTTCCGCATGCAGAGCGCCGGCACGGACGCTTTTGATCTGAACCAAGAAACAGCGGCGACCCGCGAAGAGTACGGTGACACAATCACTGGACGAAATCTACTGATTGCACGCCGGCTTGCCGAACGAGGAGTTCGCTACATCCAGTGCTATCACGGTGCTGGCCAGCCCTGGGATAACCACGGTTCGATCGTGCGCAATATCACCCGACTTACCAAGGAAAGTGACCAACCGATTGGCGCGTTGCTGACAGACCTAAAGCAACGCGGAATGCTGAAGGATACGTTGGTGATTTGGGGCGGCGAGATGGGACGCACACCCACCGTTCAAAAAGTCAAAGATCCAACCAGGGTTGGCCGTGATCACCATATCGATGGATACACGATCTGGATGGCGGGCGGAGGATTCAAAGGCGGGATGACTTACGGTGCAACCGATGACCTAGCGATGGCCGTCACCGAAAAGAAAGTCGAATTGCATGACCTGCACGCCACGATCTTGCACCAAATGGGCTTGGATCACAAACGGTTGACCTACCGATTCTCAGGCCGTGACTTCCGGTTGACCGATGTGCACGGGAATGTGCTTCACGAGATTCTTGCGTGACAATGACGCTGCTGCAACGCAACGACGTTTCACCCGCACAGCCTTACGCGATCGTCCAAGAACAAGAGCCCGATGGACGCGGCAGTGTCGCTGAGGTGACTACCGTTTTCTTGACCGCCAGCACATGCCCGATTGGTTGCACAATGTGTGACCTGTGGCAAAACACTTTGACAACCTCCACGCCGCCAGGCGCGATCGTCAAACAAATTGATTTTGCATTGGCAAAGCACCCGCCCACCGGCGGCAACGAAAAACCAAAATGGATCAAGCTCTACAACAGCGGAAATTTCTTTGACCCCGCCAGCATACCGCCTGATGACTATGAAGCCATCGCAGAGCGTTGCACTCCCTTTGATAAGGTCATCGTTGAAAATCACCCAAGGTTTGGACGTCGCCGAACATTAGAGTTTCGCGATCGAATTTCTGGGCAACTTGAGGTGGCTGTTGGCTTGGAAACGGTCCAGCCGCGCTGGCTAAAACGACTGAACAAACAAATGGATCGTGATTCGTTCTCAGCCTACGCCAGCTGGCTAAAGACAAACGACGTCAGCCTACGAGTATTCTTGATCGTCGGTGTTCCCGGGATCGATCGCGACGAGGCGATTCGTTGGGCACGGCTATCCGTCAAACACGCGTATCGTTGCGGCGCGAGGCACGTTTCTTTGATTCCCGCACGGATTGGAAATGGCTGGGATGACCAATCTGCAAAACTACCCAAACTCAGTCCTGGTGATTTTGCTGAGTTGCAGAGAGTAGCGATCCAGGATGTTTCTGGTGATTGCATTGTCACGATTGACACTTGGGACATGAAAAACGCGGAGCCCAGGGCAACGGTAAAGCAAATCGAAAGCACGAACTTGTCGCAAACGCACTGACGGACTGTTTCGCGTTATTTGTGAAAATATGGTCCTGCTAGCATTTATTTTTGTGATGACGTTGACGCCAACCGCCGCAGCTTGCTAATCCACTGGGACGTTGATTCTGTTTCCTCCCAAACAGCGATCTACCTCCCAAGTGTATCGATTTTTGAATTCCACCAGAACACTCCAGACTCCAACTACGTTGGGCTTGTTGCTCACTGCGCTGATCTTTGTCAGTGGCTGTCGGTCGCCAGCCCAACGAGACGTGTTTCATGCCAAAATGGCTAATGAAATTCGCGTGCTGGAAGATCAGCTTTACGAAGCGGACTACGAGAACGAGGTTCTGCGGCAAAAGCTCCACAGGGCCAATGATTGCTGCGACCAGATGAGCGTGCCGCCAAGCAACGTTGTTCCAGCACCTGCGATTCAGACGCAGACCCTGCCGTCTCAACCGGAAGCCTACACCGAGTCAATTCCTCGCGAAGGAATTCCGTTGGATCCGATTCCGATGGACCATGGATTCGATGACAGCCACATCGGCCCATCCCAAATCGATCAAGGCTCGTCCATCCAAATTGTTCCCACTCCCAGCCAGAACCCTGGAGCGTTGACGGATCCTCCTATGGACCCTCGAACAAATCCACGAACCGTTGATCCAAAAGACGCGGAGTTCATCCCGACTCCAGAGTCTGGGTTTGAGGGGAATCTGCCGGCTCCGACCGAACCGCAACCGCCTGGACCAAGCGACATTCGGGTTCCGCCGATTGTGCCAGGAGAAGTTTTACCGCCACCCGTTCGTGGCGAAGGCATCCCGGTTCCGCCAGGCAAAATCGATCTTCCAAATGCGAAGATGACTGAGACGCCGATAGTCTACCCGGACCGCCTGCAGCTACATCCAGGTCTCTCTGGTGGTCATCGGTTTGATGATGCGAAAGACGTCACCGGCATGTTCCTGGTTGTGAACGTTGTGGATCAAAAGGGACGCATGATTGACATTCGGAATTTTGACGTCGACGCCAAAATGACAGTTGTTGCGATCGATCCAAACCTACCAATTGACGAGTCTCGGATTGGACGTTGGGAATTCTCCGAACGGGACGTATTGAGATTCATGCGACCATCACCGGTCAGCGGATTTCATGTACCGATCCGATGGCAAGGAAGTAAACCGACTGGCGAGAACGTTGTCGTTCACGTCCGCTTGCAAACCGAAGACGAAGAAATGCGATGCGAAGCCAAGCTTAGCGTTGGCAAAGTGGAATCGATCGCAGAATGGACTCCACGCGGTAAATCTTCACGATAGCTGCCAAGGCGACGCGTGAGTTTTGGAGTTGCGTTTTAACGGCAAGCATTGGTTTTTGGTAACCCGACGCGTGAGCGAGGGACCGAGCCAAGATTGATTGTCCCTCGCTCACGCGCTTTGGAGTTGGGCTTTTACATGTGGTGTTTGTTGTAGGCCGGACCAAGGACGCGATACGTGCCGGAACAGCGCAAACGCCTCCAT
>CAYNNP010000210.1:0-11898 GCA_964398215.1 uncultured Pirellulaceae bacterium | reverse complement strand
ACAGTGGCGACTGATCTTTGCACTTGCCCGGTATGGCGCACTGCGTTGCCCAAGCGAGATTTTGGAATTGAAGTGGGATGATATTGATTGGGATAAGCACGAGATGCTGGTGAGGTCTGACAAGACGGCGCACCATGTTGGACAAGGTAGCCGCCGCGTTCCGATCTTCAAGGACTTGATGCCATTCATTGAAGATGCTCAGGAACTGTCGGAAGGTGTGGGCGAATACCTGATTCATCGATACCGCAATGCGGAAAGCAATCTGCGAACACAATTGCACCGAATCATCAAACGTGCCCACCTAACACCATGGCCCAAAGCGTTTCAGAATCTACGTGCATCGAGAGCTACTGACCTTGTGATGCATCACCCGCTACGCGTCGTCAGCGAGTGGACAGGGCACAGCATTGAGACGATGCGGAAGTTCTATCTTCAAGTCACGGATGAACACCGCGAAGCCGCGCTGAAAGTTAAGCCGCAATTGCCGCCGGCTGCTAGCCAGAACCTTCCTCCCCAGCCAACGGGGGACCCGAAGCAAAACCCGAAGCAGTCACCGCGAGACATGGCAGGAAACGATGCGTAACAAAAACGCCAAACCCCGGTTTTTACAGCGTTTGGCTTTGATTGTCTTGGTCTGTCTGACCCAAAGGTAGCGGCAGAGGGACTCGAACCCCCGACACGCGGATTATGATTCCGCTGCTCTAACCAGCTGAGCTATGCCGCCTTGTTTGCAGAGTTTACGCGAATTTTGACTTCGGTGAAAGCGGCTATTTGACGCCACCTTTTCCGATGACTTAGACGCGTTTTCTTGGCCTTTGTTCGCTTTTGACCCCTGTTATGCCGGTAGCCCCACTTAGTGGCCGTCTGCGCGTTCTTCAGCTGACCTGATCCATCGATGACACCTCCCGTGTTTCACCAAACTTCCACTGATTAGTTCAGCTGCTCGGCCGAGGCCGAACAGATCTCGGCCGGGAGCGGCCAAGCTACGATTCCAGAATTAAGAGAATTGATTGAGCGAACTCAGTTTTGTAGTGAGTTGGCGGTCGAAACGAGCTGAATGAACTCGCGACGCAGGCCGTGCTTGTCGATCCCGATTGAGCTCTCAGCGATTTCTGTCACCGTATCGTAGTTCCAGTTGCCGCAATGTTTACTTTCGCGTAGCAACATCCCAAAGCCGGCGACTGCTGTGGCGAACTGAAAATCTTGATCTGTCTGATCAAAACTCTGTGCGGCGTCTTGTGCTACAAACTCCATCAATTGACTTTGGTCTTGGCCGGGGAATTTGTATCGTAATTTTAGCGTGAACAACTCGCCGCTATTGGCTGCCTCGGATGTCGGCGCCGTTTCTTGATATTTCAAGTCATCGACTTGTGGTAGTTCAGCCTCCAAGGCGGCCCCTACCGGAACGATCTCGTAAAGCGCCGTGACACTGTGGCCGGCACCGATTTCTCCGGCGTCTTTCTTGTCGTTGTTGAAGTCTTCTGATGCTAACACACGATTTTCGTATCCAATCAATCGATACGCAGCAACCTTGCTTGGGTTGAACTCGATCTGAATCTTGACGTCCTTGGCAATCGTCACCAAAGTCCCTGCCATCTGATCGATGAGTACTTTTTTCGCTTCGCTAATCGTGTCGATGAACGCATAGTTTCCGTTGCCGCGTCCGCTGATCTGTTCCAGCATCGAATCATTCAGGTTTCCCATCCCGAACCCAAGAACAGTGAGATCGATACCTGACTTTGATTCCGTTTCTACAAAATTGATCATCTGGTCAGTGCCCGACATTCCGACATTGAAATCGCCATCGGTACAAAGCAAAACTCGATTCGTGCCGCCATCGACAAAATGATCACGTGCGACTCCGTACGCCAACTGCAATCCTTCACCTCCGTTAGTTGGGCCGCCAGCTTTTAGGCGATCGAGCGCAGCAAGGATTGTTTGCCGCTCCGTTGCTGGTGTGCTGTCGAGTACCAATCCCGCTGAACCGGCGTAAGCAACAATTGCGACATGATCGTCTGCTCCTAGTTTTTGCAGCATCAGCGACAAGCCACGTTTGAGTAGCGGTAGTTTGTTTTGGCGTTTCATCGAACCAGATGAATCAATCAAGAAAACCAAGTTGCTGGTGGGGCGAACTTCATTTTTCATCTCACGACCTTTCAACGCTACTCGTGCCAATCGGTGCTCATTATTCCAAGGGCACTGTGCGACGGCGACATGCGTTGCAAACGGCGAAGACTCTTCCGCCGTGGGTGGCTTGTAGGCGTACGAGAAATAGTTCAGCAGTTCTTCGATGCGGACGGCATCCGGTCGCGGCAAGCGGTGATGTTCGCTTAAGTATTGGCGTACTTTTGAATACGAAGCTGTATCGACGTCAATCGAAAATGTACTGAGCGGAGAATCAGCGACCCGCAAAAACGGGTTCTCGTCGATTTTATCGAACTTGTCACCGGCGTCACCTGGCCCCGCTCCCTCGTCGGGCGGAACCTGCATGCGCGGTGTTTCCATGCTGACTCTGTCCGACATCACCCTAGCGTTTGGTTCAGCGCCAGTGCTGCTCGCGGTTTCAGCCTCAGCTAACGCGGCCTTCATGGCAGCTTTTTCCCTGCCGCAGCCCACAAGCATTAATGTTGCAATAACCATGTAACCAGCAAGAATGTTCCTGCGCATCGATCCACCTGTCAGAAAAAGGATTCCCGTTTTCAGTAAGACGACCGGCGTTGGCAATGGATTTCTGAAATCGCAAACTTTTTCGCAAAAACAAAAACGCTTGGGATTTGCGTGCATTTTTCGGCTTGAAAATCTTGGCAACTCGTTGGTTCATTCGCGTGAGGGCTTTAAGCAACGACGGTTCCGAGTGTGTCACGAATGTCGCCAGGATCTGGCCGCTTGGAAGGAAGCCTGATGGCGCGTCGCCCGCGCGGGATGATATCCAGCAGAGGTAGGCAAGTGATCCCACCAGCAGGCCTCTTGCGAATGGTCTTGCGAGAGGCATGTCAAAACCGGCTGAAGACTGCTGGGAACAGGCGTTTTTCCCTGCGTAATGGTCTCAATCCTGGCAATGAACGTCCTGGTTAGTTAGTCTCTTGGCTAGGCATATTTGCTTCAAAAGTTCTTTGTTCACCAGCTACTTTCCGCACATCATCCCATGCATCGCAGTATTCAGACATTCTTTAGTTTTGTATTCGCGTTTGTCGTCAGCATCGCTGGCTTTGCACCGTTTGGCGCAACCGCGTATGGCGACGCCCCCTTTTCCTTTGAAGCGAACGATGTGGTCGCGATCTACGGAAACGGGCTGGCCGACCGAATGCAACATGACCCATGGGTCGAAACCGTCCTGCAAAGCCACTTGAAAGGCATGGACGTCAGCTTTCGCAACATGAGTTTCTCTGGTGACTTGGTCAACAAGCGTCCGCGCAACAAGGGATTTACCAACGACGGCGAATACTTGCAGCATGTCGCGCCGAGTGTCGTCTTTAGCTTTTACGGATACAACGAATCGTTCGCGGGTGTCGCCAAGGCCGATGCTCATCGTGGCGAATTGGTAAAGTTGGTTCAGCGCTACACGGAACTGCGAAAGCAAAAGGGCAAAGACCTGCGGTTCGTGCTCTTTAGTCCAATCGCCTATCAGAACTTGGGCGACCGGAATCTGCCCGATGGAACGGAGCTAAACGCGAACCTAGCAGCGATCACCGAAGCGACTCGCAAGGCTGCTGCGGAAACGAATGTGACTTTCGTGGACCTTTTCACGCCGACCTTGAAACTGTTCCAATCGGACTCCAAGCGATACACCATCAACGGGATCCACTTGAACGCGGATGGATACAAAGAACTTGCAGCAATCATTTCGCAAGCTTTGCTGAACAAGCCGGCTGGTGACACAAACAGCATGTCGGACTTGTACAAAACGGTCGAAGACAAAAACTGGCACTGGCACAATCGATATCACGCTACCGACGGAAACGACATTTGGGGTGGACGATCGACGTTGACATTCGTTGCTGGCCAAAGCAACGCGGATGTCTTGAAGCATGAATTGGTGATGCTGGATGTGATGACCGCCAATCGTGACAAAGCGATTTGGGCTGCATCGCAAGGAAAGAAATATCAGGTGAACGATGACAACGTACCGCCGCCTGTCAAAGTAGTCTCGAATGTGGGCGGTGGCAGCAAGAGTTCCAGCGCAGCAAAAGAAGGAAGCACCGATTACCTGACTCCCGAAGAATCGCTGGCCAAGATCCAAGTGCCGGACGGTTACGAGCTGAACCTGTTCGCATCGGAGGCTCAATTCCCGGATCTTGCCAACCCTGTTCAAATGCAGGTCGACGCCAAGGGGCGCATCTGGGCTGCCAGTTGGAATACCTATCCCAAATGGGAACCTGGCAAGGAGATGAACGACACGCTGATGATCTTTGAGGACACGGACAACGATGGGAAAGCCGATCAGCGAAAGATTTTTGCTGAAGTCCACAACCCGCTTGGATTTGAGTTTTGGAATGGTGGCGTGATCGTCACATCCGGTCCGGACTTGCTGTTCTTGAAAGATACCGATGGCGATGACAAAGCTGATGTGCGTTTTCCGTTGCTACAGGGGCTTGGCACGGCGGACACTCACCACGCGGCGAACAACTTGGTGATGGGCCCCGACGGTGGGATCTACTGGCAAAGCGGGATCTTTTTGGTTCATAACCACGAGACGCCGTGGAAGCAAAACCTGAATGTTGGCGCTTCGGGAATGTATCGCTTTGACCCGCTGAGTTTTGCGATCACTCCTCACGCTGCGAACTCGCCCAACCCTCACGGAACGTGTTTTGACTACTGGGGTTACTGCTACGCCAATGACGGTACCGGTGGACGATCGTACCAGGTGCGACCCGAAGGCAAGGGTTTCAAAATGCACATGTTGCTGACCAAGGAATTCCGTCCTGTTGCTGCCGACGCGATCATGTCGTCAGAGCATTTCCCAGAAGAGATCCAGCAAGACTTTTTGATCTGCAATACGATTGGGTTCTTGGGAGTAAAACAGTACAAGCTTGACCGTGAAGGCGACGGAGTGAAACGCAAGTTTGGCGAGGTTTGGGGAACACCCGGCGTCAAGCTTCTTGATAGTAAGGACAGAAACTTTCGCCCCACC
Organism: uncultured Pirellulaceae bacterium; assembly: GCA_964398215.1. Lineage (GTDB taxonomy): Bacteria > Planctomycetota > Planctomycetia > Pirellulales > Pirellulaceae > CAYNNP01. The sequence goes on along the minus strand of CAYNNP010000210.1, from coordinate 6,767 downwards.
GATGCTGTGATCGGCGAAGACGGTGCGTTGTACGTTGCCGATTGGCACAACGCCATCATCGGCCACATGCAGCACAACATTCGCGATCCAAACCGTGACCATAAACACGGACGGATTTTTCGGTTGACGGTCAAAGGACGTCCGCTGCAAAAGCCAGTTAAGATTCACGGCCAAAGCATCGCGGCGCTGCTGGAAAACCTGAAGCACCCGGTCAATGGCGTTCGGCATCGTACTCGAGTCGAACTGACATCGCGGGATCCTGATGCAGTGATCGCTGCGACTGAGACTTGGATGAAGGGTTTTGACCCCAACGACGAAACCGAGGCGCATCACCTACTAGAAGCGTTGTGGATATACCAACAACGCGGATTACGAAATGACGCGTTGCTGGATACTTTGCTTAGCTCCGATGTCAAACATGCCGTCGTAGCAGCAAAGACAGTCAGCCACTTTTGGAACAACGTTGATACCAAAGGGGCCAGCCAATTTGCGGCGGCTGCCGAACGCGAGTTCGTAAAGTTCGATACTCCCAAGCACTTGCGCGGTGCGGATAAGAAAGCATACAAGCTTGGGGCACAGATCTATCAACGTGAATCGCACTGCGCGACTTGCCACCAAACGCATGGCAAGGGAAGCCCCAATGTTTATCCTCCGCTGGTTGATAGCCCGTGGGTAACTGGTAGCGAAGATCGTCTGATCAAGATGACGCTGCACGGTGTGTGGGGAAAGATGACGGTCAAGGGAAAGACGTACGATCCGTCGCGCGGCGTGCCACCAATGACTGCGTTTCGCTCTTTGTTGAAAGACGACGAGTTGGCGGCCGTGTTGACGTTCGTGCGAAATACCTGGGGCAATAAAGCTCCGAGCGTGAAAGCTTCGGCGGTGGCCAGAGTGCGAAAGGAAACGAGTAAACGAGACACGTTTTGGAAGCCAGAAGACTTGTTGGCCGAGCATCCGCTGGAAGGTGCCGCCGCAGCGACTGCCAAAGAATTCTCTAACGATAAACTTGAAGCAGAGCTGATGGCAACGGCACCGGCAGAGCTTGCCAAGGTCGCAGAGGCTCGCGGCAACGCAGCCCGTGGCAAGAAGGTCTTTTACAAATCGGCAGCCGCTTGCTTTGCTTGTCATGATCCACCCAAGGGCGCTGCAGCCTTGGGCCCCGATTTGGCAAAGCTAAAGAAAAAGATCACGCCGGCTCAATTGGTCGACTCCATCTTGCGTCCTTCCGATTTAATCGACAAAGAGTTTGCGCAAGTCAAAGTCTTGGATGTTGATGGTAACGTTCGGATCGGTGTCCGGATCTCGGAGAACGACAAAGAAATTGTGTTGCGGAACGTAGCTGAACCGAAGCCGATCAAGATCAAGCAAGGTGATATCGAGAGTGTTGTCGAATCCAAAGTATCTTTGATGCCAGCCAACTTGGCACGGCAGTTGAAGAGCCGCAAAGAATTCGACGACCTGATGAAGTACATCATGGAGCTTCGTAAACGCTAAAGCCCGAACTTGGTGGAGGCTTTGAAGTGAGTGACACTCTTAAGAGCTTTGTGGCAGACCTTGAACGCGAAGGCGGCATTGATCATGCCGATTTCGGCTTGAGGCCCTGCAGCGAACTCGGGCTGAAGGCAAGAGAAGAGCTAGGACGATTCCCTGAATCGCTTAGCTCACTCTTAATCTCTGACTTTGATGGTCAGGACTACGGGGCGTTCAAGACACCATTGTTCGGCGAGTTCCGACTGCTGCCAATTGCCGATTCTCTGAAGCACTGGCAAGAAAATCATGAAGAGTTCGGGCACCAGGACTCGCCATCCAGCGACAAACGGATTCAGCCTGGTCAGGGGTGGCGTGATCTTTGGTACCCTTTCGCGTGGGACGGGACAATGAATCGGTTGCTCATTCTCGACTTCGACCCATCGGAAAAAGGGACAGTCGGGCAGGTGTTCTTGTACGATTGCCGCGACACTCCGGGAGACTGGCTGGCCCCTAGCTTTCCGGCTTTTCTCTCAGCCTACTACCAACGTCTTAGCGACGCTCAATTCGAACGCAACGGACAAAGTACTTTCGATTGTTCGGTAAGTGCTGAGTAGTTCGCACGATGCCTCCATCGCCCTGCCCAGACATAACTTTCAGCGACACTTTTCCAAAGTAGGTTGGGCATTCCTGCCCGACTGAATTTAAATACGTTTTGAATCGGGCAAGAATGCCCAATCTACGAACGACTCGGATTGAAAAAGTGATTCACCCTGCAGGGTGGGGGCCTACAGTGGAACCTTGTTTGCTGGAAGACTTCAGTGACTTTTCCAACCGCCTGCCGCGCGGCCGTACGTATGCTCGCAACGGTTCGATCGTGCATCTGGAAATTTCCACAGGAAAGATCACAGCGATGGTCGCGGGAAGCGATCTGTACCGCATCACGATCAAGATCGACAAAATGTCACCGAACGCGTGGCAGCAACTATGCGATCAGTGTGCCTCGTCGGTCACCAGCACGATCGATCTGCTGCGTGGCAAGTTGCCTGAACCTGTACTCGAAAAGCTGACCGATCCGGACAACGACCTGTTTCCGCGCAGCAGCGAAATCAATCTCCGCTGCGACTGCCCCGACTGGGCGGATCTGTGCAAACATTTGGCAGCCGTCCTGTACGGAGTTGGCAGTCGACTCGATGACTCGCCAGAACTGCTGTTCAAGCTACGCGGCGTTGATCCCAACGACCTGATTGGCAGCGCATTGGTGGAAGCTACAGACGCAAGCATCATTCTTCCCGGCGCCGCACAGCTCGGTACCGCCAGCGAACTGGAAGACATCTTCGGTATCGACCTAATCGACGAGGCAAATACCACCGAAAAGCCTCCCGAAATCACACGCAAAACCACAAAGAAGAAAGCGGTAAAGAAGAAGACAGCCAAGAAAACGACCAAAAAAGAACCCGCAAGCAAAAAGAAGGTCGCACCTTCACCAAAGAAGAAAAAGGCAACAAAGAAGAAGGCGGTCCAGCGCAAAGCAACCAAAAAGAAAACGACAGCCAAGACACGCAGTAAGAAAAAATAAACGAGCTGGATGGATCATACTGCAAACCTGAATTTTTTCGCGTCTTTTTGTGCTTTTCGTGGCCAACCTCAGGCTTCCCCGTTTTTGCACCAATGCAGATTCGCCGATCCTCCGCTTCCGCCTGGCGCACCACTTGAACAAGGCATCTGAATGGCATGCGCTGCTGCTTCTTGGTTCAATGGTTGTTCGAAAGTCAGTTGCCACAAAAAACACAAGAGGGCACAAAAATGCAGTGGCGAAATATCAATCAGCTATGTGATGTTGTTCGAGAAACGAGCTTTGGGATTCATAAGTACCATCGCAACGGTCACCTTGAAAAAGTCTATGAAAATGCGCTAGCTCATCGGCTTGGAAAGACGGGGCTTCATGTGGAACAGCAGCACCCACTGAAGGTTTACGATGAAGACGGGACTATACTCGGTGAGTATTTCGCGGACTTGCTTGTTGAAGGACGACTTATCATCGAGCTGAAAGCTTGCAAAGCCGTCTTGGATGAACACGTTGCTCAACTGCTTGGCTACCTTAAGTCATCACGAATCGAAACGGGGCTGCTGATCAACTTTGGCTCCGCCAAACTTCACGTCAAAAAATACTTGATGACAAACCAATCACACTGAGAACCTGAGTTTTCCTGTCTTTTTGTGCTTTTCGTGGCCAACCTCAGGCTCGGGCTCGCCGTTTTGCGGAGTCGACTTGTTGGGTAGAATTGGACTTTTCAGTAAGCGAGCACGACGACGTTCGAGTCAAGCTAACCTCAAAACGGACGATAATGGCAAACGCCTCCAATATCCAAGATATCGATCAGCTTCAGGTAGAAGCTTATCGTCGAATGACAGGCGAGCAGCGTTTGCGCATAGGGCTCGGTTTGTACGAAGCATCGCGTGGGATCGCTCGGGAAGCGATCCGAAGTCAGTTCCCTGACGCTGGGGAAGAGTTCGTTGAAGAAAAGTTGCGTCAACGAATTCGATGTGGGTATCAGATTGAATCCGCCGCCAAGAGCATGTCGTGACTGAGCAAGAACTGCTGGTCGACTGTCTTCGCCGATTGGAAGGTTCTGGAATTGACTACATGCTCGTGGGCTCGATGGCAGGCAACTACTGGGGCGTGCCTCGGTCGACCCACGATATTGACTTCGTGATCGAATACGGGGCCGAACAAGTTTCCGACATCGTCGCTGCGTTCGAAGATGACTTTTTCATTCAGGAGATAAGTGTTCAGTCCGGATTGAATCCGCCGCACCAATTCAATGCACTAGACAATCGTTCCGCGTTGAAAGTGGACTTCTTTCGCGTTGCTGGCGACGAATACGAATTTGAACGATTTCGACGTCGAAAGCGAATCAACTTGTTCGATCAATCAGCGTGGATCGCGACACCCGAAGATGTGCTGTTGCACAAGTTACGCTGGCATAAGATGAGCCCCACGAATCGTCAGCTCACCGATGCTCGCGGTATTCACCTCGTATCGGGTGAAGAACTGGATCGAGATTACATGGAATACTGGGCTGAGCAAATTCGCGTTGGCGATCTGCTTCGGTCCGTGCTCGACGACTAATCGTTATCGGTGAACTAGTATTGATGCACACTCTGTGCGCGATTCATAATGACAAACCGATCACACCGACGATGACGACAGAATTTTTTCGTGTCTTTTTTTGCTTTTCGTGGCCAACCTCAGGCATCCCCGTTTTTGCACCAATGCAGATTCGCCGATCCTCCACCAACGGTTGGTTGGACAACAAGGCCGCTAAGTCTTTATGCGGTTATTCTCTCGACTCTTTCTTCTTGTCCGGCATGGTTGCGCGCGGCTGCGAAATTTGCTCCAACGGAATCGTCAACAGCGTCTCCGTTCGATAACCGTCACTCTCATAAAGGCACAGCAGGCTCTTCTGATCTGCTGACACCTGTAGTGCGGAGTAGGCAAACGGACCGGGAATGACCTTCACAATATGCCATGACTGGCCGTTGTTTTTCGAGACGGCGATCTGGCCGTCTTTGCGCCCTGCGTTTGATGGAAACGAAGCCCACAAATCCCATGTGCCGTCTTCCTTAGTCGGTCCTTTGATCAAAGAACCCATGCACGCGACAGATGGCAGCGTCTGGTCAATCTCGATCTCGCTCCATGTCTCGCCCCCATCGTGGCTGATCGCCTTCTTGCGAAAGCGTTCACCGCCCTGATTGCGACTAATCAGAATGATGTCGCCGTTGGATGCCTCGGCGACCTGACATTCGTTGGGAAAGCCCTGGCCACTTGCATCGACAAGCGGTTCGGTGCGTTCCCACGACTGGCCATTGTCATCGCTGTACGCCGCAACGATCTGCCATCCGCGCGAGCGTTTGTCGTCCTTCACGATGGGCAATGCTCCCCACAATCCTGTCACGACTCGGCCTTTGTGCGGGCCCTTTGTCAGTTGAATCATCGCGCCGGGCGTATTGGCATTCAGCAGCTTCGGATGTTTCACCTGTCGGCTGATGTCAACCGGTTTGGACCAAGTTCGTCCGTCGTCGTCGCTGTGGCAAACGAACGTCAGGACGTTAGTCACCGGGTCGTCGTAACCAAGGTCGGCCATTTTTATCCAGCCAGCATCACGTGAATGCCGACCGTACGGAAACCGGGCGAACATCAGCAGGATGCGACCGTTTTCAAGCTGTACCGTCAGTGGATCATTGATCGAGTTCATCCCGTCTTCGTGCGCAACGATCTCGTCACTCCACGTTTCGCCGTCATCGGTACTTCGCTTCAGCACGATGTCGTTCTGAGCATGATCGTGTAGGCCAAGTCGCCGTTCACTGAACGCTAGAATGCTGCCCTGCTTTGTGACGAGCAACGATGGAATGCGATAACCAAACTTCGTCACATTTTTCGCATGACCTTCACGAGGAAAGCCTTCGGGAATATCACGCTGCCGGAACACGACATGGCCTTCAAGAGGCAGTTCAATTTCTGATGCGAGCGAGATCCGCACATCATCAATCAGGACTCCTGTGTTCGGGGGACTCGTCACCGAAAAACGCAACTGCTGTATGTCATCGCCAAGCGGCACAACGGCCCGCGACAGAAAGCCTCGACCGACTCGTACTTTCTCGTCACCGTTGTAGATCTCCTGCCAACCATCATCAGTCTGTTTGTCGATTCGGAATGAAAACGGATCGCGCCGCGTCCAGCGCTCGGCTTGGAAGGTCAACACGCGCGTTGCGTCCACTTCCCGCGCCAACTTCAGAGTAACACTCGCCCCTTCGCCGCCAGTCAGTTGAAGGCACTGATCTCCGGTACTGGCGTGCTTGTCATCAACGACCGATTTGCCGGCAACAGGAGTCCACGTTCCGATTGGCGTTTTCAAAAGATTAAATGGTCCCGGTTTCGCTTCCTCGAAACTTGTCGGCGATGCGAGTCCATGCGGCGCGGAGTCCTCAGCACGACCGACTGCCACGCCAAAGACGACGACGATGGGTAAAACGAGAATCGCTAACTCAACCGTCTTTCTGAAGTATGAATTAGTCATTTGCTCATCTCCTGTTTTAACACCACGGACACAACAAGCGACATGCTAGCCAACCGATCACACCGAGGACTGGATTTCCGTGTCTTTTCGTGCTTTTCGTGTAGGAACCGGCGCTAGTAGCGGTCAGCGTTCATGCGACCTTAACAAAATTGAGCCGCAGGGCGCCAACAGCGAAGCTGTTTAACAACACAGCCTGTGGTCGCGCAGCGCACCACAGGT
>CAYNNP010000209.1:0-11980 GCA_964398215.1 uncultured Pirellulaceae bacterium | reverse complement strand
GTACCGAAGGAGGGACTCGAACCCTCACTGGATTGCTCCAACTGGATTTTGAATCCAGCGCGTCTGCCAATTCCGCCACTTCGGCTTGATGGGTGGGAGTATAACTGCGGTGCCTTGCGTTGACTAGAAGGATCTTGGGTCCCTTTTGGACACGATTATTGTCGCTGGGATCGGGGGTTCTGGGCTTTTGGCTGAATTGACTTGTTGGCGAAATTTTGATGCTGGTCCCGGTTGTACGGGGTGATAGTTTTTCTTGAGAGTTTGTAGGCGGAGGATGCCGATGGGCTATGTGTGCGTCTGGATTAGACGTATCGCTTAAACGATTCTGTTTCCGATCTTTTTTGATTGATCGGCTTGCCAGGTCGGGCCAAGGAACTGGGCCATGTGACGCCCCGTTCCTCTCTGTTTTTCGAGGCCCGATCGATGTCTGTTGAACTGTTGCACACGTTTCTTGGCGTGGGATTTGGCCTCGTTTGGTTTGCTGTTGGCCAGATCTTGGTTGACTGCCGTTGAACCCTTATCGTCCCAGCGACAATGCTGTTGGTGGTGTTAGAGCTTGGCGAGCACTGCGTCATGAAGGTGACCGTTGGTGCCGACGCCGTCACCGCCTCGGACAGTCGCGGTGCCTTTCCAGTCAGTGAAACGGCCGCCTGCCTCGAACAGAATCGGTAGGATTGCGGCGACGTCCCAGGCATTGCAGATTGGGTCGATCATGATGTCGGCGCGGCCTGTGGCAACCATCAAGTACCCGTAGCCATCGCCCCAAGATCGTGATAGCCAGGTTTCTTTTTCGATTGATGCATAGATGTCTTGCGCGTTTCGTTCACCAAAAGAGGCTACTTCACTGGTGACAAATACGGCTTCATCCAAATTCTTTTTTGATGAAACTCTGGCCGGCGTCCAAGGTTCATTGCCGATGCGATGCCAGCTGCCCAAGTCGTTTGCGCCGACAATGATTTCATCGAGCGCTGGGATAAAGATTGCACCAGCAACAGGATTACTATCGCGTTCTAATGCCAGCAGAGTCGAATAGAGTGGCACACCACAAACGAAAGATTTGGTGCCGTCGATGGGGTCGACAATCCAGCGATAGGAACTGCTGCCGGTTTGTTCCTCGAATTCTTCGCCTTGAAGCGTGTCGTTTGGGAATCGCTGGGCTAATAGTTCACGCGTCAGTTGCTCGGCTTCGCGATCGGCAATTGTGACGGGTGAATCATCTTTTTTTGCATCGATGACTAGGTCGGAATTGCGAAAGTACTTGAGGGTGTGTTGACCGGCCGCGCGGGCGACTTCAATCAGTGCGGACAACCGGCCTTCGTATTCGGTTTGCCAAGTGTCGGGGCCACTACTCATTGTTTTGATCGTTTGGTTGTGAGTTCGATTGGTCGGCTGTGTCTGAGGCCAACTTGGGGTCTAGAAAGAAGGAGTAGTACAACAACATGAACGCGCCAACTACCAGTAGCGAATCGGCGATGTTGAAGTTTGGCCATTTCCATTGCGCGTTTGCCTGCCACAATATCCAGTCACGAACGCCGCTTTTCCATTCCACTGGGTAGCCAGGTTGCCACCACAATCCGAGTCGGTCGTACAGATTGCCAAAGATGCCGCCCGTTACTAGGCCAAGTGTGACGGTTAACCAAAGCGATTCGGCGGCGCGATATCGGAATAGCCAAACGATGATCCCGATGAATGCGACGACCGATAGCGTGGCGAACAATGTGCCTTGTCCCGCGCCGAGCCCAAAGACGGCACCAATGTTGACTGCCGTTTCGATGCCAAAGTATCCATCAACGACCCACCAAATGTCTTTCTGGCCGGGTATATCTCGCCAGCTAAAGACTGCGGCTTTGGTCCACAGATCGACGCCGGCTCCCGCAAGGGCCAGGATGATATACACGACGAAACGTGGCTTTAAATCGATCGAAGTCCCATTTTCGGGCGAGGGATCGGCGGTTGGTGTGTCTTTGGCTGTTGGCATTATTATCTGAAGGCGGAACATCGCCCGTTAGAATAAGTAGTCTGTGTTGGATGTTCGGACTTGGTAGAGTTGATCGGTCGATCGGTATCTTCCACAGAATTCCGCGGCCACGGCAAGCGAGAATTTAGCGCCATGAGCCATGAGTGCCGATCATATCTGTGTAGAGAGTATCCTAAATTCTTTGTGATTCGTCATGTTGCAAACCGCTCAAAACCACAACGCTTCTCGAACCAATCTTGCTTTTCAGCGGTGTATTAGCGCCGTTTGTGGTGCAACGTACGAATCTGACAGCATTCGGACCGCGTGTGATAAATGCGGCAGTTTGCTGGATATTGACTATGACTGGGACCGTGCTGCGGTGCCGAAAAAGCTGAGTGATTTTGAAGCTGCCTGGAGCGAGCGGACCAACCCGATTCGGTTTAGTGGCGTTTGGCGGTTTCACGAATTGCTGCCATTCGTTCCACAAGACAAGGTCGTCACCGTAGGCGAAGGCCAAACTCTGCTGCAACAAACTGACAAAGTTGGTAAGTATGTCGGGATGGATTCGGGGCGATTGCATCTGCAGTACGAGGGTATGAATCCGTCGGGCAGCTTCAAAGACAACGGTATGTGCGCGGCGGTGACTCACGCGAGCATGATGGACGCGAAACGAGCGGCTTGTGCGAGCACAGGTAATACGAGCGCGTCGCTTGCAATGTACTGTAGCGCCACGAGTTTGATGAAGGCTGTGATCTTTATCGGCAGCGGAAAAATTTCCTATGGCAAGCTTTCGCAGGCGCTGGACTACGGTGCGTTGACGGTTCAGATTGCAGGTGATTTTGATGACGCGATGATACGAGTCAAACAAGTCGCCAAAGAGCTTGGGATCTACTTGGTTAACAGTGTCAATCCGTTTCGGCTGGAAGGCCAAAAGACGATCATGTTTCGCGTGCTTGAGGCGCTGCGTTGGGAGGTGCCCGACTGGATCGTTGTGCCTGGTGGAAATCTGGGCAACAGCAGTGCGTTTGGCAAAGCGTTCATGGAGCTCAAGCAACTCGGTTTGATCAATCGTATCCCAAGGTTGGCTGTGATCAATGCTGCGGGAGCCGATACGCTGTACGAACTGTTTGAACGCCGTGGTGTTCGCTGGAATGGCGGACATGTTGAGATGGACCCAATTCGCGATCACTACGATGTTATGGACCGCGATAATTTAAAGGCGGATACGATTGCCAGTGCGATCGAAATCAACCGACCAGTCAACCTAAAGAAGTGCTTGCGTGCACTGGATGTGATGGACGGTGTGGTTCGGCAGGTTAGCGACCAAGAAATCTTGGACGCGAAGGCTAAGGTTGGTGCAGGTGGTTTTGGCTGCGAACCGGCTTCAGCTGCCAGTGTTGCGGGAGCAAAACTATTGCGCCGCGAGGGTGTGATTGCTCCGAGCGATCGAGTTGTCTGCATTTTGACTGGGCACGAACTGAAAGATCCAACTGCAACAGTCGCCTATCATACAACTGACCAGGAAGTGTTTAACAAGACGCTGGGTAGCCGAGGTGTGACCAAGGCCAGTCACGCAAACCGCGCTATTGCCGTCCCGAACGAACTGGACGATATCATCAAAGCAATCCAGTTGTATTCGTAGACGGTAGCGTCGTTTTTTACGGGCGCCGTAGAACGACCAGCCAATCTTGTTCCGTATCACGGGGCGGGTTACCGACGTTCACGTTGGCACCGCCGTTGACAGTAGTAACGGAACCTTTGGAAAGTGGCCCTCCGCTCCTTGGGTTGAACCAATGGATTTGGAATTTCCCCGTCACGCCAGATAGATCTAACTTGGTAGTGCCGCCGCTGGGCAAGTACACCAAGTAGACTTCACCTGTTTTCGCAAAGCAGAACTTGGAAGAGTCGTTGTCTGCGTTGCCAACCAGTGCGTCCGCGTTCTTCATATCCCAAAACGGGATCTTGTTTTGGTGAAAGAATTCAATCGCGATACGGCAGTAGTCCCAGCTTTGATCGCGGCTCCGCCAGTCTTCGCAAATGATATCGTTTTGGTCAAACTGGTAGCCAAAGTAATACTCATTGCCGGCACCACCAGCCATCAACGTCCCCCACAGCGTGTACTTGCGGACTTCGTGTTGGGTGTGAGCCATTTTGCCTTGGCGATCGTGTCCGTCGAATCCGTTGTAGCCAAGATCTGGGCACTGGGCATGTGCGGCGCTGCCCGATTCGTCAAAGGCGACGATCCACGGTTTACCAGCGCTAGCCGATTCGCGAACCCATTTGACCGTTTGTTCGTGAGTCGTTTTCAAACTACTGTTTTGCAGTGACGTCCCAGTTAGCTTTGATGCGTCGCCCAGAAGTGGCCGATAGACTATGTCTTGCTGATTTGGATACGTATGAACCACAATATTGTGATCGTAGACATCTAGGTCTGCGATGTAGTTGATCATTGCTTGTTGTTCATCGTGCGACTGAGTATTTTCCTCACCCAGGTTCCAGTTCAACGCCAAGTTGTGGCCGAACCGTGCGATCAACTCGCGACAATAGAGTTTGCGCTGGATGCCAAGTTTTCCACCATCCAAGCACTCTGGGACGTTCGCGTTGCTGCCTTGATGGCCGCGGCGATGGTCGTCGTTTTCGGTTTCCTGCATCTTGAAGTGCAAGTACATGCCCTTGGTGGTCCCATGTTCAAGCACGATGCCCCACTGATCAAGTTTGCTGCAATCGTAATGCAGTTTGTCATCACGATGAATGAATGGCCAAATGTTGTCGCCATCACCACCAGCGTTGTACGTCAAGAATGAAAACGCGTTGCATCCCTTCGCTGACAAATAGTTGATCGCGCCAATCAGGCCTTTCCCCTTGCCGTCTTTCCAACTCGGATCACCAGCTTTCCAGTCGCCCAGGTGGGCAGACCATGACTTCAAAGGAGCCTTTTTTCTATTGCCTGCGATTGTGTTGTCAAAATCTTTGTAGGCCAGCAACGTTTCCGGCGCATCGGCGCCCACTTTCAAGAAGTACATTTTTGACCCGGCGAATTGCAAATAGTGCTTGCCGACATACTTCAGTTGTCCGTGTGCACGAAGGTCACGACCGGTTTTGTCGGATTCGGCGACCACGATTTTCCCTGATGCCTGATTAAACTTTGGCGGCGTCGTGGGCTTGGCGTTGGACGCAACATCGAAAATGTTTTTGCCTTGCAAGAATGAAACGCGATAGGTCCACTGCCCGGTTTTCGGTGGTGCGAAATGGGCGCGCCATGTGGTTCCCGATTCTGCTCCCGAGTTGGCTGCGCCGCCATCGGCCGCAAAGTAGCCAGGAATTGTGAGCTTTGTTCCGTCGGCATGTTGCAGATGCAACGTCATGCGAAAATCGGTAAAGGGGTTGGCCGAATTGTCTTTCTCGTGCGCGAACATGCCATCCAAGTCAAATGTGACTTTGTGCCATTGTTTCAGTTCACCCGAAACAGTAACCGAACCGTCGCCATCGGGTTTCCTGGGCTGCTGCAGTGGCAGATCGCTGAGGGATTTTGTGGGGCTGGTTTTGTTCTGCGATGTTTTGGTTGTCTTGGTTTCTTTCTGCTGGGCAAGCATTGGAGCAACCAGTTTCTGGGTCGCGTCATCTGCCGCTCGAAATTCAACTGCTGACCAACGGGCTCGGCTAAACTCCTGGCCGTCTTCGCTGCCAATTTTCGAAGTGACCTGAATGATTGCACCCTCGGTGATCGACACATTCTTCCACGTCTTGTTGAACTTGGCGCCTTCGGCGTACGTCTCACCTGCAAGTGGATTGGTGAAGCTGCCGATTTTTGTTTCACCAACGGCAACTGCGTAGAACGATCTACCATCGTTTTCGCCGACGGTCCGCAGGACGACATGGTACTTGCCTGTTGGGAACGGAAACGTGCGTTTGATTGACGCTGATTTGTGACTATCGGGGTCAATCGCTAGCCACTTGCCACGGTCCATGTAGTAGTTGTCCATTTTGCTTTGCGCGAACATTTTTGCCGGCATTCGCAAGCTTCTTGAAACGGTAGTGGACGACTTTGGATCGGGTTGCGGAGCTGGTGGGCCATTCGGTTTTGGCGGCGCGGCGACGAGGGCGAATGGCTTTGGAAGCTTGCCTGATTTGACGATGCTGGTCGGTCCAGCGTCGGAAGGGCGTTTGAATGATCGATCGGTCGTGATCAACCATTTATCGAACTCGAAACCGTCTTCGCGCATCGAGAACTGGATCGTGTGCGGTCCAGGTTTGTCAATTTGCAGAAAGATCTTGAATGGTTCGCCGCAGTGTTCCTTTTCAGTTCGCTGCTTGCTTTCCCAGCGCCAAGACCGCTTGCCCTGACACCACTGCATTCGATTGCCACTTGCTGGCCACTGTCCATCGATTCCAACGTGCAACCCGTTGTCTTCGCTACCGGTAGAGTAGGCGCGAACCCAAACGTAGTACTTGCCGGGCGTGTTGATATTGACCTTGTAATGCAGCACGGCCATTTTGCCGGCAGTGGGGCAGAAGTTGACATTTTGGATTAGCTTTTCGCTATGGTTCCGGCGTGTGTCCGGCAAAATTTCCAGATACGCGCCACCACTTGCGCCGCCAATGTGCGATGGATCACCGTCGGGTGTCAGGCCAGGTGCATCCGACTTTGTCGTCAAATGAAAAGCACGAACGTCGGCTTTTGTTTGCTTGAAAAAGTGTTCTGCCTCGACCGCCAAAACGCCATCGGTTTCCTGAAACACTACATCAGCGTCAACCATCGGCTGCTGAGCCAGAGTAACACTGGTGATGGCGCATGCCACTATGAAACCAAACCGAATAACCAAATTGCGGATAGGCATATTTCATTCAACTATGTGAAGCGGGTTCTTGGGCGTGACTTACTGTTTTTTCAGCTGAGCGCGTCCGAAGCCGAACAATACTCGGCCGGGAGCGGCCAAGCTACTATCGTAGGTTAGCCGCTTTGTCGATTCATCCTCGAAGGGAAGAAAGTGAGCCGCAACTCAGTCTACTCTTGCGGCTCAGTCATGCTCCACGGATCCAGCGCTTCGGCCAAAGTTTCTTCGGGTAGGATTTCTTTTTCCAAGCAAAGTTCGCGGATCGTTTGGCCAGTCTTGAAGGCTTCTTTTGCTAATTCGGCGGCCTTGGAGTAGCCGATCAGTGGATTCAAACTTGTACACATCGACAAGCTCTGTTCGATCGCTGCTTCGCAAGCTTCTGGATTGGGCTCCATTTCGGCGATGCAAAAATCAACAAACGATTCGGTACCGCTAGCCAGTAGATGAATCGATTCAAGGATCGTCTGAGCCATCATTGGCATCATGATGTTCAGCTGAAAGTTGCCACCAGCCGCGCCAGCGAATGTGAGCCCTGTGTCATTGCCGATCACGCGAGCGGTTAGTTGCATCATCGATTCGCACATCACCGGATTGACTTTACCTGGCATGATCGAACTACCAGGTTGTCGGCTGGGAAGTTTGACTTCGTAAAATCCACAACGTGGCCCACTACCGAGCCAGCGGATATTGTTGGCAACATTGAACAACGTTTGAGCAATGCATTTGAGTTCGCTGTGCGACTGAACCAGTCCATCGCGTTGGGCGTTGGCCTCAAAGTGGTTGACCGCTTCGATGAAAGGCACACCTGTTTTATCAGCCAAGACTGCTGCGACGCGCGAGCCAAATTCTGGGTGCGTGTTGATTCCACTGCCAACGGCGGTTCCGCCGACCGGCAATTCCAGCACAGCATCTCGCGCAGTTTCGGCGCGGCCGATGGACAATTCAAGCTGCCTAGCAAAGCCACCGAATTCTTGACCCAAACGCAGCGGTGTCGCATCCATCAAGTGCGTTCGGCCGATCTTGATAACTTTGTCCCACTGCTGTGCCTTTTCCACCAGCGACTCGTGCATTCGTTTCAGAGCTGGGATCAACGAGCTTTGAATTTGGACTGCCGTTGCAACGTGAATCGCAGTAGGAAACGTATCATTGGTGCTTTGGCCCATGTTGACGTGATCGTTGGGATGAATCGGTTTTTCTTTTGCAAACCGATCACCGCCAGCAATTTCGATCGCGCGGTTGCTGATCACTTCGTTGACGTTCATGTTGCTGCTAGTGCCGCTGCCAGTCTGAAATACATCCACTGGAAATTCGGCGTTCAGCTTTCCGTCAGCAACTTCATTGCAGGCATCAAGCATCGCTTGGACTTGGCTATCATCGACGGTGTTTTTGCCAGAGCCCGTCAGTTTTCCAAGATCGCGATTGGCAACACCACAGGCATACTTGACCATGCCCATTGCCGAGATCATTGCGGGTGGCAATCGCCAGCCACTGATGGGAAAATTTTCGACGGCACGTTGGGTTTGCGCGCCGTAGTACGCTTCTGCGGGCACACGAACTTCGCCCATCGAATCACGTTCAGACCTAGTATCGGACATATCATTCACCTTGAAAGCGATCGTTGATCAATTGAATTTTTACTGCTGGTCAAACGTCGTCATCTCGCGTCTGGAAAACGACAGTTTCGGTTCGTCACACACGGCAATTGCACCTAGCGAAAAATCGCTTTTCTCATGGAAACAATGAAGTGCAAAATTGAATCCGCGTGCTCGGATTACACATGATAAGGCGACAACCCAGCACTGTAGAAGAGGTGTCGTTTTTTGGTAGTACCGACCAGCGTTTTAGCCCACGAATTGCCACAGCAGCAGCGTGATCAGGAAGCCAACGATTGATATGGCTGTCGAGATCACACTCCAGGTTTTCAGTGTTTGTGCCTCCGACATTCTCAGGTATCGCGAGATCATCCAGAATCCAGAATCGTTCACGTGAGAGAATCCAGTTGCACCAGCAGCAATGGCGATCGTAATCAGAGCGAGTTGAGGTTGGCTGAATCCGTCGACGAATCCAACCATCAAACCTGCAGCGGTCAGCATCGCGACGGTCGCCGAGCCTTGCGCGATACGAATGAGGGTTGCAAAGACGTAGGCCAAAACAAGCACTGAAATGCCTGTCTCGGAAAAGGCAAGCTCCAGAGCTTTTGTGATGCCCGTTTCCTTCAAGACGCCTTTGAATACGCCACCGGCTCCAGTGATCAGAATGATGATTCCCGCTGGGCCCAAGGCTTTGGTGGATATTTCCAACAACGTTTCTTTGTCCACCCCGCGCTGGGTCCCCAGGAAATAGATCGCCATCAGCGTAGAAAGCAATAACGCGATGACAGGGTGACCAATGAAGATAACGAATTGATGGAACGGTGAAGCGTTGGCCAGAGCAGTTTTCAGTTGGGTTGAACGCTGCTTGTTTCTTTCGCCGCCCACGGGTTTGCCCAGATACTTCGCGTCAGGAACCGTTCGCAAAACACTTCCATCGGTACCCGCCACGACAACTTCAAAATTGGCTGTTACGCCAAGTTTTTCGTTCTCAGCTAATACTGGTTCGTCGGTTGCTGCGAAATCAACATCCGAGGGAGCGTCTATGAAAACGGCGCATTCGGGCAACCCCGAAGCGACCACCTGTTCAACAATCGTGTTGGCAAGAATCAGTCCAATTGGAAACGCGATCAAAAACAATATGAATCCGAAGCTTGGCAGTTTGGATTCTTGTAGGTTTTCGGCGGCTTCTGTTTCTGGTTCGGGGACTTCGACCGTGCCAGCCAATTTTGTGCAAAGCCATGGTCCACAGATGACGGCAGTTGGGAACCCGGCGGCGATCCCGAACAGAATCACCCAGCCCAAGTTGACGCCCAAGATATAAGCAACCGCTACAGGTCCGGGAGTTGGCGGCACGAACGCATGCGTGACGGCCATCCCAGCGCATAACGCTAGCCCATAGATCAAGTAGGACTTTTTCGTATCGCGTGCCAATGCAAACAGTAATGGTGCCAAGATCACGAGTGCGACGTCCAGGAATACCGGAATCGAAATGATGAACCCAGTCAACAGCATGGCCCACGGTGCTCTTTTGGCGCCAAAGATTCTGACCATCGAATTGGCCAGCGACTCGGTGCCACCGGAGTGTTCAAGAATGGCGCCAAAGATCGCGCCGATCCCAATGATGGTTGCTATAAAACCGAGTGCGCTACCCATACTGTTGACGATTGTGGGTGCGACTTGTGTGAGCGCAACCGAATCCGGATTCACGACACGCGAAGCTGCGGCGACCGCGACAGAAACCAAGATCAGGGCAAGAAACGCTTGGAGTTTGAATCGCAAAATCAGAATCAGCAAGAATACGATTCCGAAAACAAGCAGCGCGATCAATGCAGCCACGTTCAATTCGGGCTCTTCAACAGGCAAGTTGGTTTCTGCGGCAAGCAGGGATGGCCAGATGTTCAAGGCGGGAACCGTGTGCTGAGAGGTTGAGAACAGATTGCAGGAGTCTAAGTTCCCAAAAAACGCGGGTCAATCATTGAAACACACAAGGGCCGCGTTCTGCTGCCAAAACTACGTATGTGACCATTTGGTTTGGATCTTTGAAATAGATCGCGGGCATTGCGCATCTGGATCATTGACGAAAGAATTTCAGGGTTTGCGTGAACCCAGGCCAGCGCATCGCGTCCTATAGTCAGACATCAATCAAGTTCGCCGCCACGGCGCCAAAAAATAGAGCAATGAAAATTCAACGCAATCAAATTGACCAAATCAAACGAGCATGGGTAGGCCAAGCCGGCAACGGCAGCCAATTCGGGCGCGTTTTTGTGCTGCGATTGTGACATGGAGAATTCGTAACGTTTTACGAAAACCCGATGTTGCAAGAGCAAGGCAACATCGGGTTTTTTCGTGGCTTCAACAAAGTCGCGAAAAGCAAAACGGGTCGATAGCTGAGACGGTATAGCGACGGTCTGAAGCACCGTATAGGAGGATTCGAGCGCCTCTCGACCCACTTTTGATAGCTCGGACAAGACAACGAAAACAACGGTAATCGAGAGCTGGTTGGCTCATCTTTGGCTGATATCCAAGGCGTGCTGAGTTCGATTCTCAGGGTTACCACTTACGACACAACACCATTGAACCAGTGAGATTCTGATGCGATCGACGACTTTGATTTCTAAACGCCAGTTTGCGACCGACCAAATCGGGGTTGTAGTGTAACTGGCAGCATCTCGGACTTTTAATCCGTCGGGCGTGGGTTCGAATCCCACCGACCCTACTTTTGAATCAAACACAAAGCATAACACTCTTGTGAGCCGGAGTTTAAGTGGCTTGCTGACTTGATCTTTGACAATTTGGTTGACGAAAAATCTTGCACCCATGATGTAGCGGTAGCCTACCGTCTTGCCATGGCGGATGTGCGGGTTCGATTCCCGCTGGGTGCTTTGACCAAAAATACGATGCGATGTGGCCAAATGGTAAGGCAGCTCACTGTTAATGAGACGAGTGCAGGTTCGAGTCCTGCCGTCGCAGCTTTGTTGAATCCAATCACTGCGGATGGACCAGTGTCCAACTGAGCCTCATAAGCTCGGATCGTCGGGTGCGACCCCCGAATCCGCTACTTGGCCCGAATGGGGCCACCAACTGTGTCCTTGGCCGATCGGCAAAGGTGCTGGATTTCCAATTCAGTTAGGCGGGTTCGATTCCCGCAGGACACTCTTTTTGAAGCAGGGTTACTTGGGGATCGACTAACGGTAGGTCGCTTGCCTTTGAAGCAGGTTGTGAAGGTTCGAATCCTTCTCCCCAAGCTGGAAAAGAAAATCAAAACAGATTTACTGCGAGATAGTTGCTGCTGGTAGTGACGCCTGGCCCTGAACCAGGAGGCCGTTGGTTCGATTCCAACTCTCGCAGCTTTGGTCATTAAATCATGGCCGAACAACAAAAAACGTCCTTGGTGTAACGGCAGCACTGCTGATTCCAAACCAGCAAGTCAGGGTTCAAATCCTTGGGGACGTGCTTGGAAAGCAAAATGGTCCTGTGGTCCAACGGCAACGATGCCTGTTTCACATGCAGGAGACGATGGTTCGATTCCATCCAGGACCACTTTCTATTTGATTGGCGAAATGGCCATTTGGATTGTTGATTTATTTGCGTGGCAT
>CAYNNP010000208.1:0-12047 GCA_964398215.1 uncultured Pirellulaceae bacterium | reverse complement strand
TCTCAAAAATGCTCCTGATGAGATAGAAAAAATGGAGAGCGATTTGCGTGCTAAACTCAATACAAAGCGAATTGTGACGACGAGAGATTATCTAAGACCAGTGATCACTCGGTTGTTAACCGTACTTGACAAAAGCAGGAAATGAGGCCCGGTTAACGCCGCAGACTGAATGTGTTGCGATCTCCTGGTGTCGTTGAAGCTCGCCAAGGCTCACCTGCCTTGCTCGGCCAATCGCATCACCCATGTAGGTTGGCCACTCTTGACGCGCCCGACAAAAGTAGTCCGGCGTGTTAGGTTTTGATATTGCGATGTTTTGTTACCCTCCTGCGCAGCGGGAGGGTCGGGCTCTCAGGCCCGGGGAGGGCCCTCTCCGGGCCTGAGAGCCCGACTCTCCCAGTGGGAGAGTGATTCATTCACACGCTGTATCGCGACGCTAAAAACGAATCTTGTCGTTCGCGACTTTTGTCGGGCGCATCAATCTTGGACCTCCCTACCGACGCTCCGACAAACGCGATGTCACCCTCGTCGATCGAGTTCGTGCCGCCGACAAGCGAACATGTAGGCTTCTGTGCTTTTCTCAATTGCCCGAGAGCGTAAGTTCCCAAATCCGGGTACAATCAGAGCGGCAATCGACGAACCCAGAACCACATGGAATATGCAATGAGACCAAACCCACGACTTATCTTGGCGGCAATTTGCCTCTTGGCGGCGCTGCCGCTGCGTGAGGCAACCGCCCAACGCGGGCAGTTAATCGAAGGGTTATTTCGAACGCTTGCTGAATCGCATCTGGAACGCGAAAAAGCCCAGCGTGCCGAAGCAGAGGCGCGAGCAAGAGCGCGTTCCAAAGCCACAAACACACGTCCCGCCAACAACCCCTATCAAGTAAAACTGCCCAGCGGCTTTGGCGGACCATCACCACGGCAACCCGGTCCAACGATTGTGCCATCGCGCCCGCGGTCGGGATCGATCAACGTACGTAGCCAAGAAGCCGCTGCGTTTGCCAAGCAGTTGGTCGGATTCAATACGCAAATCGGGCCACTCGTCGCGGACTTGAAAGCCTCGGCGGCCCGCAACACTGCGATCCGTGGGGTCTTGCCAGAAGTCTACAGGGTTTCGGCACAATGCCAGGCCGTGATCCAAGCCTGCGATGGCTTGTCATCACTTCAGACAATCGTGCGGCCATACGGAGAGCTTGACGCCAGTTGGCGCCAAGTTTCTTTTTCGCTTCGCGGAATCAATGGCCTTAGCAAGGCTTCGACACAGGCCATCGCTCGTTGCGACGATTACTGTGGTTTGATGGGAAAGCAACTGAATATCGAACCGCAGTTCGATCGCCACGCACTGAACGATGTGATCATTGAAGCTGGCGCCTACATGTTGGCCCTAGAAGACGATTTGCACATTGCGATTGGCAACGACCCTGTTTGTCAAACGCTGACTCATGACCTGCGCTTGCTGCGTCAACGTTTGCTTCGTGAAGCAGACTATGTACAGAAAATGTCTTACGACGAGATCGCTGGTCATTTTCAAGACTATGGGACGAGGTGGCGTGAATTCGCATCGCGAGTCTACGCATACAACAACCCGCACTTGCACCGCCGACTCGATCGCATCAGTGATTGTGGAGAACAGACCTATCAGTTGCTGAGGATTCAACCGCCTGCGGCGCAGTTGGATTTGTCAGGCGCGATTCATCGCATCGAGCATGGCTTGGAACAAATCCTTGGGCAACTGAGTTTGCGAGCCATGATTCGATTGCAACCGAAAGATCAAATCCAGCTTTTGGAAACCTGTCGTTTGCTGAACTCTCAAGCCACTGAACTTAAACGCCTGGGTGACCGAAAAGCACCGGCTGAACAAATTCGTGACCAATTTATCAAACTGGAAAGGGGCTGGAATTCTGTCCAACGTTCATTCCAGCAGATTCCATCGCTGAACCGCGGTACGATAGACGAAGTGAATCATGCCTGTGAAGAAATCCGAGTCGCGGTTGGGACTGGGCACAGTTCACAAGTTAGCGTCGCTAGGCTCTTGCAAGCCGCCGCGGCACTGGAAGGATCATCAGAATACCTTCGTGGCGAAATCCGAAAAATCGAACGCTCGCTGCGTCCCAGCTCGTTCCGTGATTCGACTCGCGATTCGGTCGACGATTTTTACCGTCACAGTAAGGAACTCCACAAAATGTTGGATCGCCCTTCGCGGCTGAGCGACCAAAAGTATCTCCAAAGGCTGCAGGGCGAAGCCGAGCATTTGTTGCAAGGATTTGACCAGCTGTCACGCAACTTGCAAACGATTGAATCTCACGGTGTTTCCGCTTCGCAGGCACTTCGGCTGCGACGTCTGCAGCGTGAGGTCATGCCTCACATTGCACAGATCGCAGCTGCCCTGCTGCAGTAGTTTTTGACTGGTTATGCTGGCGGCGCAAGTACGGTTACAACGTCGCCGGAAATTCCATTACAGACGGCGCTCTCGTTCAGAGAGTGCCGTTTGTGGTATCGTGGCGACGACCCACCCACGTGTAGCCGCGCTTTCGGCTCACAACCAACGCCACAGCAGCATCGCACCGGCGCACAAGTTTCCAGATTCCCCAACCAACTCTTTCAACTCATGTCAATTCAACGAAACGAAACGCGAGCTGTTCCGATTGGCAACATCGTGGTCGGAGCTGGGAATCCGATTGCAGTCCAGAGCATGACGGCGACGAAAACCCAAGACGTGGATGCTACCGTGGCTCAAGCCGAGGCGCTTCGCGAAGCTGGTGCCGGTGTTGTGCGGATTGCCGTGGACAGCGACAAAGATGCTGCGGCGTTGGCTGAAATCAGAAAACAGACCACCGCGAACTTGGCAGTGGACCTGCAAGAGAATTTCAAGCTCGCCGAAACAGTTGCTCCGTACGTTAACAAAATCCGATACAACCCAGGACACTTGTATCATCATCAGCGTGACAAGCCTTGGCAGGACAAAGTTGCGTTCATCATCAACCAAGCGAAAGACAATGACTGTGCTGTTCGCATCGGTGTGAATTGCGGAAGCGTCGATCCTGCCAAAAAAGAGAAGTACGACCCATCGGACTCGATCACACCGATGCTGGAAAGCGCTCTGGAGCACTGCGAGTTTGTCGATTCACTTGATTTCCACCGTTATGTTGTTTCGCTAAAGGATAGTGATCCCAGAAAAGTAATCGATGTGAATCAGCGTTTTGCACAGCAGCGAAGCGAAGTGCCATTGCACTTGGGAGTGACCGAAGCAGGAATGCCCCCCGATGGCATCATCAAAACACGAATGGCTTTCGAGCAACTGATTGGTCGTGGAATCGGAGACACCGTTCGCGTTTCGTTGACGTTGCCGAATCCGCGCAAGCCTGAAGAGATCGACGCGGGGCTAACGATCATCAAAGACATCTACGCAGGTCGTGTGCGAACCGTTGTCAACTTGAATGACAAACAGCTAAACATCATCAGCTGCCCAAGTTGCTCTCGCGTCGAGAACGAAGCGTTCGTCGATCTGGCCGCGCAGGTAAAAGAGATGACCACCTATGCAAAGGACTACGAAATCACGATTGCCGTGATGGGTTGTCGAGTGAATGGTCCTGGCGAGACCGATGATGCAGACCTTGGCCTATGGTGCGGCCCCGCAAAGGTGAACTTGAAAAAAGGCACCCAGGCACTTGGAGCGTTCGGGTACGACGAGATCTTGCCGAAACTAAAATCGGAACTCGATGTACTGATTTCGCAAAAACAACCTTCACAATAGAGCATTCTTCAAAGTACGTTGGGCATTCCTGCCCGACAAAAGTGGCATAGGCTTCCAGCCTGTGAATAGCAAAAACACAGGCTGGAAGCCTATGCCGCTCCTGCTGCGCACGAGGGTGTAGAAATAATCGCAACATCGAAAAAGTGATTTGCCTGGGTGTGGGCCACAGTGATTCTTTAATCCTGGCCGTCGCGTGTTAGACTGAATGCTGCATCCAGACTATCACTCCTTGGGGAAAACCATGCATCGCAGTTTTCGACTTACTCAGATCCTTGTATTCGCATTCCTTTTTGCACCGATTGCTGCTGGGCAGCGGACTGCCGAAAAGGAGAAAACGAAGCCCAAATCTGCAAAAGTTGACGCGAAGAAATCGAAGGCTGATTCTGCCAAAGCGAAAAAAAACGGTCAGGCAAATAAATCCAAAGACATCAAGAAGGAAGAAGCAGAGAAAGCTGATCCCGCCATGGTGCTGGAGATCAAGATGTCTGGCAGCTATGTGGATCTTGTTCAGCCGATCAGTTTCGATCCCGTTTCGTTGCTGATGGGTGGAGGCGCTGGAAAACAAAAGTCGTTCTATCGGCTTTGCCAGTACATCAAAGACGTCTCCAACAATGAGAATTACGACTATGTAGTGTTCAATCTTGCTGACGGCAATTTGTCACTCAACCCAGCCCAGCTTGACGAATTCGCGCGTCGCATGAAAGCCTTGAAGACGGCTGGCAAAAAGACATTTGCGTGGTTAGAGAATGCAGCCGGTGTTCACTTGGCGATCGCAGCACAATGCGATGAAGTCTTCATTGCTGACTTTGGCGGGATCGACATGCCATCAGCGTCGATGGAATCCATGTTCTATAAAGACGCCATGGATCTGGTCGGGGTCAAAGCGTCGGTGGTTCGCGCGGGCAACTTCAAGGGCGCCGTTGAACCGTACTTGAATTCCAAGATGAGCGACCATCTTCGCAATCACTATCTAGATATGCTGCGGTCGATGAATGATGCACGCGTTGATGCGATTGCTAAAGGCCGTGGCCTGAAGCCAAAGGTTATTCGCGAGCTTCAGGCAAAACGCATGATCATGCCGCGACAAGCTTTATCCGCAGGCTTAGTCGATCAGCTTGCGCCGTACGGATCAATGATCGCGTCGATAGAAAAAGAAATCGACGACGAAGTGGAATGGACGTCGCGGAAAAAGAAAGCTCGCCAAGAAATATCTTTCTTTCAACTGATGGGCCAAATCATGGCCGGGCCAAGCGACTCATCGCGTGTGTCGGATAACTCGATCGCAGTTTTGCACTTGAGCGGAACAATCATCGACGGCACCAAAGAATCCGCAGGCAATATGGTTTCCGGACCAACAGTCGAACATATCGAAAAACTGATCAACGACAGCAAAGTCAAGGGAGTCGTGGTTCGAATCAATTCGCCTGGCGGAAGCGCGACAGCAAGTGAATCGATTCGCCAAGCATTGGTCAAACTTGTGAAAGCGAAACCAACCATCGTATCGATGGGAACCGTTGCTGCGTCAGGCGGGTACTGGATCGCTTGCATCGACGCGCCTGTCTACGCCGAACGAGGCACTTTGACAGGATCGATTGGCGTTTTTTCAATGAAGCTGACTTTGGGTTCGTTGTTGCGTCGCGTGGGTGTGCATCTGGAGTCGATCACGCTGGACGATTCCGCGAGCGCATTCGCCCTGAATCGATCGTGGTCAGAGCAAGAATCGAAAGTCATCCAAGAATCGATCGACATGGTCTACAGCAGGTTCTTGAAATTGGCCAGCAAGGCGCGCGGCATTGAGATTGAGAAACTGAAGGACTTGGCCGGCGGTCGCGTTTGGTCCGGGGATCAGGCACGCCGACTAAAACTGGTCGATAGCATTGGCGGTGTTGATGATTGCTTGGCTGTCGTCGCGAAAAAAGCGGGCTTGGATGACTTCAAAGTAATCCATCGGCCTATCACTTCCAGCGGTTTGAATCTCGCTGATTTATTAAGTACAGGTGACGATGACGAAATCTGGCAACACATGCCCGTGACAGCGCTGCGTGCACTGCAGCAACGTGGTTTGAATTTGCAAACGACCCGAACGTTGTTGGATGATGCGATGAACAATCGTGGACGCCCAACCGCTTGGTTGCTGAATCCTATTGAGATTTCAATTCGCTAGTTGTGGCTGAAATTGAATTCATAGAACCGGTTGTTCGTATCTGTGCCGTGATTTCGCGGCACGATGACGCTCGCGATTGGGGCATACAAACTTTGCAGGACGCTTGGGGTGCGATTGCGCATCAGACAGCCCCACTGCCTTTTCCTGCAGGCGGTTTTTATGATTCAGAGATGGGCCCAGGCCTGCAAAAGGTAATCGTTGCGTTTGAGGCACTGTGTGATTGTGGCGAACTGGCGGATTGGAAACTCGCAACCAACGAGTGGGAAAAACAGTTTGCCAGAGACTCCGATCATACAGAGCCAAGGCCACTGAATTTGGATTGTGGATATGTAACGCAAGCCAAATTAGTTTTGGCGACTACCAAGGATCGCGATCACCGGTTGTATCTGCGCGACGGAATCTTTGCGGAAGTCACCTTGAATTATGTGGCAAAGAAATGGATCCATCATCGCTGGAGTTATCCGGATTATCGCACCGAATCGGTCGCAGAGTTTGCCACCAAGTCGCGCAATCAAGTTCGCGCAGAAGTTCAGCGTCTGGGTCAAATTCGGATACGGCAGCGCTCAGGTGGGTCATAGTGCCTGATGTCTTTCACTATCAAAATCGGATGACAAATGAGAAACCTACTGCTACTGTTCTTTGTGCTGCTTGGTTCCGCTTGCAACGCTGAATCATCGGTCAAGAACATTGTTTTCATGATCTCTGATGATTTGAAAGCCAGTGTGCTGGGGTGCTACGGCGATGGAATCTGCAAAACACCGAACATCGACCAGCTTGCTAAAGATGGAATGCTATTCCAGCGAGCGTATTGCCAAGGCACGTCATGCGGGCCTTCGCGAACATCGTTCATGCACAGTCGGTACAAAGATGGCCGTGGTTTAAACATGGGGCTTCACTTTCGCAATCATGATTGGCATACCGCTCGAGTCGGTAAGATCTATCACATGCGAGTCCCTGGTGACATCATCGCGGGAACCAATGGCAATGACATCGCGTCGACTTGGACGCAGCGTTTCAATTCAACGGGTTTCGAGGCGCACACGCCGGGTGCTTACGCGTGCTTGAACCAAAATATCTTCACCGACTCACTGCAGAATCGCGAATCGACAAAGATGAAGCATCGCATGTTCGTGACCGTTCAGTATCAGGGCGACGGAAGCGATCAGCCGGATTACAAATCCGCGACCAAGGCAGTGGAACTGATTCGAGAGCACAAAGACAAACCGTTTTTCTTGGCTGTCGGATTTGTTCGGCCTCACTATCCGATGGTAGCCCCCAAGCAGTACTTTGAGCCCTATCCGTGGCAAAAGATTAGGTTGCCAGAGTCGACCCAGAATGACTTGGATGACATTCCAAAACTTGGCAAGTCGGCCACTCGTTCCGATTCGAATCCGATAGGCAAACATCCTGACAACCAGAAAAGAATGTGGCAAGGCTATTATGCGTCGGTCACTTTCATGGACCAGCAAGTTGGCCGTGTGGTCGCAGAACTGGAGCGTTTGGGGATTCGAGATAGCACCGCGATCGTGTTTACCAGTGACCATGGTTATCACTTGGGCGAACACGGGTTTTGGCAAAAATCAAACTTGCACGAAGAGGTTTTGCATGTGCCGTTGATCATCGATGCACCGAATTTTGACGCTGGCCAGACAAACAGTATCGTCGAACTTGTCGATCTGTTTCCAACATGTGCGGAACTGGCAGGCATTCCAGTCCCAGCCAAATTGCATGGCAAAAGTTTGGTACCAGTATTGAAGGATCCCCAGGCAACGGTAAAGGATGGTGCCTTGTCACTGAATCGCGGATTTTCGTTCAGGACTGATCGCTGGCACTACATGCGTTACACCGATGGCACCAAGGAACTGTATGACATGACGTCGGACCCCAGAGAATTCACTAACCTTGCTGGCTCTGACCAGTACCGTGATGTTGCCCTGCGTTTGGATGAAAAGCTAAACAGGCGTCTGGGCGATAGTGGCATCGCAATCGAAAGCAAGAAACGCAAACAAAACAAATAGCTGTGACAGATTCCACCAACGGGCCTCAGCCAGACGCAACACGACAAATCGTTTCTGAACAACTGGTTCTTAAAGGCGAGCGGTTTGACGTACACCGCATGGATCTCCGCGGTGACGATGGCCGCATGTATGTGCGAGAAGTCATTCGCCATCCAGGCGCGGTGGTCTTATTACCGCTGATTGATGATGACACGATCGTGATGATCCGCAATTCAAGACCGCAAGTCGGTGAAACGTTGCTAGAATTGCCTGCAGGCACACGAGAATCCGGCGAACCGATTATCGAAACGGCTCGCCGCGAGTTGATCGAAGAAACCGGATACGAAGGACAAACCTTCGATCTGCTGCATCAGTTCTATGCCGCACCTGGGATGAGCGATGAATTGATGCAGCTATTTTTGGCAACGGGACTAACGTTGGGTGAACATGCGCGGGAAGCGACCGAGCAGATTGAAAATCAGATTGTTCGCCGTGACGAAATACCCGACCTGCTATCCGGCGGCAAGATCCGTGACGCCAAAACCATCATCGGATTGTATTCGTTCTTGGCAATGAAACCGTAGCAGCAGGCGCTCGCAATTTCTTTGTCGATACGGCGCTACAATCAATCTTTCGTGGCAGGATCACTGCCGTATCCAAGGCCTGGACCTGCAAGCTGACTGGTCGGTACTTTGCCATTTTGGATTCGAAAGAATTCGCCAAAGCCTTCCATCCAACGTTCGTTGCCTGCTGGAGAAAACTGACGACCATTGCTTTCGATCGCCGCCACGCCAGGAATGTGTGCGGCCAACGACGCTGAATGCAGTAGCGATGCGCCGACGCAAGTTAAATCTTGTACGCACAAGAAATAGTTTTCGTGCCTTGCGACCGCACCCAACAACAACGCTTCGGCATGTCCCTTGCAAGCCTTCAAAGCGATTCCACTGTAACCTTGTTTGATCGCAGTTCGCAGGCTGGCCAGCCCAACGAGCGACTCGTCAATCACCACCGGTTTTTCTTTGGCGACGCGATGCATCGTCAATTCAGGGTGTTTTTCCAAGTCACGGTGGGTCGGTTGTTCAATGTACTGAATGCAGGGCAGGGCGCCGGGGGCTACCTCGCGCAATCGATTCAGCATTTCCAACACGTAGTCTTCGTTTTCGCATCGCTCATTAAAGTCCAACGAGAAATCCCAATTGCCGGTACGATTTTCGGTCGCAACCGCATGGATTCCTGCAACGCGATTGACATCCCAATCTAGATCCTCGCCAGCAAGTTTGATTTTCAAATGGGTCAGACCATCGCGCTGAATCCAATCGCCCAACGTTTCCGGCATCCCGTCACCAACAGGCTGGTCAAGGTCTCCATTTGTCAACGGATCAAGCGCGCCGACTAAATGGTACAGCGGCATTAAATCAACGGGCTTGGCAGAAATCAAATCGGCCAGATACACACCCTTGTAAGATTCATCCAAGTAATGCGAAAGGTCGTTGGGCAGGTGCTCGCGCGACAACAATGCGTAGCTACTTTCGTTAGCCGCTTTCCCATGTGCATCGAACAACGCAGCTTCCAAAGGCGATCCGGCAAGCAGAACTGCGAGACCCGGAATCGGCTCGATTTTCATTTCTTCTGCGAGCTGTACCGCGATTGAATCCCGCTCGGCAACGAACCGATGGCAAACGTCCAGCGGATGGCCCGATTGATCGTTGTTGTTCATCGCAGCACACAATCGGTTTGCCAATTCAAGCACAACCTGCAGCTTGTCGTCGTCCGACATCAGCGACCCATCGGTGCGTTTGGCAACTGGCCAGGCCCAAGCGACTCCCATTGTCATCGACCCGAGCCCCATTGCCGAACCCAGCCCTGAACTTGCCGGGCAGTCCGCAGTCAGGATGGTCACGTCGGTCACGACTCGGCCGCCAAATTTCATCGGCGTACGGTAAGCGTAAGTTTCAGTCCGGAGCTGAAGTTCAAATTCGCGCAGGTCCGATTTGGGCATCATGTTTCTCTATTCTGATGGGAAAAAACAGCAGAAACAACTTAACGCTCCGCGTTGTCGCTGCCAATCAGACGCAATTCGGCCGGTGTGCTCTAGCGGTGACCGAGCGGGACATCCGCAACCCGTTTTGCGACGCGTAGTTTTGCGCTTCGGCTGCGAGGGTTACCAGCGACTTCCGTTTCGGTTGGGCGCAGCGGTTTTTTTGTCAGCACCTCCCATCGATCATCATCACGAAAGGCGTTCTTGACCAATCGGTCTTCCAGAGAGTGGAAGCTGATGATGGCGCAGTGTGCTCCTGGACTCAGCCATTCGGGAGCCGCTTGAAGACTCCGCTGCAAGATCCCCAGCTCATCGTTGACGGCGATCCGCAAGGCCTGGAAGGTTCGCGTGGCCGGATGGATATCATGATTCTTGCTGCGAGGCACACAGCGGCGACAAATCTCGACCAACTCGTTGACCGTTTTCACCGGAGTCCGTTCTCGTGCTTTCTGAACAATCGCGCGAGCAATTCGGCGGCTAAATCTTTCCTCGCCGAATTGATAGATCGCATCGGCAATGTCCTTTTCGCTTCTGCGTGACAGCCAGTCGCTTGCAGCGACACCGTTCTCTGGATCAAACCGCAAGTCCAGCGGTCCGTCAGCTGTAAAACTGAATCCACGGTCGCGATCGGCAAGTTGGTCGCTGGACAACCCGAGATCCAGGATCAGTGCATTCGCGACATCCAACTCACACGCAGCCAACGCCTTGGGTACTTGTTCGTAACTGCCCAAATACAATTGGATTCGAGGATCAAGTGACTCATTTTCGGCTCGTTCACTGACAGCAGGATCACGGTCCAGCCCAATGACTTTGCAATCTGCAAGCTGCTCGATAAGTAAACGGCTATGTCCGCCGCCACCAAAAGTTCCATCAATGATGACAGACGGATTGCACGCAGAAACCCAATGCACGATTTCATCGGGCATGACTGAAACATGACAAGAAATAGGATTCGACACTCGCTAGCTCTTACTGCAATGAAGAGCTTGTTCGAGATGGTCATTGACCTCTCGCAGTCGATCCAAGCTACCGCCGCCGACTTCCGCAGCCAGCCAACCTGTAAACTTGATATCGCGCAATGCCTTTTCAACTTCCGGCCACTTGATATCGCCTTCGGTGATCTTTGTGAATTTGCCGCTTGCGCGAGAGAAACCCTTGATGTCAAGCTTCTTGATTCGATCACCCAGCGTTCGGATCCATTCAGCCGGATCGCCATACTTCCAGTGGTTGCCGATGTCGTACTGGACTCCCACCAACGGCGATTTGAATTCGTCAATGAATTTGGCCAGTCGCTCCGCCGTTTGGTCGCTACCACCTTCTTGGTCGAAACAGAAATCATTCCAAACGTTTTCAATCAAGATTTGGATCTTGTGCTTTTCGGCTGTCGGCAAAGCTTGCTTGACGGCAGTTACGGCGCGTTCGTAGACCTCGGCGTCGGAACCATCCTTGCCGTGACCGGGAACCAACAGCATCGATGTTCCGCCAAGCTTTGCGGTTTCCTCAATCCCGCCTATCAACCGCTTGAGCGCTTCGGCGCGTGTATCAGCACTCGGATCGGTGTGGCGAATTTTCCAGTGATAGTTTCCAACGGTGCCATCAATCACGATACCGGTCTTCTTGGCCGCCGCAACAGCTTCGTCGATCTTTACACCCGGGACGTTCAGTTCGACACCCTCGAAACCGGCCTGCAAAGCGATCTTGAATTTTTGCTCCAACCCATTCGCTTTGATCATGCCAACCTTCAGGGTTTTACGAAGCCAGCCGGTTTTCTTTGCCGAAACTGTTTCGTCTGCGATGCCAGTTGTCGCTAGAAGTCCGGCAGCGCACGTAGCAATCCCGGCACTTTGAAGAAACTGGCGTCGTTGCGTAAGTTGTTTTTTTTGCATCTCTGGCCTCAGCTAAATAGCAAGCAATGGCGGATAGGGTCGGCTGTCAGTATAGCAGCGACCACCAGGCTCGTATTCAACACCTCTTTTTGGTAACCCGACGCGTGAGCGAGGGACAACGGAACCCCGTCGCTGACGCGTTTTGGAATTGCGATCTTGGGGTAGGCCGGACCGAGCAAACGCTGCAATTGCCGGAACTTCGGACGCAA
>CAYNNP010000207.1:0-12074 GCA_964398215.1 uncultured Pirellulaceae bacterium | reverse complement strand
AGTTTTGCAGTTGCGTTTTTTTGGTAACCCGAAGCGTGAGAGCGTGAGCGAGGGATCCGTTTTGGAGTTGCGCGTAAACGTCTTGTGAGTTTTGGCCACCACAAAAGGGACGGGGACGTCGGTCCCTGTTTGCCTATCGATCTAGGTCGAAAACACATTGACGGGGACACCGGCAGCGTCAGCCAGTTCTGCCATGTGTTTGGTTCCACTACTGCTTTGGATGTCCGGGTGAAAGGCGAGTACGAGTTGGACACCGCATTCAAGCATGCGCTCGTTCAGGGCCATCCATGCATTTCTACCGTACTTTTCGTAATCCTGTTTCTTCTTTTCCATCATGTGAACCTCGATACCCAACTTTCGAGCTTCGGCACCGGCGAGCGCGTCAGCACCCGTGCAATCGCCATGAATAACGACGGTCGCAGCACATGCGTCCAGAGCGTCGCGAATGGTGTCACCATTTTGCCAAGTCGTAGAACCAGTCACTAAGACCTTCATTCTCGGTATCCGTTGAACTGGTTCATTCTTCTGGCTCAGTTGATTCCACATCCGGTTCATCAAGGACGTCTACCAAATTGACTCCAGCGATCCCCGCTGGGAAAGTAACCGTTCTGACATCGCCGCGTCGGCTAAGCACGATTTCACTTGGCTGGTTCGTCAATTCCCGGCGATATAAGTAGTTAACGAGGCCGCTGATTTTGGCACCATCGACTTCCATGACCACATCACCCACCCTGATCCCTGCTGCCGACGCAGGTGAATTGGGAGTAACAAACTCCACTTTGACACGTGCGTCGCGGCGTTCGCCATTTTCGTCGAAGTATTGGTCTTCGACTTGTCGTCCATAATTATCGTATTCGGCTCTCCACTCCGCGTAGCCATCGGGGTTGTTCTTTAGTTTTCCATCAGTCCCATAAAAACGATTCCGAACAGAATCGCCTCGGTGGTTGTACTGCATTGTTCTACTTGCGTACAAAAACGGGAGTCCTTCTGTTGGTTTCTCGTCTTGGTCAAACACAGACATTTTCGTTTCACGCCCATGTTCATCATATTCAAGAAGGTAGACGGCAACGCCCCACTTGTTCTTCGTTGGCTTCTCGTTGCGATCAAAAACACGTGTTTCAATTTGGTTTCCGCGCTCATCATAAACGCGGCGTCGTATTGCAAAGAAGCCAAAAGCGTGTGTCAACTCTCCGTCTGTCCCAAACCATCGCTCTTCGATCAATTGCCCGCGATCGTTATACAAATCGGTTCGACTGGCCCATTGCTCGATGCAGAGAGTTGGTTTGTTGTCGGTACCTAGCATTTCGGCTTTGACTAGCTGTCCTTGATCGTCATACGTTGCGACGAATTGATGCATACCGTCAGCTGTCAAGATTGGTTGACCATCAACACCAAATGCTGCCGTCGAAGTAATGTTACCAAGGCGATCGTAGGTTTCTTTCGATATCGCGAGGTTCAGCCTGGTGTTGATCGCCAATTCTCCATCGATACCGTAGAAACGCTTTTCAATGACATTTCCATATTCGTCATAGGCAAGGGTTTTGCGCGAGTACCCATCACGATGTAGAGCTGGCTGTCCATCTAAATCGAAAAACCGAGCCTCAATCTCTTGCCCACGTTGATCGTACTTTGTTGAACTGCGGAAGAAGTTACCTGCGCCCAGCTCAGGTTGGTTGTTTCCATCAAATTGAAACATGCCGATACTGTTGCCCCGGTCATCATATGTGAAACGCACCACGGGAGAATTTGGTTCCTGATCCGTACTGCTTCCCTTTGGCCGTCCCTGCGCATCAAACCCTCGCATCAATATTACGTTGTTGCGGTCATCGTACTCCTGTTCAACTGTTGCAACCCCCAAAACTCCGTTGATCGGCTTGCCGGATTTTCCATACCAAGCGATACGTCTA
Organism: uncultured Pirellulaceae bacterium; assembly: GCA_964398215.1. Classification (GTDB taxonomy): domain Bacteria; phylum Planctomycetota; class Planctomycetia; order Pirellulales; family Pirellulaceae; genus CAYNNP01. Next base: position 10,167 of record CAYNNP010000207.1, on the reverse strand, counting down.
TTGTTGCCTCGGCTATCGAATTCTGACTTGATTCGCGCAACCCGCAATCTCGAATTGAACGCAGGTTGCCCATCAACATCGAAATAGCCGATCTCTGTAATGTTGCCGAATCGATCATACTCATAGGTAGCAGTGCTGAAACCGAAGGTGCTGGTTGTAGGTTTGCCCTCGACATCCAAGAAGGTACGGGAAGTGACCAGCCCGCGGCTATCAAATTTCGCTTGCAATGCAGAGTAACCGCTGGCTTCATATTTTTCTGACGCATAAAACCAAGTAGGACGATTGGACGTGTCAAAATAGGCGCGCCGAATTTGGTTGCCTAAATTGTCATAGGTCGATGCAATTGAATGCCACCCTTCGGAGTGTGAAACCGGTTGGTCATTTGCATCGTACAACCGGTGGCGGGTTTCGTTTCCACGAAGATCGAATTCAAACCGTTCAATTGCGAATCCGTCGACTGATGAAACGGCAAGATTTTGTGCATCAAAGAATTTTTTCAAAACAAGATTGCCACGATCATCATATTCACGAGCAACGGACGCGTACCCGAGCTTGGAAAGAGTGGGAGTCCCGTCCACACCGAAATATTGTTCACGAATAGGGCGTGCCCGTTCGAACTGAATTTTCTGACTGCTAATCCCTTGATCATTCAAAGTCGGATTCAGATCGGCGTCAAAATAGCTTCGCTGGATCTCGTTACCTTGTTCATCAAACGTAAAATACGTCTGATGAATTCCGATGGAGTTGACTGCTGGCTCACCAGTTCGACCATAAAAACGTTGTTTAACAACATGTCCGCGTTCATCAAAAGTGTTCTTTACGCTCGCATACCCGTCTTTTGACAATATCGGTTTCGAGTCGGCACCAAAATACAACTCGACTGCATTGCGGCCGTTTTCGTCAAACTCGTACCTTACTTCTGCGTAACCATCACGAGTGATGACGAGGTCGCCATTCCCATCGTAGTACCGTTTAGCAACAATCCTGCTTAGGCCATCCAACGAAGACTCGACTCTTGTATAGCCACCCACGGATACTGGTTTGCCCATTGTATCCAGGAATGTCATGGATTTCTGACTTCCGTTCGAAAACTCGAATTCCAACACAGCTGCACCCCCGGAAGCAACGACTAGATTTTCATCTGCGTCCAAGTACTCGATGCGTATCAAATTCCATTCTGAATCATGAGTGAATCGTCGAAACGCCGCACCGTCCCGTTCAATCGCTTTGCCTAGATGATCGACGTCATGCCATAAACTGGTGCTTGTGGCATCATCATAAGTGATACCAAAACCATACATTCCATGCACATTGATTTGTGGACGTTGGTTTCGATCAAAAAACCGAACCAAAGTGGCTCTTCCCAGTTCATCAAGCTCTGTTTCAACATAGGACGCACCAGATCCTTTTCGAGCTTTCTCGTAGCCATCAGGACCAAGATACTGCCCTTTTAGCGGCGGTTCACTGTAGCGAAACGACCACAGTTTGGTGTTGAATTCATCAAAGGCAACCATGTCGACCAAGTTACCGTCTGCGTCGCGGTTGAATGTCGTTTTGGCTACCTCAGTTTCCCTTTCGTCTTTAATATCATAAGAAACTTGCAACATTGAGTCCAACATGCCATTGGCAGTCAGCCTGCCAAGCGCATCGACATGCTCAACACTTTGCACGGGTCCCGATTTCCCAGCCCTTAGGATTTTAAAATAGGATCGACGACCTGTTTCGTTCTTACTAAGCGGCCCAAGTCCAGTGGCCACACCAAACCGCATCTCCATGTTTGCAAAGTACGTGTATGTTGGTTTTTTGTATTCACGATATTCCCAGTAGCGATACGCAGCGAAGGCAATACAAATACTGATCACCGCCAATGCGATTTGGGCGCCCGTCTTTCTACGAACATAGCGTGCCGCTCGACTGACTGGCCCTGCAGCAGATGCATGAATGGCATCACCCGCCAAAAAGCGATTGAGATCATCCGCCAAATCCGTCGCAGAGTTGTATCTATGTGATGTGTTTTTTTCTAAACACTTCAGACAGATCGTTTCCAAGTCTTTTGGGATACTCTTTCCAGAACGCCTGGGAGCCACCGGTTCGTCATTCTCAACCTTCTTCAAAATTTCCAATATCGAATCGCCAGTAAACGGTGCTCCTCCAGTCAACAAGTAGTACAGAACCGCGCCAAGGGAATAGATGTCAGCCGCTGGGCCAACGTGGCGTGAATCGCCCCGAGCTTGTTCTGGAGGCATGTACGCAGCGGTACCCAATAACTGATCGTCCGCAGTCAGGCTGTTGGAATCATCGGACAGCAATTTGGCTAAGCCAAAATCTGTGATGCGAGGCTCGCCGTTTTTGTCAATCAGAATGTTTGCTGGCTTGATGTCGCGATGAACGATCCCCTGCTCGTGTGCATAGTGAGCCGCTTCCGCTAGTTTCAACATAACCTGTGCGGCTTCTCTGGGATCCATCGGATCGGCATTTTGCAAATCCGTGCCTTCGATAAAATCCATTGCGAAGAACGGTTGCCCATCTTGCTCTCCGAGATCGTAGACGCGGACGATGTTGGGATGCTGTAGCTTCGCCGATGCTTCCGCCTCACGAAGAAATCGTTGGCGCGAACGGTCGCTGGAATGTGCCCCCGCTAAAACCATTTTCAAAGCAACGGTACGGTTGAGTGCCAGTTGCTTTGCCTTGTAGACCACTCCCATGCCACCGCGGCCAAGTTCCTGGAGGATTTCGTATCCTTCGACAGTAGCAAATCGATGGTGCGGTGTTGTTAGCTTCGCCTGGTCACCAACAAGCGTTTCATCGGGATCATGATCCGTTTCCGAAAGCCCCTGCGGATCAAGCTTTAGTTCGTTTGGTTTTTCGCTGTCTTGATCGTTGGACATGGTTGTCTAGCTGTCGGAAAAAGAGCCCGTTTTTAATTGAGATTTATCATCTGAGTATATGCCACGATACTAGCCACGTGAACAATCGTAAGTTCTTTCTGGCCAAAAACAAAGGTACACATCCCAGTGTTCACTCGGGCTTTTTTCGGTGCCTGCTGGTGCGCTGGATTCGATGCAGATCCTCGATCACTGTCAACAGGCCCCAGTTGAGCGCCCGGTCTTGCTCGTACTGTTTTCCAAGTGTCTGTGCGATGGACGCTTTGGCCATCTCGTAGCCCAAATAAAATGCGTGGGCGGGATCAACATTATCGGACTTAGAGTCTTTCATCAGTTGATCAAATAACTGAAACGGGTCCGATCCACACAGGTGAATTCCGGCAGCAATCAAATGCAGCCCATCAGGTTGGGCAAAGATCCGGTAATTGTTGTCTTTTAACGTATCGCTCAGCGAATTCAGCATCATTTCGCTGTGCGGCCGTAACTTGCTGTCTCGCAGGATTACCAAGTCATCGGACAGACGTTTGGGCGGGACGCCGTTGTTAACGCTGTAATGAACCAACCTGCGTGCCACATCGCATTCGCGCACCGACGTTCTAGCCCAATTGATGACTTGCGTAGTCAACACACTACGAATCCCAAGTTCTTGGCAGATGCCCAGCAAAATCAGATTCACGCCAGCAGAATCGACATCCGTCAACTCTGTCAGGTTCCCAATTCCCATCATGATTTCAGCGTCCGGAAACCTCTCGCGCAGCTTGGCATACCGAATCAGACTTTGCGTGAATCCTGCACCAATCGGTTCAAGGATCGAATCTAATCGAAATGGCACGTTGTTGACCGCCAAAAATTCCACTGTCTGGTCCAGGCTGCTTTGATCGGCCGGCACATCGGGAACCACGACGACTTCACATCCCCAGTCCACAGCGGCATCGCGGTTCTGTGAATTGACCGACAAAACCAAGTTTGCACCGTGCTGAACAGCACGCGCCGCTTCAACTTTGTCGAAAGTATCAACTGAAACGGCAAGCCCCTCCGCCGTCAGCGCTTTGATGTATTCGCCGATGTTGCTGCACGACTGTACGGGGTCACAGCCAAAATCGATGACGTCAGCACCTTCGGATTGAAGTTTCAGTGCACGCTCAAGCACTTCAGCGACGCTACTTCGCGGTGCGTGATTGATTTCCGCAATGATTTCGATGTCAAACTTGTCTAAATCGGGAGCAACTGATTCGTCACCGAACATTTCTGGCAGAAACCGGCAGTCATTGGGTCCACAAATGACCGGGATCGATATTTCATTGGAAAACTCTTCGATTCCAACCTCGCAATAGCCTGGCAATATAAGATGCGTCGCTTCGCTTGGCACCGAGAGTTTTCGGCGTAGCCAGCGGGGTGTGATCAAGGCAGCAACTGTGATCGGCATCACGCCAATGGAGTACTGAAACGAATGTTGTTTGCTTAGTTTTTCAACGATTTCGCAAAGTGCATGGTGCGCAAGTCGCCCTGTCACAAAGTGATAGTGATGATTCGATTGGGGGGCGATTCGTTGCATGGCGAACTACATCTTGATCAATCTGTCTTCATTTGTCGCCATCTCACTTGAATACGATCGCGTTTTATAAAGCATCGGCACCCAGTTTTTGCAAAGTTGCAGTGTGCTGGTCGCGCGGGCACGCATGATTTTTGTAGAGAAAAATTTTCACAACACGTTTTGCTCGGCTTGACTTGAACCGAGCAAACTTTACAACATGAACCTGCGAGAGATTCGTTGATTGAAGTAAAATTTTATTTTGCTTGATCGTGGCCGGGATCTCTCGTTTTTTTATGCGCTGGTATTGAATCCGACCGCCCTGTGTGACAGTCACAAACACGTTCCAACACATGCACGGTTCTCTCAAAATTCTCTGGCGCGGAAGCAATGCGATTGCGGTTGAAAAACCTGCTGGGTTGGCGACGCAAGCCGCACTGCCAAATGAATCCGTCGAATCCTGTCTTCGCGAACAACTGGAATCCAAATACGTCGCCATGGTCCATCGCTTGGATCGGCCGGTCACGGGTGTCCTATTGGTCGCGACGACAAAAGCGGCAGCCCGCGTGTTGAGTGAACAGTTTGCGGCTCGGCGAGTCCAGAAAATGTACGTGGGCTGTGTTCAAGGACAATTTCCAATCGGCGAGCCTTGCGTTTGGAAAGATTGGATTCGAAAACTACCGGACCAGGCAAAAGCAGAGATTTGCGGCGCCGATGATGATGGTGCACGAGAGGCTGAATCTGCAGTCACCGGTTTAGAATACGATCCTGAGATTGATCGAAGCTTGGTTCAGTTTTCGCCAAAGACAGGCCGGATGCATCAACTGAGATTACAGGCCTCGCGGCGCGAATTTCCGATCGTTGGCGATCAGCTCTATGGTTCAACAAGTCCGCCTTTAAAAAGCGGACGCGGCGAGCAAATTTTATTGCACGCCGCGTCACTGATTTTCTATGATCCGAAAACTTGCAAACAAGTCACGGTTTCTTCAACCGTTCCGTTCGAATCCAACGGGATGTTGCATGGCGAATAGGCAAACGCCGGATGCAAACGCTCGTCCGGCGGTTTAGAACGCGCCGCCGCCACCCATACCGCCCATGCCTCCGCCGCTTGATTTCTCGAATTGCAGATCGGACGCCATGCGGCTCAAGTCTTGGCTAACAATGGTCTGCTGGCGATCCATTTCGATCGAGTACTGGTACTCGTGATCGAAAGCTTCACTGCCGAATCGCTTCGCTGGAATGGCAAGGTCCCAGCGCAGAACTCCGGTTGGACGTTGCATCCGGCGGTAAAGCTTGTCGTCGCTAAGTGCTTCGGCCGCTTCGCCGTCCAGTGAAACGTTGATCGAACCGTCTTTGGCTGCAACAGGAATCCGGTCAACTAGCTGAATGTCGATGTCGCGCTCATGATAATTTGACACAACCAAACGATACTTTAGTGCTGTACTACGGTTGCCACCTTGGATGGTTTCGTCCCGCGACAAAAGTTCGCGCCGCGTGCGGATTTTGCGATCCGTCCCCAGCCCGATCACCAGTCGCTGGCCCGCAGCCGTCGGCGGAAGCGTCGTTTTACCAACGTAGGCCCCATTCAAATAGACTTTGGCCGAGCCTGATATCAAGTGCCGCCCTGATGCGTTCATCAATTTTGCTTCACGAAATGCAAAACTGCTCAGCAGCGGTGTGACCACACGGTTCAGTTCTCCATCGATTTCTTCGCTCAAAATATTAATCGTTTGCAATTGAGGACGGCTTGGGATCGTGACCGCGCCTTCGATCACATAAGCTTCATCGGTGACCGCCGTCGCGTCGTCAGCAAGCTGGCGTTGCACTTCCGCTGCCTTGGTCAATTCCGAAACTTGACGTCGACTGGCGTTGAGGTTCAGACGCAAATTTCTCTGCATCAAATCGGGATCAATCCAAGTTGATTGGCCTGTGGAAGTACTGCGAACGAGCGTGCGATTGATCTGCTGTGCATTGGCCTGCTGGTTGGCCTGAACGGCTTGAACCCGTAGCGGTGTCAAAAGCGGTCGCGACGCCTGAGCATCGGGAAGTCTGGTGGCGATGGTGAGTTGAACATCGTTCCAAGATTCGCCTGTCTCCTGATACACCATTGCGTCCAATAGCAGCCGAAACGTGTTCTTGTCGCCGTCGGTCGCCGCGCGAACGTTGTACTGCGGAGTCCAGTTTACATGAGACACATCGTACATTAGCCGCACCGTGCCGCCTGCCTTGGAGTTGACTGTCATCACAGCGTCCATGGTTGGCCGCGACCTGTATGCACTGAGCCGAGCCTGTTGTCTTTGGTTCTCTTCCATGTCTTTGGAAAGTGCATCGATTTCCGTTTCTTTCTCGAACATTTCTGCAGCAAGCTTACGACGTCGCTCAATTGAGAACTCAGTAAGTTGCGTGAGCGATTGAACGTCAAGCGTGGCGCGATCCAAATCCTGCTTTGACCTATTGGCTGAAAAGTCGACCATTTTCTCAATCGTCGACAAATCCTGTTGAATGACTTTCAAGTCGTTTTGTGACGTTCGAAGACGCTTCTTCAAGTCATCTTGTTTTTCGATCAAGGCTTTGATCTTGTCTGCGTTTTCTGCATCAGAACCTGGGTTCATCAATCGCGACAGAACCTGCATGCTTTGTACCAGGACACCGTCATCGCTTTCGGTGAAAGCGCTATTGGTAACAAGCCGCTGTGGCAAACCGGTCACACGCACTCGCTGCGGATCATCCGAGGCCGCAATTGTGATTTCCCGCACCACGCGGGCTTGGTCCAAATAGACCGTCACGGATTTGATTTTCCCTGGCGTTTCAGTTTCAGCCCAGCTCGTCGATGCGGGCAACGCAATCATGATGATGACCCACAATTCAATTGCGATTCTGGATCGCGACGAGTTTGTACTGCGAGTGTTCAATTGATTCTTCATGTGGAATTCCTTTCGGCTGTGTTGTTGCAAAAAGCTACAGCGACATTGATCACTGTCGAAAAACGCGGCGCCAACAACCGTGGTCCAAGCTTCGTTTTCGTGTCAAATATCACTGAATCGTTTCTTTCATGCACTTGGCATGCCAATTGCAAACGCTTTTACTCGAACGCAAGCCACTTACTTAGCATCTTCGCTATCGCACGAAAGGAAATGCTCATGATCAAAAATACTGTAGCCGTGTTGTGTTTGGTTTCTTGTTTGTCCTCTGCGGTGCAGGCACAAACGAACATGAAGCTTGCCAATCCGTTCACGCCCGCTGGCTACGCCGACAAACTGTTCCAGTACTTGGACAAACCGTGTCGGTTCGAGTGGGACTGGCACACAACGATCGATCAAGTCGCCAAGGATCTTTCGGTGGATCTGGACATTGATATCGACCACCGTGCTCTTGAAGACATCGGGTTGACCGCCAATGAGACATTTGGAGGCAGGTCAACGATAGCGGGCGGCACTCGGTCTCGCACAACCCAAGATGATCCGTTTATCTCGGCGATGACCAACAGTACGCCGGCAGGAACCGCAAAGGAAAATGCATTGAGCGGAGAAGCAAAGGCAGAAAAGGCTCCTTGGTGGGAACGAAGTTCAGGAAAGTCTGTGAATTTGAAACAGATCAAAACGGGTGCGCGGCTTATGTTCTTGCTGAACAAACTTGATTTGACATTGCACCTAGAGAACGGACAGCTTGTCATCACGACAATCGAGCAAGCCGAAGCGTCATGCATACCAGCTGTCTACGATGTAACTGGATTGAGTGATTCTTTCGCAGACCAAGGACTCGCATCGTTTGGCGGCAATGGGGACAACGATTACGACTACCAATCTTTGGTGGATGTCATCGAAGTATCCGTTAGCCCTGATTCATGGGAATCGTTAGGCGGCGCTTCCACAATCATTCCGAAATCCTACTCGTCTCGCCAGCATCTAATCATTTCCACAACACTCACGGTGCATTGGCAAGTCAAAACGCTGCTTTCCGCGATTCGCGATAAGTGAAAGGTATCGGCAAAGTACGTTGGGCATTCCTGCCCGACAAAAATCGCGAACGGCAAGATTCGTTTTAGCGTTGCGATACGGCATGTGAATAAATCACCCTCCCTTTGGGCGAGTCGGGCTCTCAGGCCCGGAGAGGGCCCTCCCCGGCCGCTACCGCGTCCGACCCTCCCGCAAACGGGAGGGTGAACAAAATATCGCAATATCCAAACCCAACACGCCGGAATACTTTTGTCGGGCGCATCAAGAGTGCCCAATCTACGAACGACTTAAATTTGAGCATGCGTTAGAATCTGGCACATGCTACGAAACCTAGAAGAACGATTCATCGGAGAGCTCGCCGACCATGAGCGAGCGGTGTATAGACACGGGGCCTGTTTGTTCGCTCTGGTGCTGGCCAGCTACTACATGCTGCGACCCATTCGCGAACAGATCAGCGCGACCTACGGTGTAAAGAACTTGTCGTGGCTGTTCGCTGCCACCTTCGGCGTGATGCTAGTCGCGATTCCGCTCTATGCACTGCTTGTTGGCAAGTATCATCGGCGCAAACTTGTGCCGTCAATCTACTTGTTCTTTATTTCCAACCTGTTGATTTTCTGGGGCGTGATGAAATTCGGTCCAGAATGGGCGGAATCCTATTTCGGAGAAGGCGCGGCGGCATTGGTTGATCTGTGGTCGGCGCGTTGCATGTACATCTGGATCAGTGTGTATGGACTGTTCGTGGTGTCGTTTTTCTGGAGCATCATTGGGGACATGCTATCGACGTCACAAGGCCGGAAACTGTTTGGCGTTGTCGCGGGAGGCGGGACAGTCGGTCAGCTACTTGGATCGCAAGCAGCTAAATTGCTGGCTGGCCGATTGGGAGTCGAGAATCTGCTTCTGGTTCCAGCTGGGTTACTGCTCGTTGGATTGTTCGTCTACCAAGTTCTGGAACGGAAACATCAAAAATACGTAGCGAGCGCAGCGACGGCGAAATCTGGAAAGGCAACCGGCGGAAATCCGTTTGCAGGATTCACCGCGATTTTCAAGTCACGATATCTGCTTGCGATTGCGGCCTTTGGCATGTTTCTCGCAATCTGCGGAAGCACAATCTACTTTCAGCAATCAGAGATCGTCGACGCTGCCTATCAATCTCTATCAGATGCCGAAGCGAAGACTGCCAAGACAGAGTACTTCGCCGAGATCGATTTTTATGTCGGCATCGTAACCTTGTGTTTTCAGTGGATCATCGTTGGCCGATTGATGCGTAAGTGCGGGTTGGCGTTCACGCTCGCAATATTGCCAATCGTTTATGTGGTCGGGATTGTTTCGCTTTCGCTTTCACCGACCCTGGCGGTGCTGGCAGTGATCAGTGTGATTGGACGTGCAGCGGAGTACGGAATTTTGAACCCGTCCCGCGAAGTCCTGTTTACGTCAGTGAATCGCGAAGACCGTTACAAAGCCAAAAGCTTCATTGACACAATTGTTCGTCGTGGCGGAGATGCTGCGGTTGGCAATGTTTACAGCGGATTACGCGAAGGCGCGAAGCTGGCGATGACGACACTTTCGTGGATGGTTGTACCTCTCGCCGTGATCTGGGTAGGACTTGCATTCTTCATCGGCGCAGAGAACAAGCGGATTTCCGCGAAGACAAATGACCCCGAGCCGACGAGCGATGAAGATTGACAGGCCGGATTGGGCAGTGCTGCTTTGTTCACTGTCCCGGGGTCATCTGGTAACCCGACGCGTGAGTTTTGGAGTTGCGCTTTTTGGGAACGCTGAATTGTTCAACACGACA
>CAYNNP010000206.1:0-12084 GCA_964398215.1 uncultured Pirellulaceae bacterium | reverse complement strand
GAAGACCGCCAGATAACCATTAAGACTTTGACATCGCGTGCACTACGAACGCGGTCTCCTTCTTGTTGAATTGGGTGGCTTGGTTTGCTCGGCTGCAGAACGCGGTTGCCGATGCTTAAAGTACTTGTTCAAGAAGCCCGCACGTGTGATACGTCGCTTTTAGGGCTTTGCTTTCCGCCCGCTCGGCGCGGCCGAACGATTGCTGTGGTGCACTGCCTGTCTTGGACGTTTGTGATCGATATAGAGGACGAACTGTGTGGCTGAATCGATTCGGTGTTGGTGCTTCTGGGTTGCCCGCGAAGTCCTTTTGGCTGGACTTTTGAGAGCGGCGCGCACGAAGGGAGCGCTGTGACACGTTTTGAGTTTTTCGATTCCTAAAAGTCTTTTGATCATGCCGTCCTTTGTGCGCTCGCGGGTTAGTATCGCCTTCTTCATGAAGTTGGCACCACAAACTAACCGTACGCCAGCTTTGCTTGAGGGCTTGTTGATTTAGTAACCACGAGCATGTTTCGTTTAACCAGTAGCCGCAGGCGCACGCGTCTGCCGGCTTAAATGATGGCGTGCGCTTTCGGCTAACGGTTAAACGACTAAGTCGACAAGCCGTTGGCGGCTTGTCGATTTATTCGAGCGCGACCGTGGCATAGGCTTCCAGCCTGTGAAGTTACTTCAGTTTCAATCCCATAGACCGCCTTATTGGGCAAGCTCACAGGCTGGAAGCCTATGCCACGCTAAATTGCCAAAACCGTTGGCGACTTGTTACTTTACTTCCATCCAGCGAATGACGGTGACCATGTGGGACAGTGCAGCGCCTCCGGTGAGCGGTGATGCTGGATCCGTTAGTGCGGTGACTCCCGCTAGTGTCCATTGGTTGGCCGGGGCGGTGATGGTTGTTGATAACGTTGAAACTTCGAGTTCGACGCGATCAATGATTCCACCGTCGGTGTAGTTGGCGGCGGCGATCTCTTCAGGCTCAGGCCCAGACGTTAGTTGAATGGAAACATCGATCCGCCCTTGTACGCCTTTTTCATCAGCACGTGGCCGGACGCGACCAGTCAGACCCAACAAAATCTCCTCGGTTTGTGGTTGATAACCAATGCTGCGCGACGGGCTGTCACCGCCAACAACTGGCGTCGCGTTAACCACGTAGCTACGTTTGATTCCTGAGGAAATGGAGGCGATTTCGTAGTTGTCGCATCGCACACTGACTTTCGCTGTACCAGGCAATTCCGCGATGCCAATGGCAGCCTGTTTTGCTTTGTCGCCGATTGCTTTGGTAAACGCAACCGACGCTTCCGGTGTCAACGTGACCATTCGAATGTCAACCTGAATGGAGCGCGATTTATTTTGTGCTTCAGACAGCGTCCGCAAAATCTGCTCAATCGCTTGATGGCCTGGTTGTGTTGTTGTTGCCCACATGGCTGAACCAAGAACCGAAAGAGTTGTGGTTTCAGAAATGCTCTTTGGTAGGTGAACTTCAATAAGGTCTAAGATATCGTGAGCGTAAATCACGGATGTTGAACGAGTATTCACGGGTCCACCACCCCCAAGACCGAACTGTGGAAGGATGTTGTCAGGGATGCGAAACGCTCCGCCGCCACCCATTTCCATTCCATTTCCGAGCCCAGCTCCGCCTCCGCCACCGAACCCGCCTCCTCCGCCGCCGCCTTGTCCGCCACCGCGGAACAAGGGCTGATGGTCAGTGCTTTGGTCTGACAGAGGACTCGATAGATAGGCATCGAGTGGATAGATTTGCGTTGTTAAATCTTGGGCATCAGCCGTTGTGCTGGTAGCCGTTAAAAGTACCAGAGTCGTCAATGCGAGCCAACCTTTCCGCAGGAATGATTGAAAGCACATCGGAGCGTTTAGGTGAATCTTCATGAGGGTGTCCTTCAGAGAGTTCTTTCCAGTGATTGAGTTGTGTCGCCATCACGTTGAAGTGCGACATTGCTGAGGCAAGAGCCGGAGCTAAATTACGCCGCTGAGCAGCATGAGCCAAGAATTTCTTTGCAGCCTGTGAGTCGCGAGACATGAGTGTTAAGTAACACGGTTGCCGATAGCGGCCACGTACCACCATGTCCGCTAGAGTGCGATCCAGTTGCTGACCAGGAATGGACGAAAGAACAAACGCTGTTGCTGTTCGAGTCGTTACATCATGCTGTCGCAATCGCAAGATCAGCGGCAATGTTCCTTCCGCCGAGACCGGACGCGATGATCTGCGTACCGCAAGTCGCCACTGCGGCAGTTTGGCAAGGTTCACCAAAGCATCAGTGGCAATTGAATCAAACGAGATCCATAGCTTTTCACAAAGCATGTGTTTCTCTTGGCTGCTGCGGGCGATGTTTCCAAGTGTTTGCCAGTCCGCTGAAGTCGAAATGGCTAGGCTGCGTTTCCACGCTGCGCCGCGTGTCTTCGGAGCTTCTAGCCATTTCAGCAGCAATCCGTGTTCATCTACGCCGGCCGCGTCACCAATCAGACACATAGCGCGGTACTTGGCGTCAGCCGTTGGAATCGTCTTGACCAAATCCACCGCTCGTCGCTGCACTTTCCTGGGACTGGCAACCAAATCGGCAACAACCTGTTTCCATTGTGGACTGCCATCGATTCCAGCACGCTTGAGTTCCTGTTGAAAATCAGCGAGCGTCAATACATCAGGTTTTGTGTCATGGCTGCTCTCGGTAACTGGCTTTGGCGGCGCATCTTGAATTGTCTTTGTGGTAGTCGATGTCGATGGAATGGTTGGGCCTGGCACCATTTCGTTGGCGATCTGAATTGGCCCCTTGGTTGCTGACCGGCTGCGTGCATACAAGACACATGTTATCGCCAAGACAACCGATGCGCTTGCAACGCCGCGGCGACGCCACTGCAATCTCCGCTTGCGAGCGGCCGCAAGATCTTTCCAGTTCTGTCTGCTTTGGGCCAGCAGTTGTTTGTCATTTGAATCCGTGCAAGGATCAAATTGGTCAAAGAAATCGTCATTCATCACTCACGAACTCCTTTGCCCATGTGGCTGTCGAGTTTACGTTTGAGTTGTTCACGGGCGACGTGCAAGTTGGAGTAAACCGCCTGCTCGTTGATTTCTAGTAGCTTGGCAACGTTTGCAACGGTCATGTCCTGCCACACGACGAGTGCAAAGACTTCACGTTGGCGGTCGGGCAATTGCGCGGCAGCATCACGAATCAACCGTTTCAATTCATCTTGCTGAGCTTGGCGAGACGGGCCTTCGTGATCCGCCGCTGCGACCTCGGTAGCGGCGCCAAGCATGTTTGGTTCGGATAGCGAGTTAGTCTTGAGCCGAGTTCGCCGTTGGTCTGCCATCACGCGTCGTGCTTCGCGGATCACGATACGCGTGAGCCATGTGGAAACTTGGCTGCCACCACGAAACCGGCGCCAAGCTTTGGATGCGCGGAGCAAGGCTTGCTGAACAGCATCGCTAGCGGTTTCATCGTCGCTGCAAAGTCGTCGCGCGATGGCCGTCAATTGTGGTAAGCAAGCATCCACTTCTTTTTCAAACTCCGATTCTGATAGGCGCGTCGGCATCACGGCGGACCGCTGAGAAGGATGGCGGACGAGCCGTTGGCCATCGATCGGGTTAGGAAAAGCGGCGTCCATTACAGGCTCGTTATTGTGTGCGTCACAGAGTTAGACCCCAGAAGCGTGCTGGATCTCAAAAAGAAAAGGAGAGTTTTTATTTTACGCGGAATTCAGGCGGTTTACCTAGAATTGGCACGGTAAAGCAGGGCAAATCGCTCTTTAAAGCTAAGTTGTTAATGCGTTTTTCAATTCAGTCCGCCCATAGTAGCTCGACTCTCCGAGTCGAGGATTCACGGCTGGGACAGCCGTGCCACGAAAGGCGACACGCCAACTTTTAGTTGAAACGCAACACTAATGGGTCATTGCATAGACGACGATGTTAATGCCCATCGGATAAGAATAGGGAACCGAAAATCTGCTGTAATAGTCTGCGTTTTCGCCTTCGCGTTCCCAGCCATCGGCCAAGTCATTGTTATGACAAAGCAGCGCCATGATATTTCCTTGTTCGTCATGGTAGGCCAGGAAATGTGGCTTGGGGTCAGACATGTCGCCGTGCCATGGTTCGATGTCGTAACCTTGTTGCCAAGCATTGAGACTTGGCACTTGAGGTTTTCTATCCAGTTTGTAGACCATGTTGAAAATCGGATGCGATAGCGGCAGTTCAACCGGCGTCACACCGGGCATCACTTGGGCCAGTTCGCCCATCACATGCTCCAGGTATTCCCGGCCCCAGAAATCATCGACCATCAGAAAGCCACCATTGGTTAGATAGCGCCGAAGACCTTCGACTTCATCCGTTTCCAAATACATCTTTCCCGGTGAACTCATGAAGACGAATGGGTAGTTGTGAATTCTTTCATCCGTCATGTCCAGCACCAGTCCGTCTGGTGAAACGTCCAGTGAAGTCAGTTGTTGTAGCCGATAGGAGAGATTCAAATCGGCGCCGGGATAGTCGCCACTCCAATGCGTGCGAAAATGATTGTACGTCGACCGATAGCGTAGCCGTACAAAGGTAAATGTGTCGCTGGTGGAATCAGTACTGGGCTCCCATGTTGGCACTCCCTCTCGACCCAATCCACTTCGTAGCGGCGGGTTTGCTCCTCGCATCATCTGTTGTGCGAACGTGCAGGCCGCAAAACTCAATAGCACCATCCCAACAACCAGCATTGTTCGATTGAGCTTTAGGATGGGAGTTCGCATATCAAAGACCGATGGGCAAGCATACTGATGCAGTAATTCTATCGTAGCTGGATTCACCAGAATTCAGGCCGTTTATTAAAACCCGAAGTCTGTCGACTCCGGCTACGGCCTGACCTGATGTTCGGAAGTGCATCCACCCATTGTATCCGAACGCAAAGGCTGCGCAGTTGCCATCGTAGACGTGGACTGGGCCACTACTATTCTGAGCCTGAAAACAGTGCCAGTCCGATACCGACAACCCAGTCGTCATTGCGACGGCCATGCGTCGTCACAAAGTAGCGGCCGAAACCAGTCAGACGAACATTGGGATTCCACCAAAAGTGAGTTCCGAGCTCGGGGTAGAACGCAGCCAAGGCACCCGAGAATCGCTCGCGTTCTTCGCCCGGTTCGTCGATCCGGCCGTCGTCATCATTGTCAATCCAGTCGTTGTCAGCCAAAACTTCTTCTTCTGCTGCCCCCAGAAATACTCCGACGCCAGCAAACGGCGCTAGTCGAGTTGGCAATTGAACGCGGAGGCCCGCATCGGCACCTGTGAAATAGTCATCGCCATCGGTGGCGCCCATCAAGGATCCTCGCACGGTCAAGAATGACGCCAAATAAGATTCCGTACCGACTTCGACTGTGCCCCATGTTCGATTGCCACTGGGTCGCGCGGAGACGCCGGCAGACCCGTACAGCCCTGAGGCTCCTTCAACGAATCTTGCATCGGCTGCTTGTTTCAGTTTCCCGAGCACATCGGACTTGGGGGCGCCGTCAGCATATTTTTCGGCATACTTCGGGTCATCCATCGCCCAGCGCGAGCGCAGTATTCCTGTCGGCGCGACGCACCCACTGGATACGATCAAGCCGAGGGTGGACAGACAAACACTCAGTTTCCACATTTTTTGAGACCCACTGATTTCAATCAACCAACCCTACCTATCAAGAAAAGACCAGGAGGTGGAAGCCCAATCGGCTCAGCACAACGGGCTTATTAAAGATAGTCTTTCAGCGACGATCTGCATCGCAGCTGGATCAAAGACTCAAGCCTTCAAAACGTTCTTGATAACTTCGCCATGAACGTTGGTAAGCCTGCGTTCCAGACCGTTGTGATAAAACGTTAGACGTTCGTGATCCAGTCCCATCAAATGCAAAAGAGTTGCGTTGAAATCGAAAACCGTTGTTTTGTTCTCGATGGCTTTGAATCCAAATTCATCACTCTTGCCATAGCTGAACCCTTGCTTGACTCCCGCGCCGGTCAGAAAGCATGTGAAGGCGTTTGGATTGTGGTCGCGGCCTGTTCCATTGGACTGCAAGAACGGCATGCGTCCAAATTCGGTTGCCCATACGACCAACGTATTTTCCAGCATTCCACGTTGCCGTAAATCCGCAAGCAGCGCTGCGGTCGGCTTATCCATGATCTCGGCTTGCATCGAATGCGTCTTTAAAATGTTGCTGTGTGAATCCCAGTTCGTCACACCGTTGCCGCCCGACGGATCGCTGCCGTTGAAGAGCTGCACGACACGAACGCCCTTTTCCAGCAACCGCCTCGCCAAGATACAATTTCTGGCGTAATCCCCGCGTAGCTCGGAACCACCTTCGACTCCGTATGCTTTCATCGTCGACTCAGTCTCGGCTGACAAATCCATCACATCGGGCACAGAAGTCTGCATCCGGCCAGCGAGTTCGTAGCTGGCAATCCTGCCTGCCAAATTCGAATCACCGGGATACTTTTCTAGGTGCATCGCATTCAGCCGCTGTAGCAAATCGACCGTTCCGCGATCCGACTTTGCCGTCAACGACTTGGGACGATGCAGATTATTGGGCGGATTACCTGCGTTGAAATCGGTGCCTTGGAATGCAGCTGGCAAGAACCCGCTACCAAAATTGTTCTTACCACTTCTTGCCAAGCCCCGCGGATCGTTGATTGCCACGAACGCCGGCAACTCTTGGTTCTCTGTTCCCAGTGCATACGTCACCCAGGCGCCAAACGATGGAAAACCTTCCATCGTAAAACCCGTGTTCATGAAATTTTCACCTTGCGGATGAGCGCTTGTGTCGGTGGTCATCGCATGCAAAAAACAGAAATCGTCAACTTGCTTGCCCAGAAACGGAAACAGACCTGAAACCATTTTGCCCGTCTCGCCGTGTGGCTTGAAATCCCAAAACGGTTTCGCAATGTTCCCAGGTGGTCCTTCGAATGTGACGGCTGGTAACCCGGGCGGTTTTTGTCCGTGCAGTTTCGTCAGCGCGGGTTTGTAATCAAACGTATCGACATGGCTAACAGCACCAGGCAAATAGATCACCAAGACCTGCTTTGCCGGGACATCGAAATGCGGCTTGCGACTTGCGTACGGTTTGTTCGGATCGATCACTGGCCGAATCGGTACTTTGCCACTGACCGTTTGCGGTTTGTCGTCAGCTAGCAGCCCATCGTTGCTAAGCATACTGGCAAGTGCTAGCCCACTGGCTGACAACCCGGCCGTACCAAGGAACCCGCGACGATCCAATAGTCGACGACCGTGAAGCGATATCTTTTCTGGGTTCGACATGATGCTTTATGGGAGGAATGCGAATTCGTTAGAGTTGATCAGGGCACGACAAACAACGTTCATCCCATGCTCGGTTGCCATTGCCAGACAAGCCGACCGTTCCGCATCCGTTGGTGGTCGCCCAAGCAGCAGTTGAAAACAGGCTTCAACGGTTTTCGCCGGATCGCTTTCGCCGATCGTTTTGGCACGCTGGGCGATCAAATCAGACTGCTGAAGAACAAAATCACTGTTCAGCAAATTCAACGCTTGTAGCGGCGTTGTTGATACCGGCCGCTTTGCACGAACCTGCCCACAATCGGGAAAATCGAACGCCGTGAACATGCGATCGTCAACACGACGCATTCGTTCTTGGTAAAGCATCCGGCGCCAAGTTTCCGGACCGTGGTTATCAACCACTTCCCATTGAGCATACGTTTTTTTTACGTTGTGGATTCGGAAACTGCGACCGCCGATTGTCCGATCCAGTTTTCCCGATGCCAGCAGAATGTTGTCCCGAATGACTTCTGCATCGACCCGTTTGGGTGGGAAACGCCACAGCAAAGTCGACGCTGCGTCGCTCTTCATTCCAACACTCGTTGGCGCACTGGATTGCCGGAATGCTCTGGACATCACCATCATGCGAATCATCCGCTTCATCGACCACGGCTTTGCATGGGCGTCAACTGCCGGATCACCTAATTCGCTCGCCAGCCAATCCAATAGCTGTGGATGAGAAGCCCGCGCCCCGGCTTCGCCAAAATCGCTGGTGGTCGGAACGATCCCTTGCCCGAAGACGTGATGCCAAAGTCGATTTGTGATCACGCGCGCTGTAAGCGGGTTTTCCGAATCGACAATCCAGTCAGCGAATTTCGCTCGCCGCAACGATCCTTTCGCCATGCTGGTAAGCCCCAAATCGCCAGCAAAAATTGCGGGCCCTGCGGGAGCAACTTCGTCGCGCGGGCTTTCGGGGCTACCGCGGTGCAGCACATACGTCTTTGCCGGTGGAACAAAACGGCCAACAAAACTAGGTCGCGGCGCTTGCTCGGCAAGTGTTTCGATATGCTTCTGAACCTGCTGCAATACCTTTTTACGTTCGGGGTTCTGTTGGTCCAATTTCTTGTTTGCAAACCAAGTACCAACCCATGGTTTCCACTCGCCGTTGGAATCCATCACGTCCAGGTCATATTCGTATCGAGGCAAGCTCGGTTTTTTGTCCAAGTAGTCCGTTTCGTAAAAGTACTCTCGGTTATTGCTCATTTGCACGCGGTTGATGGTCGCCTCTTCTGCAAAAACGACTTCGATCCATGCTCGTTCTTTCGACTTTGAATCGAACTTGGCTCGCCACACCATCGTCCCAAACTCACCATCATTCAGCCGTTCTGCGGGATTACGATTGTCCGCACCTTGCATCGGAAACGCCGTCAGCTTCGCGCCGTTAGAAGCGAGCGCCAGATTTCGATTCCGTTCCGCATCTCCATAGACCTGCAGTTCGTCCAAGCTAACATTGGCCGCTTTGAATCGAATCCGAATCGCCTTTGTCGAAACAGGCTTGAAGTGCATCTCACGGTACGCACCCCAGTTTTCTTCCCAGGGGCCGATTTTGCGAAGTCGTTTTCGTTCCGCTGCGATTTGTTTCCAAATTTCTTCGCCGCGCTGCCGCCGTGGGTGGTCCGCTGCAAACTCTGGGAACCGGCCGCCGAACTCGATGTCTGCAAAGACACCCGTCATCGCGTAATAATCCGTGATCGTGAACGGATCGAATTTATGGTTGTGACACCTAGCACACCCGACGGTGATGCCTAGCATCGAAGCGCCAACGGTTTGCATGATTTCATCCATTCGATCAGCGCGAGCCTGCCGAATCGCTGTCGGTTCGCGACCAACCGTTGCGGCAGGGACGTGCGGTCCGGCCACTAGAAAACCGGTTGCTTCACCTGAGCCCATTGTGTCACCGGCGATTTGCTCTCTGACAAACTGGTCGTACGGCTTGTCTTCGTTGAACGATCGGGCAACATAATCGCGATAGATCCACGCGTTCTTGCGGTACAGATTCGATTCCGAACCATTCGTTTCCGCCCAGCGAATCACGTCCAACCAATGCTGTGCCCAACGCTCGCCGAAATGCGGTGACTGCATCAGGCGATCCACAAGAGCTTCATAGGCTCGGTCTGGATCATCTTCATAAGACGCTAGGAATTCATCCAGTTCAGCAGTTGTTGGCGCCAAGCCGGTTAGCACGATTGACGCACGCCGAATCAAGGACCGGGGCGATGCTGCTGCTGAAAAACTCAATTCGTTTTCCACAAGCTTCCGATCCAGAAATCGATCGATCGCAGAGTACGAATCATTCTTTGATTTTGGAATCGCCGGGCGCGTAACGGGCTGAAACGCCCAATGATCAGTTTTTCGTTCGTCAACCAAATCCATCTGGCCAGGCCAAACAGCGCCTTCAGCAATCCAGCGTGTCAGTAGATCGATTTGTTCCTTGGGGATTTTGTCTTCGTCGGGAGGCATCGCCATGTCTTCATCAACATGGTTAATGACTTCGATCAAGTAACTCTTATCAGGTTTGCTTGGTACAACAGCAGCCAACCCCGAATCACCACCGCGCAACATCCGAGGACGCAGGTCCAATCGCAGCCCCGATTCTTGTTCATCTTCGGCGTGACAATGGAAACAATGTTCTTGCAGGATCGGCAAGACCTGTTTCTTGAAATCAACACGTTCCGCACTCGCAAAGCTCACTGCAAACGCGACGACAAAGACCGGCAGGTAGCGAAACAGAATCATACGTCAGGTCGGCTCCGAGTGATGTGAAACGATTGGCAGCGGACAACAACTGACTTACTTTGCAGGCGTTTGATCGACCAACTGCAAACACAAAACAGTCTTGTCGCCGCGAACAATCATATTTTTCCCAACGATAATCGGCGCCGCCCAGCACGGATAGCGAATTGCAGGACGATCACCATCCACTTTGCCCAACTCCCACTCGCCGGTGATCTGCAATTTGGTGGGGTCGGCTTTCATGAAATGCAACACCCCTCGTTCTTCTAGTACCACCAAGTGATTGCCGACACGTGTCACAGAACTGCGAATGCTCCGATCATCTTTCCACTGTACTTCGCCAGTGCTAAACCTGACACATCGAAAGTCGCTATCAGGTCCGTTTCGGCCGCTACAGCCATACAGAAAGTCGTCAATCAATACAGGCGTTGACCAATGAGTCCTCATTGCCTGCTTGCGCCGATTTCCACCAGGGTCTTTCCAGATTTCTTTGGCGTCCGACTCGGTCACTTTCAACAGGACGCTACCTACGTTGTAGCACTCACTGATAAATACTCGGTCATCCACGACGATAGGAATGATCGCGTTGACACTTTCCAGGGTCTTTGCACGGTGGCCATATTTCCAAAGCAACTTTCCTGTAGCAGCATCAATCGCCAGCAGATGATCGCGGGCAAAGGCCAGCACCGCGATGCGATCACCAATCTTCATCGTTCGCGGACTACTGTAGCTTGCCAAGTCATCGCCAGACTTCCAGATTTCTTTACCTGTTTTTAAATCAAACGCGACCACTGCTGAGCCGTTGGGAGCAACACGATCCAACTGGCCTGGCGCGATTTTGGCGTCTTCTGCTGGACTGCCTCCGATCATCACGATCACTTTGTCATCCGCAATCAACGGTGAACTGCCAACTCCGAAAAAGTTCTGCACGACGCCATAAGTCTGATTTGTATCAACGCTCCACTGTAGCTTGCCGGTTTGCTTTTCACGGCTTTGCAAAGTCCCAGCGACGCCAAAGGTGATCAATTGATCGCCAGCGATTGTCGGAGTACTGCGCGGGCCATTTTCGTAGCCATAAATGTCTCGATAACGCAGCGGAATTGCCTCGGACCAAACGACTTCGCCAGAAGCCAAATCAATGCATCGCACGCGTTCTTGTTTTTCAAAGGCATCGAAATGATAGTACCGTTTACCGTCAACGGACCCTAAGCCGTATCCTTCTCCGACCGAAAGTGCCCAGTGAAATTTTGGCATCGCGGTCCAGTCGATCGATGTCGAATCCGTTTCGGCGATACCATCGAATCCAGAATTCAACAAACGCGGCCAAGAGGCTTCTTGTGCAAAACCAAATGCACACATTGCCAGCGTGTAAGCGACAGTGAAGAGAGCGATACGAATTGTCATTGGTTGAATTATGTAAGCAAGAAAGAGGATCAAGAATACAAGGCGTTGCCAGATATCCGTTCACGGGTCAGATGCGGATTATACAGCGACTGAGCATCGTGGGTCGTTCGCTGGGCAGGCGACTTCACAATACTCCGCCAAATGGCGGTACTGCCAACTTCAACCTAGCAACCAACGGGTACAATTGTCAGGATAACTAACCGATTTTATCTTGTTTCAGACAGTGCAGGACGCTGTCCGAAAAATACTCAGTCCCAAACGGTGCGAGCCAATGAAGAATCACATCAACTATCTGTTCTTGTGTGGCATTTGCCTTAGCACGGTGTCCAAAGCAGGAGAGGACGACGATACAACAATTGTGCGGCGTGCTACTGACCTAACGAAACTGGTGCGGATTACCAACAAGCCACATTTGATGTCGGATCCGGCGGCGGGTCTTTGCAGGGCTCCGATATTCGATGCACCTCACAACGTTCATATTGAAAGCTATTCGAATGTCTATTGTAACGTCTACGTGACCAAGAACGCCGCCAACACAATCAAGTCTGGAGTGGGCAAGTATCCAGCTGGAGCTCTGATTGTGAAAACGAAGCTGAAGACAGAGGACGCCAAGCGCGCGATGCTGTACACCGTGATGCGAAAGATGCCTAAG
>CAYNNP010000205.1:2614-12085 GCA_964398215.1 uncultured Pirellulaceae bacterium | reverse complement strand
CTTACTCAGCTGGTTTGGCAGTGATCTCGAACGGGATGCTGGCTTGGCCATACTTTTTCCCGTGAGCGTCTTCCATCGTCAACTTCAGTCGGTAGGTTCCAACAGTTAAATCTGAAGGCAAATTCATCTGATAGGCGATGAAGTAATCGCGGATGTAAGTGCTGGCCAATTGCACGTCGGTGGGCAACGACTGACTGTTGACTTTGTTGTTGGAGGCGTCAAAGATCTCGAAGCTGCCTTTGAGTTTCGTTTGATAACCTTTGTCCGTTTTGTTTGCCACAAAATTGTCGACTTCACAGTACAAGATCACTTGCTGGCCTGAATGAAAGCGATTCCCTGGGAACGCTTTCACTTGTCCAAACGCTTCGATTTCGGTGCAAAATAACAGGTTGCGAACATCCAACTCGTCCGACGCGGCTGCCAAGTATTTGTTTGCTTCACGCAACTCTGGCAAAGCTGCCGATAGACGCCGGCCCATCGACGGATGAGCCTTGGGGTCGATCACTTTTCGCAGCCCATTGAGTTGGAATTCCAAGTACTTGCGTTCTTGTTCGCTTAGCTCTTGCAGCTGATTGCTGCCCGCAGTCTTGCCGGACAAGACCATCAGGTATTGCAACATGATCAAACGGCGGTTCTTTTCGCTTTCGGATTCCGCCAAACCTGGGTTGGTCAGCCGAGCAATCAGAACTTCGTACAGTTCCGCATTGGAAGCAAACGCAGGATCTGTTTTCAAATCGTCCGCTTGCTCGTTTGCTTGGGCCATTTCAAGCGGCGCTGATGCAGAGGCTTGCTGAACAGGTTCTTGTGGCAAGCTGGGTGGTGCCGGAAGCGAAAGTGCGATCGCCGGCATGGGCGGTTCGTTTTGTGGACTTGCGAATGGCACAACAGCAACCGCCTGTGCAACATTGGCCGCCTCAGGTGCGTCGGTCGCTGGCAGCGTCGCAGTTGCCTGTGCCAGTGGCGGATTTTGTTTGGCCGGAACAGCGCTGGCAATAGGAGCGACCGAATCCGGTAGTTCCAGTGCCGGTATCGATGCAGGCTGTTGCTGCCGATTGGCCATCAGTGAATCAAGTTCTTTAGTGGCAGTCGACAGATTTGAAGCCACCTCAGTCGGCAACTGCAACGGCGGCGCCTTTAGATCAGCGACTTGGACCGGCGGTGCTGCCTTTTGCTGCAAGGGCTCTTGTTGTGGTTTCGGATTGGTCTGTGTTGAAACGCCAGGATTGTTTTGTGCAAGCCGTTGTGGAACCACACTTGGAACCTGCGAAGTCTTTGGTGGTAACGTCGGCAAAGACTTCAGGGCCTTTGCAAGTTGGCTGGCCATCGGGTTTGGCTGGCCAGTGCGATCGGCACCATTGGCCAGTGACTTTGCCAATCGCGCCATGACTTCTTCTCTGATATCAGCAGGGATGCTAGAAAGCGCGCCCGCATTGGTTGACTTTCCGATCGCCACTTCTTCATCTTTGTTTTCGGCAACGATGGGCTCGGCAGCCGCTGCTACTGCCGCTGGTTTGGCTGGGGTTTCGCTAGGCTGGGTTGCGATGGTTTTTGTAACGGTTGGTGTTGGCGGTTCCGTCGCCACTAGCTGATTTTCAGCCTGAGCCGGTTTCTTAGTCGTTTTGAATGGTGGGCGATTCTTGAATGCTGGTGTGGCTACCGGTGGCTTGTCGTCGGTGAACATGTCATCGGTCAACGTGATGTGCATATCGTTCTTCTCCGTGGCAGCAGGAGCTGGAGAGCTTGCGACTGCTGGTTTCGGAGAATCGGCTTTTGCAGTTTCCGCTTTGGGCTTAGTGGTTTCGCTGGAGATTGTTGCAAAGGCGTCGCTGATGGACATGCTGACCGGAGCGCTTTTCTTGTCCGATGTTTTGGCGACTTTTTTCGCGTTGGGATTGGGAGCACGATTGGCGCTCATCAATTCCTCGCGGCGCCGTTTCACTCGCTCCGCTTGTGCGGCCAAGCGTTGTTGGATCGGATCAATCGTCCCTGGATCTTTGGTCGATTCGTTGGCAGGAGAATTCAGTCGCTGGGCAACAGATTCTATTGTCGCGACCTCTGCGTTCTGATCTTGCGTAACCTGGATCAAATCCGTCGTTGGGTTGAGTCCACGGCAACCGCCCAGCTGCAGTGCAGCAATGGAGGATAGAAGTACAGTAAATCCAAGTTTTCGAGCGTGCATACCCTGCCTCGCAAAGTTCTTCCATGAACGATATCTGGCGATGTGCGGAGCGGTCGCGCGACATCAACCAGTTTTGACTCCTGCATTTACGATAACTCGCGGGTCAAAAGCAACGCCAAACCGTTGCTATCAAGGCTGCCGATCTGGATTTGATCACAATAAGCCTCTAGGATCCAACAAAGCCAGCCACTTCGAAGTTGGTTTTCATTTCCATGATGATTCAATCGCAGGATGTGATGACGAATTCTACGAATCGCCCAAGAATGATTTTGGTTGACGATAACATTCGAGATATCGGCGGCCACTTTTATGAACTGGCAACCTTGCTGCTACAGGCTGGCGAAAGCAATTGCTATCAGCCGGTGTTATGTACCCATCAAAGCTTTCAAGATCTGGATGCTGTTGATTCGCAGTGGATTGTCAAACCAACTTTTCAAACACGACGGCTTGTTCAGTGGTCGATTGGCGTTGATGGACAGTCGCGATTCGCCAGAGGATTGGACGGCCGTTATCTAGCGGCGTCCTCATTCGCTGGGCGATGGGCGTCGGTCACAGAAGCTTTCGGCCGTCCGTCCAAACGTCCCAAGAAAATGTTGAATCAGTGGGCTGAAGATTTCGAGTGCCTGATTCGCGAGTTGCAACCCAGCGAGCATGATCAGATCGTCATCAATACAGGTGATGACTTTTGTTTTTTAGCGCTAACACAGGCGCTCAGCCGGATGGCAGATCTGCCGCGGCTACAGATAAAAATCCTGTTTCACTTCGCGATCTTTGAATCCACCCAACCGAATATCAAAGACACACTTGGCGAATATCGTCGGCAAATGAATCTGTGTTTTGATCAACTACGGTCGCACGACATCAGCGTGTTCGCGACGACCGCCTCGCTTGCAGCACAAATGCGACGTGCAGACTTGGCACAAAGCGTGGGTGTGATTCCATATCCAACTCGAATTCGCACGATCAGTCAATCTTTGATGAATGAACCGCTGAAGATCGTGATGGCGGGGCTGCCGCGAGCCGAGAAAGGTCGTGGTTTTATCGAAGATTTTCTGGGCGGCGTTCACTCCGGTATGCAAGATGGCCGCTATGTCGTTTCGATGCAAATGCGAAGCGATCGATGGCAGACGATGATCCCCAAGTCGATGCATTCGGAATACACACGGTCCGTCCAAGGTGACCAGTCGAGCCCTCTGGAAATCATGACGGACAATTTGTCGACAGTGCAGTATCACGATTGGTTGGACACCGCGGACGTCGGACTGTTTCTGTATCAACCGCAGCGATACGAAGCCCGTTGCAGTGGCGTGCTGCTGGAACTGATGACACGCGGTGTGCCGGTAATCGTTCCTAAGGGGAGCTGGCTTTCCGATCAAGTCAATGCTGCCGGCGGAAACGGATCGGTTGGATTCATTTACGAATCACCAGACGAAATACCGTCGCTCTTGCAACAACTGTGTCGCCAGCGCGTGCAAATTTCGACGCGTTCACGTGAACATGCGGTTCTGATGCAGCGGCAGCACAGTGCGACAAACACACTGAAGGTGATGGGAATTCACTCGCCGCCCACATCAGTGCGCGCTGCGTAATTCCAAAGACCCTGTATAATCCGGGCATGTCAAAACGAACGTATGCAATTATCGGAACCGGTGCGCTAGGTGGTCTTTATGGAGGCATGCTGGCGAAAGCGGGACATGATGTTCATTTTCTGTTGCGAAGTGACTTTGAACATGTAAAACAACATGGCTTGAAAGTCGACTCGGTCTGGGGCGATTTTCATTTGCCGCAAGTCCATTGCCACAACGACCCAAAAACGTTGCCCGCATGCGATGTGACCATTGTCGCATTGAAAACCACCAACAACGCGGTCCTTGCAGACATTTTGCCGCACTGCACGCGAGGCGGCGGCTTGGTCTTGGTTTTGCAAAACGGTTTGGATGTTGAATTGGATTCGACCAACATCGTTGGAGCCGATCGTGTGCTGGGTGGATGTTGTTTTCTTTGCAGCAACAAAGTTGGCCCCGGGCATATTCATCACATGGATTTTGGGCGGATTGTCTTTGGCGAGTACCAGTCGGACGAAACGACGCAATCCGACCGCGCGGAATCGATTTGCAACGATATGGTTGCTGCGGGAATTGATTGCCAGACTACAGACGATTTGGCAATGATCCGTTGGCGAAAGCTGATGTGGAACATTCCGTTCAATGGCCTTTCCGTGATCTTGAATGCGTCGACGAAAGAGATTGTTGATAATCCGCACAGCGAAGCCTTGGCAAATGTGATCATTCGCGAAGTGCACACGGCGGCTGGGATTTGTGGCGCGGTTGTGTCCAGCAAAATGGTCGAACGAACAATGAGCAACACAAAGAAGATGGTGCCTTACGACAGCAGCATGCGACTGGATTTCCTGAATGGCCGAAGCATCGAAGTTGAATCGATTTTTGGCAATCCGCTGCGCGTCGCCAAGCAACATGGTGCCGAAATGCCCAACGTCCAAATGCTGTATCAGCAACTAAAATTCATGGACGCAATGAATACGAAAGCGACGTAGGTTTTCCGCTACTCTGGCAGGCCGCCGGCGGATTCGAATAGCTTGAGTGCATCGACGGTTTGCTTGACGTCGTGTACACGCACAACGTTGGCGCCGGCTGCTGCGACCGCAAGTGATACACCGATTGTCGCGGCGGTGCGGTCGGCTGCTTTGTCCGCCAATATCTTTCCGATAAAGCCTTTGCGAGAATGGCCAATCAGAATCGGGTATCCCAACTCCGTGAACTTGGCAGTCGACTTCAGCAGTGTCAAATTGTGCTCGTGCGTCTTTCCAAAACCGATGCCTGGGTCCAAGCATATACGGTCTTTCTGGATTCCCATCGCCAAACACGAATCGGCTCGCTGCTGCAGGTAGCCATGAATGTCTGCCACCACATCCTTGTATGTCGGAGCATCTTGCATCGTCTGCGGATTGCCTTGCATGTGCATCACACAAACACCGGCACCAGTTTTTGATGCAACAGCAGGCATCTCCTTGTCGCCTTCGAGTCCAGTGACATCGTTGATAATATCTGCTCCCGCCTGTACCGCCGCCAGCGCCACATTGGCCTTGCTGGTATCGATACTCAGTGGAACATCGATCTTGGACGCCAGTTGTTCGATGACCGGAACCACACGCTTCAGCTCTTCGTCAGCGCCAACCGGCTCGCTATAGGGACGTGTGCTTTCGCCACCGATGTCGATGATGTCCACACCATCGGCTTGCATCTGCAAAGCCACCCTGACTGCGGCTTGCACCGAAAAATGCTTGCCGCCATCCGAAAAACTGTCCGGTGTGACATTCAAAATCCCCATCACCAAAGGACGCCGCGAAAGAGCAAGCGTTCGGCGTCCAAGATTCCAGTGTCGGGTCACCAACGTATTTCCATTTGAGAAACGATTCGCTCGGCAAGGTCTTCGATCACACGTTGGTTCGCGGTATCAATCGACTGGCCGGCTTCGGGTACAAAGCGGGTATCTTGTCCGAAAGCGATCGCTGGATCAACGGATGGCGACACACGATTGTTCATCAACATTTGACCAGTCCGATTGACCCAAGTCGCTTTGGCGACAAGCGAAGCACTCAAAGCTCGCGGATCATCGCTTTCCGATTCACTCACAACCGTCTTTGTAGCGTCGACCAAGTGACAGCGGAGTGTACTGTCCGCGTTCGGGTCCCCGGTAACCTTGAAAGGAGTTCGTCGTTCAATTTCTTTGACCAACGCTTCTGTCAAACGCACCCCAAGATCATGGCGAAACGTATCGTTGCGAACAACGGGAACGTGAACGGTGCGAATATTCTGCGGAAAGACCGCTTCGTTTCCAAATTGGTACAACGCGCAACCGAACTGCAGCGGCACCAAGATCAACAAAGCCAGCAGCAGCATGGACGACTTATGAATTCCGCTCATGCTAGCCTATTGGTTTTGAGGAGCGTTGCCGGCGGCCGGCGCCGCACGAGGTACTTCTGACTTCAAAACCAATGAAGGTGATTTGCTTCGTTTGTCTGGAAACACTTTCTCCAAGAAACCCAGCGGTTTCGCAGGCTTGGCCGGCAAATCCTTGATCTCCGCTATCCGCTTGCGAGCTCGTTCTGCTTGCGGCGTGTTAGGAAATTGCTCAATCAGTCTTTGGTAGTGTTCACGAGCCGCGCCATACTCGCCGCGTTTCTCGCGGTAACCCGATGCACGATACTCCAGTCTTTCGGCGCGACGTATGGCGATCTCAGCAGACGCTTTGGCAAGCATATCGCTGAACTCTCGCTCTCGCATCCGGTCAGGGAAACGGGTTCGCGTTTGCGTCACCAGCTTCTCGGCTTCGCGAAGTGCCAGCCCGTTGTACGCAGGCCCAGCGTAGACCTGCAACTTGGCTTGGATGCCCAGCAAATGCGCCGTGAACAAGTGATCGCTATCGGTGAATGTCTCTCGCAAATCCGTCAGGAACTCATCAGCCTTTTCGTATTCACCCTGCCGAAAATGCTCTGCGGCTGCCGCCATCGTTGCATCATCCGCAAGTTTACCGGTCGGGTCGTCATAGCGAATCTGATCCAAAACGCGAATCGCATGACCTTTGGAATCGTAAGCCGGGCGTTTGGCGTCCGTGATATTCACACTCAACCATGAATCTTCGTTCGCGTGAGCGGTATCAATCCAGTACTGACTAATCGCAAACAACCTTGCCGCGATCGTATCGTTGTGCCGATTTCGTGGATGGTTCTTCTGCAGCAGCTGATAAGTCTCTGCCGCATCGGTCAATCGATTCGCAAAGAACAGGCTTTCCGCTTGCATGAACATTGCGTCTTGTTCGAGCGCCGATCCCGGCAGCGCCTTGACTGCTTTGGCGAACATTTTGGCAGCGGAGCTGAAAGTATCTGCGGCAGCGTTTTCTTTGTCTTCCGCAGCAGCTTTCTTGAATAAACTGTCACCTTGCTGGTACAAGTCGCGGCCCGCCTGGTACCCACGCGCGCTGTTGCCCGTCAAGTAATCCATCAGCTTGACATCCGAAGTCGGTTTGCTGTCAGCAGGCTGTTTAGCACTCGCCAGCCTGACATCGCCTTCGGTTTTCCCTGGATCCCAGGGACTATCGTTTTTTGGTTTCAACGATTGGCAGCCAACCAGCAAACTGAACCAGCAGCAAGCGCCTGCTAGCACGGTGGGTGCTGCGAAACGTTTCAGTTGAGTAGAGAATTCAAAATCCATTATGAATTTGACTCAGGTGTTAATCGCCGCTGGCAAAAAGGATTGCATGCGAGGCATCTTTCCCAGCATCAAAGTGATGTATCGGTTCAAAACTGCTCGAAGCTCGCCATAAACGGCGGGCGAAATCTCGATTGCATTCGTAGATTCGGAATCGTGCAGTAGCTTCAATGTTTCTAGTGAGTTGCGTGTGATGGATACAGTTTGAACCTGACGTTGCCTACAAGGGTCGCATACTACGCCCCCGCCCAGCAAGGCAAAACTCACTCTATTTGTAGGGATGACACGATTTCCGCATTCGATGCATTTGTCCGTCGATGGAGCGTGCCCCAATAGTCGCAGCAATTGCACGTCAAAGTACAGCAAGGTCGGTTCGAGTTTTCCGTCACCATCGATTTTGTCCAAAGCTTGCAATGCAAGGTCGTAAACTTTCGGATGCGGATCCCTATCGTCCGTCAAAAGCAACCGTAGCATTTCCGCCAAGTAATAGCCGGCATACAACCGTTCCAACGATCGCGTGCCAGCTCTGAACCGACGTATTAACTTAGCTTCGGTCAACAGATCAAGAGATTCCGTGTTCTTACGAATCACGACTACACGACACACGCATAGCAGGTCAAGCGAACCTTCGAAGGGACCCTTGGGCCGCCGCGCACCTTTTGCAAGCGTAGATAGGCGGCCAAACTCCTTTGACAGCAGCGTAACAACCAAACTTGTTTCGCTAAACTCAACCGTTCGCAGCACCAGTGCCGTGGTTTGTTCTCCAGCCAATCCAATCGCTCCTGGTTATCCGCGCAATGTTTCACGACCCATGTTGATCGCAAAAACAAACTGCCTACAACGATCCGGATTCGCCCAGCGTCGTCAAAAAATCGCTCATCTCCGCAGCGGCATGCGCATCCCCCTGCTGACGAGCCTGGTCGATGCCATCTCGCAAAAAAACACGCGCCTCGTCAACGCGATCCAAGTCCGCCAGTTGCTGTGCCGCCATGAAAAAAGCAGAAACCATCGGCGGCGACTCCTTTGTCAATTCGCTCAGCTTCGCAAGACTCTCGTCGTTGCGACCTTCTTTGCGAAACTCCATGGCTAGGCTGTAACGCAAAAATTGGTCCGACGGATCGTCCGCCAACATCGCTTCAATCTTTTCTCTACGGTTCATATCTGAAAGCTGGTTTAGGTTGGGTTTTTCAAGTTCGTGAAACCTGGGAAACAGGTGATGTGCCCACGAATCGGCATAATCGTCAAATTCAGTTTATCTGATACGCGTTCGGCAGACGATGTTCACTAGGACTGAATACCTTTACGCGTACTCCGAGATGAATCCATGAATTGTGGCAATCGCAAATTCGTGAAGTCAATCCCCCTGATCATTCCGATCACTGTACTGATGCTAGGACACTGCTTTGCGCAGTCTCCGACCATTGGAAAACAGCCGGGTCGATATCGATCAAACACAAACGACACTCGCCAAGTGAAATTTCTTGGTGGACTGTTTGGTTCAAGAAACAAGAGCAAGGCAAGCGAGAATCGACGTGCAACACCGTTGAATAATCAAGGCCCTGTGTCTTGGGACGGAATTCCGTACCACCAACCACAGCGATCGACAGCACGAATTACTTCTTCCGTCCCCATTCGTGACCCACAGGTTGTACCGGCACGACCGAGAACGGTACGTGCACTTCCTGCATCATCACGGATCCCAACTCCGCCGCCGACACCAGCACGCCAACCGGTCCTCAAGCCAGTTCCACCAAAAGTGGTCACGGTGCCCAAGGCAGCGGTCATCCCCGAAGTAAAAGCAAGCAGGGTTCCTGAGCTTTCGGTTCGTAATAGCAGTCGCCGAAGCGGTCGACGGGATGTCGGAAAACTTGATATCTCTGAGATCCAAGCTCGCGGCGGGGACTACGCAAAAGCAACCGACTTGGTCCCACGCGTACCAAGAAGAGTCCTGGAGCAACCAAAGAAGCCCGAGCCAAAACCGGAGCCAAAGCCCGAGCCAAAACCGGAGCCAAAGCCAGAGCCCAAACCGGAACCAAAACCCGAGCCAAAGCCGGAACCAAAACC
>CAYNNP010000205.1:0-2514 GCA_964398215.1 uncultured Pirellulaceae bacterium | reverse complement strand
CAAAGCCAGAGCCCAAACCGGAACCAAAACCCGAGCCAAAGCCGGAACCAAAACCCGAGCCACCGCCGGAACCAAAACCAGAACCTAAACCCGAGCCACCTCCGCAACCGAATTCAGACTTCGAGCCGCGTATGCCCCAAGCGAGAACTATCTCCGCGCCAATCGGTTCTGGTATCGCTCCTGAATCCGAAGCGATCTACCGAAAACCGCGGTACGTGACTCCCTACGTTGCACAGCAACCACAGTATCAAACATTCCCTGCCGTACCGTCTGCACCAGTAGCAGACCCCTACGTTGCCAGAGAACTCACGCCACCGATGCAACCCATCGAGAGCTACGAGCCACCTGCTCCAGCACCCGCTCCCGAACCAACACCGGTTGTCAAAGTCAAATCTGACAAGAACTCGGTAGCGTCCGAACTGCCAGGTATTCGCGTGGTCACCAACGGACCTTCGTCGATCATGATCCGCCAAACACACCAGTTTGAGATCCGTGTCGAAAATCGTGGGTCCATCGATGCCGACGGTGTCATGGTACGTGCTGTGATTCCGGATTGGGCCGAAGTTCGAGGGCAAACGACTTCCAGCGGAAACGTATCGCCAACCAACAATCAAGGCGTCGAGCACTTGGCGTGGACAATCAAAAGCCTGCCAGCAGGTGCGACCGAAACCATGTACGTACGCTTGCGTGCCGAGCGAAGCGGAACACATGGACTGGACGTTGACTGGACGCTGCTACCACAAAAGAGCGTGGCAAAAATCCATGTGCATCAGCCAGAACTCAAACTCACGATCGAAGGCCCCGACCAAGTCGTTTACGGCGAATCGCAAGCCTACAAAGTACGTGTGTTGAATCCGGGTGATGG
Organism: uncultured Pirellulaceae bacterium; assembly: GCA_964398215.1. Classification (GTDB taxonomy): domain Bacteria; phylum Planctomycetota; class Planctomycetia; order Pirellulales; family Pirellulaceae; genus CAYNNP01. Next base: position 1,649 of record CAYNNP010000205.1, on the reverse strand, counting down.
TATCGCACCGAATGTCGTATTCACACTTTCACCGAATTCTGCCACTCCTCAAACCCAACGCATCGGCGACATTCCTTCTGGCAAGGAAGCGCAGTTCGAGGTCGAGTTGACCGCAATGGACCTGGGGAACCTTAAGATCCACGGACTTGCCTCCGGCGACCTGGAACTACGTGCAGAGTCAAAGAAGAATATTCGCGTCGTGTCCGCCAAACTCGAAGCAATCTTGACAGGCCCCGAAGTCAAATACCGCGACACAGCTGCCGACTACCACCTGCAATTGCAAAACAATGGTGCTGTCCAAAGTAACAATGTGGTTGCACAATTGCGATTGCCCGTCGGTGCGAAATACGTCGGCGGCTTGGACGGAGCTGCACAGCGAGGCCAATTGCTAAGCTGGAACATCAAGACGCTTTCGCCCGGTGCGATGCGAGACTACAAGTTCCGAGTGAACCTAAACGCTTCGGGTGACCAACTGATCTCTTTCAACTGCAAAGGATCAGCGGCTGGACAAGCCGACGTGTCGATCAACACACGTGTTGAATCGGTCGCCGATTTGGTGATGACAATCAATGACCCAGCGGCGCCCGCTCCTGTTGGCAGCGAAGTGACCTATGAAGTCGTGATTCACAATCGTGGCAGCAAGGAAGCCAAAGAGGTGCGAGCGATTTCACAGTTCAGCCACGGAATCGAACCACGACGTGTCACCGGACACGCTGGCGAAGTCCTAACCGGCCAAGTCTTGTTCGACACGATTCCAAAGATCGAAGCTGGCGGCCAAGTGAAGCTAAAGATTGTTGCCATTGCAGAACGAGCGGGCCACCATCGCTTCCGAACGGAAATCCGATCGGGCGAAACGGTACTGGTCGCCGAAGAAGCAACGCACTACATGAGCCCACGAGCCGATCGTGTCAGCCGACGCAGCAGCGATCAAACAACACTTCGCTAAACCAAGCGTCGTAGAGTGCCAAGAATCAAAAAGCCTCTCGCAGAAATGCGAGAGGTTTTTTTTGGTCCATCACCAGAGCAAATCATAGTACCTCGGCTGTCCCTAGCCGAGACCTGCTCACTCTCCGCCCCGCCCTAATCACAAGCACGCGCAACACCCAAAAAAGATTCGTCCCTAACTCACCCTAGCCCATCCCCCCAAGTCCCACTAAAATAACAAATAAAGCGACACCCCGTCGTTTAATCCCCCGTTGTGCGGCGTAGACTTTTGGATGATTCCAACCCTTATCATGCTCCCGCAACCGTAGGTTCCGAATCTGCTCCTGATTCAAGCCCTTCAACTCCTGTTCGGGCCACAATCGCGGCGGTGCTCGCCCCTGTTGCACTAGGCGGTTTCGTTCTCAGTGATCCGTGGATGATTCGCGACGGCATCTGGATGCAGCACTTGGTCAACGCGTTTCCGTGGTACATTGGCACAATTGGGCTTTCGATCTACGCGTTACTCGTACGGAATCGTTCCCGCACAGCGATGTGGATTGCGATTGTCACTCTGATTGTGTTCGCCTGCTTGCCCCTCACATGGCGGTACACCGAGCGTGTATTCACTCAAATGATGCCTTTCTCGTAGCGCGTACGCCGCACAACATGTTTTTTACGCAAGGCCGCGGCTACGTCATTGGAGTATCGTTTGGCTTGCAAAATCG
>CAYNNP010000204.1:0-12177 GCA_964398215.1 uncultured Pirellulaceae bacterium | reverse complement strand
CGGTTGCATCGTCTTCGGTGCGAGAATGCTTCGTCTAACTTGCGGCGGTCTTGTTCACCTCTGAATTAATCAAGACATGTTCCGGTAAGTGAACGACTTAACCGGAGCTGCGAAACCGACATGAGTTGTTTGGGCTGATTAAACGCACTACCAACCGCGAGATCAACTTTCCGGACACCGCAGTTGGCATTTCGGCGATGGAAAGAAGGATGGGGATTCTACTGGGCGAATTAGCTTCCAACACAGTACAAATGCGTTTTGCTGCGTAGGTACATTTTGTTGCCGACAACTGCTGGTGATGCCATGAAGCCGTCTCCTAAGTTGGATTCGCTAACTAAGGTGTATGTTTTACTGGGCTGGATTACGGAGATTTTGCCTTCGCGACTGAAGAAGTAGATGTGCTCGCTCGCGAAAATTGGGGATGCTGCGTAATCGCCATCAACACGTACTTTCCAAATTAGCTTGCCCGTCTTTGGCTCGCGGCAGGTCGCTATCCCATCGTCGCTGATCATGTAAAGGTGATCTTTTACGATCAGCTGAGACGTTTTTTTCGCTATGGCTTTCTTTTCTTGCCACTCGACATGTGTGTCTGTGACGTCGCCGCTTCCGCCTGGCCGGACAGCAACCATTTGGCCCATGCCGTTGGTGATGAAAAGCAATCCACTGTGAAAAATTGGACGTGCCGATGCGTTCATGCCGCCATGATAAGCCGTCCAGAGTGGGTCGCCCGATTCAAGGTCGTATGCAATGGTCGCGCCGGCTGACGGATAGATCAGTTCTTTGCGCCCTTTGACTTCGATGACATGCGCTGTGCAGTACGCTTTCATGCGATCGCCATTGTCGGTTCCGTAGTCAATGTCGCGATCGCGCTTCCAAATCGTCTTGCCCGTGTTTTTGTCCAATGCGACAACGTATTGCACGTCAAAACCATCGTAGGCGACAAACAATTTGCCCGCTTCGATGATCGGTGACGACGCAGGCCCACGGTAGTGATCACATTCCAAGTCTTTGCGTTGCCAGATCAGCGAGGCATCCTTGGTGTTCAGGCAAGCGGTCAAGTAGGATCCGAAATGAACATAGATACGGCCGTCTTCGATCACCGGCGTTGGAGTCGCATAGCTGTTCATCGCATGACAAAATGCCGGTTCCTTATTTTCAATCAAAACTTTGTCAATCAACACTGTTCCCGAACTTCGGTCGATGCATAGCACCGACATCTTCGTGCCATCTTCCGTGGCTGTGGTCAACCAAATTTGATCACCCCAAACGACTGGTGACGACCATCCCTTGCCATGAATCGGTGTTTTCCATTTGATGTTGGAGTCGTCGATTTTAAGCGGCAATACAGCATCAACAGCCTGTCCGTCGCCGGTTGTGCCCCGAAATTGTGGCCAATTCGGAACCTGTGCATCAAGCGATGACGAACAGCACAGAAAACAAACGATGGCTAGGCAAGCGATGGCGATATGCGAGAGATGCTTCATGGGATGACGATATGTTGGAGATCGATTTTGGGAGCTTGGTTGGGAAATGCTGGCGCTGAAACAACGCCAGTGTCTTTGGCTGGGCGTAAATTAGTGATGGTGGTGCTCATGACCTTTGAACAGCATGTGTTTTTCATCACCTTTTGCGAACACGAAGGCCAATAGGTCCAGGATCTCTTCTCGCGAGAGCTTGTCTAGCAGACCTTTGGGCATCAGCGACACTTTCGATTCGCGCCGGCCTTCGACTTCATCTGGATTCAGAACAGTCGGTTTGCCTTTGGCCAATGGGTTGATCACGATTTTGATCTCGTCATCCGTTTCCGACATCACCATCCCGGTCACGACTGAGCCATCGTCCATTAGAAATGTCGTGGATCGATACTTGGGGTCGATTTCGGTAGACGGCTGAAGGATCGCTTTCAAGATTGCCTCAGTCGTATGTTTCTTTGCGTCCAGTTTGGTGAGGTCAGGGCCAAACACATTTCCGTCGCCCGCCAGTTTGTGACAGCCAACGCACGACGCGACTTTGAACAGTTCTTTACCAACCTGGTACGAACGTCCATGCGGCAGTTTTTTGACATCGGATGCCAATTCGTCAAACGTCCACGCGTGGCTGCGTTTGTTGATTTTGAGCAAGTCGTCTTTGACTGGTAACTTTGCTTTGGCAAGGTAGGCTTCTGCGTTGGCGTTGTAGGATTCCAGGTCGGCCACCACGTACAACGTTCCGTACATGCGTCGCCAGTGCCCGGGATAGGTGCAAACGTAAGGATAAACACCAGGAGTTTGCGGCGCGTCGAACGCCAGGGCTTGTTCTTGGCCGGGCTGTAGCAATTTACTGGCAAGCAGAACTTTGTCGGACTTTGGGATGAAATGGCGTGCTTGGGCGTCTTCGTCGCGGCCCGTTGCTTCTGCCAGTTCGCCAATTTCTTGCAGAGCACCTGGAGTTGTGATTGCAAAGTTATGAGGCATGTCATCAGTATTGCTAAAGCGAAACTCGACGGGTTTGCCAGCTTGGATCGCGATCACCTCTTTGTCATAGATCATTCGATGCGGAACGGTGCCGATCGCGATCAAGCGAACGTCCAAGTTCTGTAGCCGAGCTTCGATCGATGATGCGGTCTCTTTGTCCAGTCGTTCTGCCAACGATTTCGTCAATGCGATGGCGTCCGGCCCACTTCCGCTGGTCCGGTATCGTGCGGGCAATTCGCTGAGGTAGCCAATCAAATCGTTGATCAATGGGCGAACCAGTTTTTGCGGTCGTTCTGATGCGGGGATCGTTTTCAGAGCTCGAATCGCTGCGGGCCGACTGCGTCCTTGCGCGACAAGCGATGCCAGTGAAGTGAACTTTCGCTGGTCGTTGCCGGGTATCGATGCAAGTGCCGTGATGGCAACATCGTGAAGCGTTTCACCGCCCGAGATCATCAAGCTATCTGCTGGTATCGGTTGTTTCTTGAATTCGGGACCTGACCAATTCACGCTCAAGCCATCACCGCCTCCATTGTCAAAGTACGTGACCATCAGCTTGTGCAGTCCAGCCGCCAGATGGATGGTGCCGTTCTTTTCCAACATGCCGTGCAAGCCGTCGTTATTGATCAACAGTTTGTCGTTGACGTAAATCCGCGATCCATCATCCGACGCAATATAAAACGTGTACTTGCCGGATTTAGGAACGAGCAGGTTGCCGGTGAACCGCAAGGCAAACTTGTCCCGTTGTTTCAATATTGGAACGTTCATTACGATTTTCGGCACCACCGCGCTGGCCGATGGCTTCATCTTGGCAAGTGTTTCAGCGGCAACGTTGGAAGCACTTGGGAAAAAGTAGTCGACGTTGATTCCTGATTCTTGCAATTCTGTGCCAGTCGCTTCCGCTTCCATGTTGGCAGGCAGATTAAAAATCAATGGTTCGATCTTGTCATAAAACGCGGCGCGAGCCTGTTGATTGATGGTTGGCACGGCGCCCAGAAAGTCTCGCAAACTATCTTTGTTTTTTGACGCGGCTAGAAACGCATCGTCGGGTCCGGCGGCCGCTACCCATGCGGCGTAACCAAGTCGCTTTAGATCGGGTGATTCCCCATTAAAAGCAATGTCTTCGATTTGGTCGCGGACACTTTGCAGTTTCTGGATTGGCTGTGCGGCCAGCAATTGCCCAAGCCCTGTGAAATTGCTGCCAGAGTCCTTTCGGGCTTCGCTGATCAACGACATCAGAACGTCTAGCTCGGATTTTCCAGTCGCGACCGCTAGCCCAGATAGCGAACTGGCAAGGTCCGATGCTTTCGCATTTTTTCGGCTAAGGATAGCCCGGTAAACTGCCTCGTTCTTTTCCATGCTGAGCAGATCTGCAACCGAAGCATTCTTGAGCGTGTAAGCCATCGCTGCAGGACTGAGTTTTTTGTCGTTTGCAATCATGTCGCGGACGATCGTATCGATATTGATTGAACGTTTTGCGTATTCCAAAACAGTGTCCAGTTCGGCATCAGTGGTTCGGGATGCGACTTCGAATAGCGTGTTGGCCGCAGCGGTGCCCCCAAGTTCGACAGCTGCCTTGACCGCTTCAGCGCGAACCAGTGCGGAAGGATCCGCGCCAGCTTTCACTAGCAGTTCTTGCCATCCATCAACGCGTCCCGCCCAGTGACCAAGCGTTCTGATTGCGGCGGCTCGAATTCGCGGTTCAGCAGCTTGGAAAGTTTTCAGCAACAACTGGAAATTAACGATTCGCTGTTCTTCAAAAACCCACAGGCATTCCAAAAGAGCTTGAGCCTCGTCCCGCTGCTCAGAAACTGACTGGGGATTCAAAGCGTCCGCGAACCGCTGCACTTCGGTTTTGATCATTTCTGGCGAGCGACCGCTTAGTTCGATTCGGGCGCGGTATCTCACAGCATTGCCAACAGCGAAAAAGTTCTTACAGACCTCCGCGATAGGTTTGCCCTTCATCTTGGCGGCTTTCATTAACGGTCGATCCTTGGCAGTCACACGATAGATGCGTCCATGTTCGTGATCGCGATTCGGGTCACGCATGTTGTGTTGCATGTGGCCAATCAGTGTGTTGTGCCAATCAGAAACGTATAGAGCGCCATCGCCGCCCATTTCCACGTCGCTGGGCCGGAAGTTTGGGTCCGCCGAAACGAGAACTGGTTCGATTTCTTCCGCCGTGATATCCGCGCCGTCGTATTTGACTTCATGTTGTAGGACACCTAAAAAACCGATCGCATTGCAAATTAGAAAGTTGCCATTGTTCTCTTTTGGAAAATGGCCACTGGATAAGATTCCGGTTGCCGGAACAGGACGCACCCGCTTCTTGAACCATTTTTTGTTGCCCACTCCCTTGCCGATATTCACATAGGAACCGGTCCCGCCAGTTCCATCATTGGCGAACTGGTATCCAAAACGATCGAACACGTCACCGTGTGGATTTGGGCCAATTGGAAAATGAAACTCGAATTCAAAGGTTCTGGGATTGAAGCGGTGGACACCGGAAGAACCACTGCGAAACGTCTTGGTAGGAGTTTCAAAATTGGCAACGTTGAAGATACCACGCGACCAATACATCCAACCGTCGGGCCCAATCACGACCGCGTTCGCAGAGTGGTGGGTATCGGCGCTGGACACGCCTTGCAACATTCGCAATTTCAAATCTGCTTTGTCGTCGCCGTCGGTGTCTTTCAAAAACCAAATTTCAGGCGGAGCAGCCACCAAGACGCCGCCGTTCCAAAATTCAAATCCGGTCACGGAATTCAGTTCGTCGGCAAACACGATGCAATCATCCGCTTTGCCATCAGCGTCTTCGTCTGGAAAAATCAGAATCGCGTCGCGTCGTGTTTCCGTTGGATTCCAGTGTGGGTACGAAGGCCACACCGAAACGAACAGCCGACTATCAGGATCGACAGCCATTTGCACTGGATTCACAAGGCGCGGAAAGCGTTCTTCGGATGCAAACAGATTGACTTGCATACCTTCGGCGATCTTCATCTTATCAATTGCCTGATCACCACCAAGATAGGGCCAAGCCTTGTCTTCCAACGGTCCGGGCTTGTTGGTTTTGACAGCTAATTCGACAGGCAGATTATCGTCTTTGACATTCAAATCACCGCCCGCCGCAACCGCCCAGATTTTTTCGTCGCGGTTGTCCGTCATGACATCAAAGATCTCCATTTCGCGTTTCATCACGTCCGCGTTGGATTGTCCGTGCCAATTTAATTTTGATCGACCTCCAAAAACGTTGTAGCCATCGACAACGCGGTAACGACTGAACCAATGATAGTTTTTGTCCAGTACGGCAGCCCGTAGACGAGTCAATTCATCCAGCTGTTTTCGTTCGGTCGATGGAAAGGCTACACGAATGATCTCGCTGGCAAGTTGTCGGTTCCCATCATCCAAAAGGTGAATGCCATTGATCGTCAAAGGATCTTTTGAACTTGCGTAGAGCGATTGACTGATCGCGAAAACGTCAACAAAAGGCACCTTCTTTTTGGTGCAAACCTCTTGCATCGCGCGGGTGTACATTGCCAGCTTGGCATTGTTCTCTTGACCATCGGGGAGATGCGGGCTGTTGAGATTTTCGTGAGCGATCGGAGAAACAACTGCGAGCCGCGGCGCGGACTTTCCGTTGTACTTTTGCGACCGCATTTGGTCGATCATTTCGGCCAAATCGCTTTTGAATTTCGCCAATTGGCTTTCGCCACGCAAAGCCTCGTTGTAGCCAAAGAAACACAGTACCACATCGGCTTTGCATTTCGTCAGCCACTGGTCAGGACTTCCAAAATTCTGTGACCGTGAACGGTTCGCTATTTCGTCGCCTGGAAAACCAAGGTTGCGGAACGTCAGTTTGTGGTCTGGATGAAGAGCGTGAAGATACGTTTCCAACCACCCATGGTGCTGCATCCGATCCGCCATCGTGTTGCCGATATAGACGACGTGGTCGCCGGGCTGAAACTGCAAAAAAGGTTGCTGGGCAGAGGACAAGTTTGCAAGTGACAAACCAATAATGATGCCAACAAAAATCTTCGAAAATCGCTTCATGGATTTGATTTTTTGGAGAGAGGGGACTCAAGGCGGGCGGGCTTATTGTACTCCCTGATTCATAGCAAAGGATACTGGCGCGAGCTCTGACGCCAGCTTATGCACAGGGCAAGTCACTTTTTCAATTTGAGTTGCTGGTAGATTTGGCACTCTTGCCGGATTCAAAGCGTTTTTCAATTCAGTCGGGCAAGAATGCCTAACCTACTTTGAGCAAAACGTCATGTTCAATCGCACGATTTTCAGCTCTTTTTCAGAGGTTTTTCGACCACCATGAAAGCGGCTCAGTTGCCCTCTGCGGGCAGTGCTCCAAACGCGACTCATGTGTCACGGCGATGCAACACATTTTGAGGCCGTTTTCGATGGCCCTGTTCTCGAGCCTATTTTGGGCTCTACCAGGGATTCATTGCTTCCGTATTCGGTGCAAATTTGGCTTGGTAATTTAACGCTTTTCAACTTGCCCTTGCTCGTTAGCATCCATCAGTGCACGCCCGTGTGCACACGTTTCATTGAACCACGAAAAGGGCCTCCCCATGACTGATGAAGTTACCAACCAATCGCCGCAAGAAGCTGTTCCAACTGAATACACCAGTGTGGATCTGAAGCATCTAAGTGATCGAGAGCACGTCCGGAAACGGCCGGGCATGTACATCGGCGATACCGGACAAGCAGGCTTGCATTACTTGATTGAGTACGCGATTGAATTGATGCTTGGTGGATTTGAATCGAATCACGTGTCCGATATTTCGATCAGTATTCACGTCGATGGATCGGTTACGCTTCAAGACGATAATGTCGGTTGCCTGCTGAAAGTCATCGATCGGTCCGATTCGGATGATCGTGCAACAACCAATCTGGAAGACGAATTGTGTTCTGTTCGCTTTCACTCATCAGGGCATTCAATATTTGGGTACAACACTCACTTCCGAGGCGGCATGCACGGACTGCCAATTTCGATTGTCAACATATTGAGCAGTTGGTTTCGTATTGAAGTGTGCGGCGAATCGGAGGTCTATCGGCAAGAGTACCGGCAAGGCGAGCCACTTGCGGCTGTCCAGACTATGCCTCGAACTGGCCAAGTGGGAACGCGGATCTCCTTTCTGCCCGATCCTGAGATCTTCAGTGATGCGAAATTTGTCTTTGCTCGCATAAAGAATCGACTTCAGGTGCTCTCGTTCCTGCATGCGGGATTGAAAACAAGCGTCAGTGACGAACGAACCAAACAGGCGTGCGCATTCCACAATCCAAGCGGATTGCAGGACTACTTGGACCACGTTTGTCCTGATCTGCATCGATCAAATTTCAGAGACCAATGGCGGCTTTGTGTTGATGCTGAAGTCAACGAAACGACATTCCAGGTCGCACTCAGACCTGCCAATAGCCTTGTCTCCTACATCAATGACATTCATTGTTCTGAAGGAGGCGCTCATCAGATTGGGTTCTTTTCGGTTTTGACCGATGTGCTGAACGAGATCGGCATTCGAAAAAGTTTGTTGGATCCAAACGAACGATTGCCACAGCCAAATGACTACGAATCACAAGTGACCGGGATCATTTCAGTTCGTTTGCCAGATCCAAAATGGCAAGGCGCGACACGAACCAAAGTAGGCAATGAGGAACTGGTTGATTTCGCAAACCAGCATTTAAGACCACAGGTCGTCGATTTCTTTGGATCCCATCCGAACCTCGCAACTCAGATGATCAACGCGGCAAACGGATGACTTGACATTGGAGCTGGGCGGCTTCGTTGAAAGCATCGTTATCAGTACTCCGCGATTTTCAGTCTGAAGTCGCCCTCGCTCCACTTTCCGAAATAGCTGTGTCCCAGCAAGGCTATCGCGATCGAAAGATCTTGCTGGTCAATACTTCTGTCACCAGCGTTTTCAGGCCGCCCTTGTCATCGTTTACGCGAGCAAGAATGTCATCGATCTCAAAACGATCAATGGGCTGCATCAGTCTGCCGGTTGTGTAGCTGAGCATCTTTTCGATGAGGCTGCGCGTGAATATTTCGCGGCGGCTGGATACAAGCACTTTTTTGAATCCTGCAAAGTCTTTGTATGTTTCGCCTGATGGGAATTTGCCGGCAGTATCAATCGGTTTCTTTTGTTTCGGATACTTGCCTCTCCATCTGCCGATCGGTCCGAAATTCTCTAGAGCAAAGCCAAGCGGGTCGATCTTTTTGTGGCAAACGATGCAAGCCTTGTCTTTGCTATGCATCGCCAATTTCTCGCGAATCGATTTCGCCCCTTTCACATTGGCGTCAAGTGCGGGCACTTCATCTGGTGGCGGTGGCGGCGTGATTCCCAAGATGTTCTCCAGAACCCAAACTCCTCGGGTCACTGGTGACGTGTCGACACCGTTGGCACTGACGGTCAAGACACTTGCCATTCCCAGCACGCCACCGCGTTGCGGATTTTTCGCTAGGCTAACACGTTGAAAACCATCAGCAAGCCGGAGAGTGTCTTTCTCTGGCAGCCCATATAGTTTGGCGAGTTTCTGATCGGCAAACGTGTAGTCCGAATCCAAAAAATCGGTGACGGGCCCGTTCTGCTTTAGTAGATGGCGAAAGAAGTATCGTGTTTCCTCTTTCATTGATTCGGGCAAATTCTGTGCGTAGTACATCCAGGCTGCCTGGCGCGGCGGAGGCAAGTTGCCGATGTCGCGCAAGTTCAACCAGCTATCTAGAAAACCGTTTACAAATTCGCGCGATTGGCCATCGGCTAGCATGCGACGAATTTGCTTTTTCAATTCAGCCGTCTTGGTGAGTTGACCTGACTTTGCCGCCTGAAAAAGTTCTTGATCCGGTGGCGCGGCCCACAAAGCGTATGAAAGCCGCGATGCGAGATCGAATGGACGCAGCTCGTTTTCTTTCTCGCGAGTGATCTCACTTAGATAAATGAACGACGGTGAGCACAACATCATTTTGATGGTGTCCAATGCTGCCCTCCGTGGCCCCGCCTTTTCCGCCAAGCGCTTGTCGTAGATGCGCTGAATCCGTTTGCGATCTTCGTCGTTTAGTGGTCGACGGTAGGCTCTTTCAGCAAACGCGTGCAGCTGTTTGATGGCCTGTTTGGGTTGAAATCCCCGCTTGCCAAACACAGCCGTTTCTTCTTTGCTGCCGCCATCTTCCTTCAGTGGACCGCGAATTTTGATCTCGCCAATTTTAATATGCGGCAACGCTCCTTCACGAAGCAGTGTGAGTCGAGAAACACCCGATTTCGGATTCTTAAACTCTTTCTTGTATCGTTCATTGACTTCGATTACCGATGCCCGCGACTCATACGGCCCGTTAGGGAAAATGAATCGTGGCGTTTGACCAGCCTCCAGCCAAACTCGAAAACTCAACCACTCTGGTTTCTTGTCCGGCACGATGGTTTGGTCAAGAATCGGTTCGATGGCTTGTGGGTAATGGATGTGGCCTTTGGTGGCGTCGCCCGTCACGACAGCCAGTTGAAAGGGCTCGGAAAAGTCGATGCGAAATATTTTTGGATCGTAATGCGTGTCACGGTGCATCGCCTGGGCGAGCGCTTTGATTTCGTACAGCCCTGACACCGGTACGCCGCCAAGAAAGTCTTCAATGTGGCCATAGCCGCCTTGACGAGAATCGGTATTCGGCTGTTCGTACAAACAAAGGTACTGAAATTTAAAAGCGCTTCGGTGCGGGTTATTCAGTTCCTCGTACTGTTTAAAATTGTCTTTGAAATGCCACGACTTGGGTTGCATCTTGGGCTTGCCGAGTCGATGTTCGACCAACCGATCTGCGGCTTGGAAATATTGATCCAGCAAGAAACCGGAGGTTACAAGAGCCTCGCCGATCGTATCCAAGTGATGTTCGGTGTTTTCCTTTGGGAATTTCGCTGTCAGCCCAAGTGTGTCGACGCGGCGACCAAAAAGCGTGGCGAGTGTATTCTCGTACTCGCGATTCGAAAGACGGCGCATCACCGTTTTGCCACTGTTTGACTTCAACCTCCCTCGAGCTTGTTTGATTCCATCGCGGAGAGCGGTGACCAGAGCAACACGTTCGTCGTCGGATGGTTGCTCGGAATCCTCCGGCGGCATTTGCTTGAGCGTGACCTGATCAATGATCTCGTCTGCCGTGATCAGTTGATTTTCAGATTCAATTGGCAATGAAAACGAACTGAACTCTCGTTCGCCTTCGGCCGTGTCCGTGGAGTGACAATCAATGCAGTGTTGATTGATAAAATCGCTGACAGCTTTGTGCGAGAGAGCTTTCGGCTGGTCGGCAAAGCACGGACAGGTAAACATTGCAATCGCGACCATCAGCAGTGATCGCATATGAGTCGATGGGTTACATGTTCGCATTGGAAATCAGCGTTTTCTTGAAATGGCTTTTCTCGTGATTACGAGTAGGTGCCGGTACTGGTACCAAACGAATCGCTGCGCACGCCCGTTTTCTGCGCGATATCCAGCAGCAGGTTGCAAAGCGGCACTTTGCCAACGCCTTTTGCCTTCACCTTTTTAAACTGTCCGGTCCCATAGCCTCCACCAGCAAGCACGATAGGCAAGTCAGAGTTGGTGTGCGAACTACCGTTGCCCATGCCACTGCCGAACAAGACTGCCGTTGAATCCAAGAGCGTTTGTTCGCCGTCTTGAATTGCTGAAAGCCGGGACAAGAATTTGTCAAACTGTTGCAACTGATACGTTTCCAGTTTCACTAAATGGCCGACTGCTTCTTCGTCATTGCCGTGGTGTGAAAGGCTGTGATAGGACTTGTCTATCCCTAAGTTTTGCGGCAAGAAACTGCCACCAATTTCGAGTGTTGCAACACGAGTCGAATCTGACTGTAGCGCCAACGCGATCAACTCGTACAGCATCGGTAGATCGTCAACCGTGTTCCTGTTGGCTGGTTTGTCAAATGGCGCATCGGGTTTGACTTGGTCGACCCAGCGTTTGCGGACTTGCAGTCGTTTTTCAACATCGCGAATTGAACTGAAGTATTCGTCTAGCTTGGCTTTGTCTTCTTTATTGACTTGTTTCGATAGTGCACCGGCTTCTTCTCGAATGGAATCTAGAATCGATGCCTGCAGCACATTTGCTTTTGACTTTTGATCGCGATTTTCCTTTGAATCCATCACGAACAGTTTCTCGAACAGTTCTGCGGGAGCGGTGATCGGTGGAACGCGAACTCCCGAACGTGTCCAGGACATTTGGCAGCCACCGTGGATGCCTCCTTCGGAGCCGACCGTCAACGATGAAAATCGTGTTTCGGTGCCAATGGCGTCAGCGATGAACTGATCAATTGTGACGTTTCCATCACGCCGATTTTTCGATTCGTGGTGCAAGATGCCGGACAGAAACGTGTGGACTGCAAAGTGCCCGCCACGAATCCCATGGTCAAGCCCACGATAGACCGTCATCTGATCGCGGTTCGCGGCAAGCGGCTTTAGCAGTGTCGTTTCCTCGAACTGTTTGCCTTCCGTTTTTGGAAAGAAGTGTTTTTGTTGAAAGCCCAGCAAGTTGCCGACAGCAACAAACCTCCGAGCACCAACGCCGGCACCCTTGGTTGCCAAAACGGATCCTGTATCAGCGGCACCAGCCCGCAAGGAAGCGAGTCCTGGCAAGGCGAGCGTTCCTGCAACGGACCGGAGCACAAAACGACGACGATTCAATGATTTGTTCATGTGTTAAAGGATACATGACCCGGTTTCACATTAAAACG